>JBIKUE010000013.1:0-69980 GCA_044347755.1 Saprospiraceae bacterium
ATTTGGCAAAAACAGAAATTATTCACATCCCTATTTAAGGATGATGTGAATAATTTAAAAGCCAACCTTTTTAAACAATTGATTCTCAATGCTACTAGGGCCGCATAAATGGCTAAAGTCCAGCTAAATACGGATCAGATAATTGGATTTTTCTGCGTCAACCTCTAACAATAAGGTTTCTTTCACTGGCCCGTTCCAATATGGACCTTCGCAAAGATAGATTTTTGTACCAACTGGATAAGAGGCCCTTACCGTTGTGAACATAGAAAGTTTTCGGCTAAAACCGTTGGTAGACCGTTCCTGATCGAAAGGCAATTGTGCTCTTACATGTACATGCTTGCCTACAGGACTATTACCACGTATTTTGAAGGTTATCATGTCCAATCCTAACTGAGCCGCAACCGTTTCCATGTCAGGATTTTGCGTAACGTCTTCCAGAGCCAGGGTTTTCTCCGTTTGTTCGTCGTTGGCTACCTGGAGCCATTGCTCCCGGCTGATTTCATATTTTTTGGTGATATCAATCGTTTTTCCATTATCCGCAATGCCAAGTACATAGACCAATTCCCATTGGTCCTTTGATTTTAGGTAGATACGGGTTCCAACAGGTTTATTATCGGATCTGCTTTGAAGCGCCCCTAACTGGCATCCGTACCCGATCTTTTCTCTTGGAGAGCCAACCAATCCGCGGATTTCCAGTTGACGACCGCGCAAACTGTTATTGGTCAGCGTGTAGCTAACACGATCCTGTTTTTCCTGTGCGTTTCCAGAAATGGTTACGAATGCAAGAAGTATGCTGGTTAACACAGGTTTTACCATCTGTAATTTGGTTTTCCGGTGGCTGATCCATGCATCCAGCGCATATCGTCCACTGCCTCCGGCTGCAATCAATAGAAAAGACCAAAAGATCAGTTGTTGGTAATACATGGAGAATGGCATAGGCTCTTTAAACCAGATAAAGGAAACCACCCAAAATTGAAAGGCCATTTGAATGGCTGAAATCCGGGTTAGCAAGCCAACAGCGATCAATAATCCGCCAACAAACTCTCCATAAGCTGCCAGTACTGCCCAGAATTGTGGTGAGATTACCGTAAATCCAACTTGCTCCACTTGTTGTATAAACCAGTCAGGCGTACCAAAAGTCAGGTTATCCCATTGCGTGGGCCCCTCAGGATTTATTTTATGAAAAATCTTGGGCAGCCCGGCGCCTATGGCTATGGAGATGCCGCAGTAAAATCGAAATAACGCATAAACAAGGTGGAACATGCGGTTTTCAGTAAAGGTGTTGGTAGAAAAAAGAGAACGAATTTGAGTAAACATGGTAAATGATGTTTGGTGATTGAATGGCACAAAGGTTTGGCTCATCCAATCGCCCCACGCTTCAGATCAGGATTTAGGACGACCCAAATCATGATCTGGGCGTTGCTTAAAAAATTAAAAAACAATTAAAAATGATCTTTTTTTAATCTATTATAAGGGTCTGTTGTTTTTCGCAATAGTATTTGGCTTAATTTTGGTAGTAATACTATTAATCTGTTAACTTTATCCAACTTTAACTCATGAAAGTTCGTCAACACTTAAAAATTGCCTTCTCTCTCCTCCTGCTTGTCAGCTCATTATCATGGTGGTCATGTCGCCGTGTAGAGGAAAATCAACAAACTACTAGTTACGATTACGATCCCAGCCTTGTTCGGGAATGGATGCAATTCTCTTACGATGCCGTAAAGCGTCAGGGCTGGTTTGCATTGGATGCCTCACGCTTGTACGCGTATGCAGCCATCACAGCCTACGAATCTATGGTTCATGCGCTGCCCAATGGACGCTCCATGGAAGGCCAATTGCAGGGACTGACATCCTTACCCAAACCTGATCCCAATCAGCGCTACGATTGGGGAATTGTGTTGTGCCATGCCATGCCTCAAATCCTTGAAGAAATGATGCCCACTATGGCTGCACAATCCAGAAGTAACATGTCGCAACTTGCATTACGCCAGGAAGCCGATATGGTAGCAAGTCATGACATTCCTCAAGAGGTAACAGAACGCTCCAAAGAATTCGCCAATGAACTGGTACGAGCAATCATCGAATGGTCTCGCACTGACAACCGGGCGGGTATGGAAAACATTGTGTACACACCACCAAGCCGTGTAGGCAATCCTCAATATTGGGATGGCAGCACGCTCGGGCAGAATTTCATGATGCCTTTCTGGTGGACAAGCCGCCCGTTTGTCATCCACTCCTATAACATTTGCGAAGTAGCAGCTCCTATCCCATATAGTGAAGACCCACTGAGCAGTTACTACCAGGAAATAAAAGAGGTATATGATGCTTCTTTTGATCCAAACAAGGTTGCCATTGGACAATTTTGGGCAAACAACCCAGGCCAATCCGGCACGCCGGCAGGTTCATGGCTGGGCATTGCTAACCAATTGGTTTCACAGTATAATTTGAATCTGGCTACCACCCTCAAAATGTATGTTTTGCTAACCATCGGTACGCGGGATGCATTTATTGCCTGCTGGTATGTGAAGTACAAGTATAATCTGCAACGCCCTGTGTCTTACATCCGTAACGTAATGGGCCATACCAATTGGAGTTCTCCGGTACCAACCCCACCATACCCGGACTACACTTCAGGAACCTCTACCAATGGAGGCGTTTCTTCTGAAACCCTCACCCGCCTCTTTGGCGTACGTGCCTTCGACGATGGGCAACATATGGATAAAGGTATGGGCATTCGGAGGTTTAATTCGTTTGAAGAAGCTGGTCGTGAAGCCTTCCATTCCCGAATTTATGGTGGCGTACACATGCGCCGCGCTTGTCAACTTGGCTTTAACCACGGCGAATGTATTTCTGAATACCTCTGGAACACGCTTGAGTTTGAAAGATAACATCCAGCATACTCAATAAAAAACAATGTAGCCCGGCCGGGTGAGCCTTACCTGCTCACCCGGCTTTTTTTTTACGCAGATGGCCTGTTTTTCTTAATCTAGTTTATTGGCTCGCTGCACGTCAGGCATGCAACTTTGTACCATCAAAATAAAAATATCACAGCACATGAACAGAAAGCAATTCCTCCGCAACAGTCTGCTCGGCGCAGGAGCACTCGCCACTTCCGGCGTTGCCAAAGCCGTGATAGACAACAATATCGATGAACTGAAGCCACTGAACATCATCGGTTTTAACCACATTCCCAATCCAAAATCTAATAATATGGCCAACACCGTTTTGCATAAAGCCGACACCCGTGGTCACGCCAACCATGGCTGGCTTAAATCACACCACAGTTTTAGCTTCGCTAATTATTACAATCCTGAGCGCATGCACTTCGGAGTACTGAGGGTATTGAACGACGATACCGTTGAATCAGGCATGGGATTCGGCACACACCCGCACGACAACATGGAGATCATCAGTATTCCGTTGGAGGGTGATCTGGAACATAAAGACAGTATGGGTAATGTAGCCACCATCCGCCAGGGTGATGTACAGGTAATGAGTGCCGGAACGGGAATTTACCACTCTGAATACAACAGGAATAAGGATCAGCTTGTAAAATTCCTGCAAATCTGGGTGTTCCCAAACAAGCGCAATGTAACCCCTCGTTACGACCAGATTACCTTGAAATCTGCAGAAGAAAAAAACAAGCTCGTTCAAATCCTTTCCCCCAATGCAGATGATGACGGTGTTTGGATTCATCAGAATGCCTGGTTCCATCTGGGCAATCTGGAAGCAGGCTTCCAAACGGAGTACAACTATAAAGGAGGAGCCGGAAACGGGGTGTATGTTTTTGTTTTGGATGGTGATGTAACTGTGGAGAATCAAGCATTAAACAAACGGGATGGTTTCGGCATCTGGAATACCGATAAAATACAAATAAAAGCGGATACCAATGCACGTATACTGCTCATGGAAGTTCCGATGAGCATCTAAACGTGGATCAACACACGAACACAAAGCCAGATTTTGCGTTATACCGGTAGATGAGTTTACCTCGTCTTCCAATTTTTAAGCAGGATTTTTCATCCATGATAAAAACAGCAAACACCCGGCTACCGGTGATCGATTTGATCAAAAACCGTTGGAGTGCCCGGGCTTTCTCGGATCAACCAATTTCAGAAGAGCAAATCATGACGCTCATAGAGGCCGCTGCCTGGGCGCCATCTTCTATGAATGAACAACCCTGGCGCTATCGCTATGGGATGAAAGGCTCCCATATATTTGATCAAATGTGGGATTGCCTGCTTCCAGGCAATCAACCCTGGGCCAAAAACGCTGCCACCATGGTATTGTGTACGGCAAAAACCAACTTTGCCCGAAACGGCCAGCCCAATTTTTATGCCATGCATGATACTGGCATGGCCAATGCACTCCTCATGTTACAAGCTACGTCTATGAACATATATGGGCACATTATGGCCGGTTTTGACCCTGAAAAATTGCGGGATACCTTTCAGTTAGGCGAAGATGAAGTGGCTGTTTGCCTGATCGCTCTAGGTTACCTCGGCACTCCTGACCAATTGGAAGAGCCATTCCGTACCCGGGAGATCACTCCACGAAGCCGGATGGCACTTGAATCTTTGATCCCTGAAACGCCAGCCTTTTAAAACGCTGTTATGAATCCAAAGATCAAGGTACTCGTAGTAGGCAGGCACCCTGAAATTATGCAAACCGTTCTAAACCTTATTAATAAAACAGACGACTGGGTTGCAGAGGGTGCGCTATCTGATGAAACGGCCATTGAGTTGTATCAACAAAGACGGTTTGACGTGGTATTGATCGGTGGGGGAGTTGAGGAAGAAAGCGAAGCCAAATTACGCGCTATCTTTACCTTTCAAAACCCGCTTATCCGAATTGTACAACATTACGGAGGGGGCAGTGGGCTCTTATTTGCAGAAATTAAATCGGCCTTATTAAAACAAGCTGAGGGGAAAAACACCCTCCAAGACTAACCACCCAGCTAGCTAACTTC
This sequence comes from Saprospiraceae bacterium, assembly GCA_044347755.1. Classification (GTDB taxonomy): domain Bacteria; phylum Bacteroidota; class Bacteroidia; order Chitinophagales; family Saprospiraceae; genus M3007. The sequence continues at coordinate 4,970 of JBIKUE010000013.1, forward strand.
TTATGAGCGAAATAACCAAAAAATACACCAATGGCGAAGTCACGGTAGTTTGGAAGCCTGATCAATGTATTCACTCCCGCCTATGCTGGACCCAATTGGGTGAAGTGTTTAATCCCCGCAACCGGCCTTGGGTTAATATGGAGCGGGCGTCTACAGAAAAAATCATAGATCAGGTTTCCAAATGCCCAAGTGGCGCGCTGAGCTATTATTGGAATAACACGGAGAATCCTCCGGAAAATATTTCAACAGAAACTAAGATCGAAGTAATCCCAAATGGTCCTTTGCTCGTATATGGAAACATAAACGTTCAACTCAAAGATGGCACCAAGGAAAATCGCAGCAAAGTCACAGCATTTTGTCGCTGTGGCCAGTCCAAAAACAAGCCCTTCTGTGATGGCAGTCATATTGGCGCCGGCTTTGAGGATGTGTAATCCAATGCCCCCAGAAGCGAACGCTATCGTTTCAGCTCATGGAAACTCCGGCGCCCAATCATTCACACGCATCAGTACCCCACTCCCATTGGCTGGCACCTCCCAGGCAACTTTCCCACATAATTTTCTGGATAACAAGATTTTGCAGGCTTTTCATTGAACAAAAAAGCCTGATGCTTATTTTTACCGCATGGAAATAGCCGTAACCAATGGCATCACTGTTGCCGTCGATGTAATTTATCTCGCTCAGCATTCCGATCCAAAAGAGGATCGGTTCATATTTGCTTATTTCATCCACATAGAAAATGGGAGTCCGTATACCGTGCAACTACTGCGGAGGCACTGGTATATCCATGATGGAGCCCATCCATTACGTGAAGTTGAAGGAGAAGGTGTGGTAGGTGAACAGCCTATACTGGCGCCCGGCGAAACCTACGAATATAGATCTTATTGCGAGTTAAAATCAGAAATTGGTAAAATGCGGGGGCATTATACCATGATCCGTCAGGAAGATGATGTTTTGTTCGACGTTGAAATTCCTGCCTTCAAACTCATCGAACCCAGTCTCCTTAATTAGAGAAGTGCCATTACTTCAAATCCTTTAGCCTGCCGGCAGTTTTCAGCAGTTTTAACACGGCAAGTTTATAGCTGAAAAATTGTTGCCAATAATTCGTCTCTGCCTCTGAAAGTGCCGTTTGAGCATTGAGCAGATCTGTCAGTGATGCTACCCCCTCTTTGTATTGAAGCACGAGTTTGTCCGTAATCTCTCTAGCCAACGCAACATTATCGGTTTGGGTCCGTAGCGCTCTCAAACTGGTTGCCAATTGTTCTTTAGCCTGCCTGAATTCCAGGGCCTTTGCATTGTTTAGTTGGCGATGATCCTCTTCCAGTTTTTGCTCTTCCAGTTTATACAACCAGGCCTTGTTGTGCACCCGGAATCCGTCGAAAATGGGGATTTTCAATCGTACACCAGCCCCAGCTCCGCCGTACCAGCGCCTGTCTACATCAAAAAAATTGATGTCCTGCCGGAATCCCTGAGCAGAAACGACGGCAAATGCGCTTAAACTGGGTAGTGCTTCAGCAATGGTGCTTCTTCGTTGAATTTGCAGCAGTTCCCGATGGTTAGCAATTAGCCGGCTCTCTGTGGTGGTTTTTGGATCCAATGAAAGGCTTTGCCACCTGGCAGAATCAGCAGCAGGTGCATCCATTTCGGCCCCGAGGTCTAATATCACATCATGTGGCAATCCACACAGAAACAATAAGGTTTGTTGAAGGGCACTGATTCCGGTAAACAGGTTTTGTCGCTGGGTTTCCAGATTGGTTCTGGCAACCCGGATCCGCTTGACGTCGGTGGGTACGGCATACCCGTTGTCCAATTGCAATTGTGCCATGCCCTGTAGGGCATCCAATTTCCCTAAATTGGCATTGACCGCCCGAAGGAGTTGTTCGGTTTGTAAGGTTTGATAAAAAACGGTGGCTGTATTGTAAATAACCTCGTCCTCAGAGCGTTCAATCATCAGGTCACTTATACCACGGCTGGTTTTAAGTGCAGGAACACTTCTACGAGCTGCTTCATTTACCAGGTTTTGTTGAAGGGTTACTGTACCGGCCAATTGCCATGGCCTGCCAAATTGCACCGGTACGAAGGTTCCTTCTGCCAGGTTGACTACCTCCCCCGGCATCAGTTGGGTGGGCAACAAGGGCCAATAATCCAAGCCAATATTTGCTGTAATTTGAGGAAAGCCCTCACTTCTGGCTTCTTTCACCTTCCGCTCCAATATTTGCCGGTCAATTTTGTTCTTTTTCACCTGGGAGCTGTTTACCAATGCCAATTCAAGACTTTCTCCCAGACTCATCTGCCGAACTGTATTGGTTGTTTGGGCAACTATGCCCGTGTTCAAAAGAAATGTAAGTGCTATAACCGCTGCTAATTTCATGCTGTTTATTGTCTTGTGGCTTTTCGGACTAGTTCAATTGGTAGTAGCATAAATCCCACTCTCCTTTCAAGTTTAGCATTTATGCAGAACGCTGGATGCTTTTACATTTCAAACCTCAGATGTTTAACCGTTATGCCATGATTCATCAGTTGTTTCAGTGAATCAACACCAATAGCGAGGTGTGCTTTGGCAAAATTGGCAGTCACTACTTTATCGCTGGCCTCTGTTTTAACACCCTCATTGGTCATGGGCATATCACTCACCAGCAATAGTGCGCCCGCTGGCATTTGATTTTTAAAAGCAGCAACGAAAATCGTGGCCGTCTCCATATCAATCGCAATACAGCGCAAATCACGAAGCTTTTGTTTGAAATCTTCTCTATGCTCCCAAACCCGTTTGTTGGTTGTGTATACAACACCCGTCCAATAATCTTTTTCATAGTCTCTTATGGTGGTAGAGACTGCTTTTTGCAAGGCAAACGCCGGCAATGCAGGTACTTCCGGAGGCAGATAGTCGTTACTGGTGCCTTCTCCACGAATCGCTGCAATAGGAAGAATTAAATCGCCAACCTGGTTTTTACCGGTTTTAAGGCCACCGCATTTACCCAAAAACAATACCGCCTTAGGTTTTATGGCCTCCAGCAAATCAACGATCAACCCCGCGTTGGGACTTCCAATACCAAAATTGATAATGGTAATACCGGCTGCGGTGGCGGCCTGCATCGGCCGATCCAGCCCATAAATATCCACCTGGTGTTTTTCAGCAAAATCCTTTACATAGCCTGAAAAATTTACCAGTAAAATGAATTCCCCGAATTCCGTTAAAGGCATACCAGTATATCGGGGCAACCAGTCTTTAACAATAGCTGCTTTGGAAGACTTCTCAATAGTAAAGTTTTCGCGCCAAAGCTCGTCCAGTTCAGACTGGGTAATTTTCCGTGGGGAAGATTCACTTTTCATATCAATAAATTGATTTTTTCAATGCTTCCGGTCATTGATCACAACCGTTTTAGAGATGGTATCATGCCATCCTTTGTCAAATAAAAACGAAAATGGTTCAAAAGGGATGAGTCGGCACAAGGAACGAAGCGCAGCTTTATTCCAATCCAGCGGATACCCGTCCTGAGTTATTGCGCGCGTCCGGGTAACGTATTTACCTAAAGTCTTGCCATTTAAGCCTCCTTCCATAAAGGTGTAATAAGCAAACATCACAAAGTAAATCAACACAAACTCCAATACTTCAATTTCTGTGCTTACTTCACCACCTTCCATAAAGATGCTCTCGAATAAGACCCTAGAACCTCCAGCCAACACGCGGGCAATAAAGGCATCGATTAAATAATTCACGAACCGCTTGCCGCTGTCAGCCAAATCCAGGATCTCCGGTTCATCAGGAGCATCAAAGGGTCGGTCAAGAATTTCGTCAGACATATCATTCCTGTATTTGAGAAAGCGAAAGTCCGCCAAATCCTGCAATTCAAATGTAAAATCTTGCATCACGGTATGGAGATACGGCAATAGAGGCTCCAAAACCCTACCTTTTACGGCTAAGAACCAACAGATCGTCTAACCAAATCATTTCAAATAACAGTGCTAATTACCTTGCCATGAATTTACCACACCTTTTTTAGCATATGAAAAACTTAAGTTGCGCTGCATGGCTCGTTTTGCTTTGCGCTACCACCATGCTTGGCCAGGACCTGCCATTAAGCATCCAGGGATACCTATTCACACCGGTAAAATCAATGGAGGCTATGCCGGTGCAAAACCAGTTTAAATCCAGCACCTGCTGGGTGTATTCCACCAACTCTTTTCTGGAAAGCGAACTGATCCGGATGGGGAAAAAACCCGTTGATCTGAGTGAAATGTATATTGTACGCGCCGCATACCTTAAAAAGGCTGAAAATTACATCCGGCGTCAAGGAGCAGCCGCTTTCAGTCAGGGGGCTGAGAACCACGATGTAATGAACCTGGTGCGCGAATATGGCATTGTGCCGCATGCAGTATACAGCGGCATGCCAACCGGCCAGGATAAGCCGGTACATGGTGAAATGGAAGCCGTACTCAAAGCAATTGTAGAAGCCGTGCACAAAATGCCCGATGGGAAACTGAGCAAACAATGGATGGCCGCTTACAAAGGAGCTCTTGATGGCTATATGGGTACTCCTCCTGCTTCATTTCAATGGGAAGGCAAAACCTATACCCCACAGTCATATTTTCAAAGTCTGGGTATTAACCCGAACGACTATGTTGCGCTAACATCCTACAGTCACCAACCATTTTACAAACCATTCATTCTGGAAGTTTCTGATAATTGGTCGAACGGAATGTTTTACAATGTAACGCTCGACGAATTGGTACAGTCTGCTGAACAGGCCGTAACCGGTGGCTATACGATTGCCTGGGCCACTGATGTAAGCGAAAAAACCTTTTCAGCCAAAGAAGGCCTGGCTATCATGCCTGAAAAAGCATGGGACGACCTGTCGCAAGGCGCCCGGGACTCCCTTTGGAAAGCGCCTGTAAAGGAAAAATGGGTAACACAAGAAGAACGGCAACAAGCATTTGATGAGCTCAGCACTACCGATGATCACGGAATGCACATCACAGGCATGGTCGCAGATCAACTCGGTACCAAGTATTTTACGGTGAAAAACTCATGGGGTACGGTAAAAAAGGAAATGGCAGGGTATTTATACGTTTCGCAGGCATATTTCAGGTATAAGACCATGGCGATTATGGTTCACAAAGATGCTTTATCTAAAGCATTGCGGCAAAAACTTGGATTGTAGTTCAAAAAAGCCTGCTCAAAAACCTTGTGGTTCAAAAACCGCTCTATCTTTCGCCCCAAGATTTAAAAACTAAAACTCTTCCTTGTATGGCAAATCTTTGGGTACGTAAACCACTTTCCCAACTTTTGGCGCAAGCCGCCGACTCCGAAAAGGGTCTTAAACGCACATTGGGTGCCTGGAATCTGGTGGCACTTGGCATCGGAGCCATTATTGGCGCCGGGTTGTTTGTTCGCACCGCTGCAGCGGCAGCAGAAGCTGCCGGACCGTCTGTTACACTTTCCTTTATAGTTGCTGCTATTGGATGCGCTTTTGCCGGCCTGTGTTACGCCGAGTTTGCGGCCATGATTCCTATTGCAGGTAGCGCCTATACCTATGCGTATGCTACCATGGGCGAAGTAGTTGCCTGGATTATTGGATGGGCTTTGATTATGGAATATGCATTAGGTGCTGCAACAGTATCGATTGCATGGAGTGAATATTTAAATAAACTGCTTGGCGGGAGGATACCCTATGAATGGTGCCATAGCCCAATGGAGGGTGGCATTATGAATGCCCCGGCATTGATCATTTTGTTGGCTCTTACCCTGGTACTCATTAAAGGAACTCAGGAATCTGCCTTCATCAATGCCATTATTGTAGCGATTAAAGTTTCTATCGTATTGATATTTATAGCAGTTGGTTGGAGCTATGTCAACCCTGAAAACCATGTTCCTTACATGATTCCTGAAGGCACACCTGGCCATGAAGGCTTGTTTAAACATGGATGGGGTGGTGTATTGGGTGGAGCTGCTATTGTATTCTTTGCCTTCATAGGTTTTGATGCGGTATCAACGGCAGCACAGGAAGCCAAAAAGCCGGAACGCGATATGCCCATCGGCATATTGGGCTCATTGGCAGTTTGCACCATTTTGTATATTCTTTTTTCTCATGTACTGACTGGTGTTGCCAATTGGCAGGAATTTAAAACTTCAGGAAAAGAAGCTTCAGTTGCTTACGCGATACAAAACCACATGCCTGGCTATGAATGGCTGGCTACCGCAGTTACCGTGGCCATTCTGGCGGGTTTCTCTTCGGTTATTCTGGTGATGCTTCTGGGCCAGAGTCGTGTGTTCTATTCCATGGCGAACGATGGTCTGATACCAAAGGTATTTGCTGAACTTCACCCTAAATTCCGTACGCCGTACAAATCCAACTGGATTCTGTTTATTTTTGTTGGCGCATTCGCAGCTTTCGTTCCGGGAAGCATGGCTGGCGACCTTACCTCCTTTGGCACTTTGCTGGCGTTTGTCCTGGTAAGTCTTGGCGTATTGTTCATGCGTAAATCCAATCCGGAACAAGCCCGGCCATTCAAAACCCCGCTGGTACCTTTGGTTCCTATTTTGGGAGCTTTGATTTGTACCGGCATGATCATAGCCATCGATCCATTCACTTTGAAAACAGCATTGGTGTGGATGGTTGTTGGCCTGTTAGTATACTTCGGTTATAGCCGTAAGCATAGCAAGCTCCAATCCTGATCAACGTAAATATCTTTTTGATTTTTTAAGGTGTTTGGGGTTTTCTGGATTGAAATGCCCAAACACCTTATTTCTTTACACTAAAACCCATTTTCATGCTAGCCAAACTATTTCTTGAACTCACCGAATACCCATGGTTTCGCCGTACAGTCTGGAAACCCATTTATAACCACCTGGCAAAGCGCTTCCCGTATGAGAACTGGGTATTCATGAATTATGGCTTTGATCCATTGAATGAACAAGAGCGCCCCTCTTTGCAAGAGCAAGACGAACCAGATCGTTACTCTATTCAACTGTATCATTTTTTAGCCGCCCAAACAGAGATCCAGGGTAAAAAGATGCTGGAAGTAGGCAGCGGCCGCGGTGGAGGAGCATCCTACATAGCAAGATATCTTAAACCGGCCGAAATAACCGGCATGGACATCGCAGATAACGCAGTTGCTTTTGCCAACAAACGCCATCATGCTCCAAACCTGAATTATGTAACGGGCAATGCAGAACAAATCCCATTCCCAGACAACCATTTTGATGTGGTGATCAATGTGGAATCAAGCCATGCTTACGGTTCTGTGGAAAAGTTTTTTACAGAAGTGGCCCGCATCTTAAAACCCGGCGGCATTTTCCTGATCACTGATATGCGGGATCCAAACAATATTGGCAAATTTGAACAAAAATTGTTTAGCAGTGGGTTGACCAAGGTGTCGCAAGCCATCATTAACGACAATATCGAAAAGGCTATCGAAAACGAGGACGACCTCAAACGCGCCAGAATTCGTGCCGCCGTTCCGTCACAATATGTCAAATTCTTTGAAGAATTTAGCGGAGTAAAAGGCTCCCAAATCCAAAAAGACATACAAGATCATCGGCTGATTTACTTCTGGTATGTGATGAAAAAATAGGACGAGAATAGTGTCCGTTAAAAGCATGATAACGATTGTAAAGCGTTCTAGCAGACCCGCTGCTTTTAACGGACACGTTTCAGCAACTATACCCATATTCAACAATAATCTAACGCTATGCTGATATCTGCCATTGTTGCCACAGCCAAAAACAATGTAATAGGAAAGGACAATCAAATTCCCTGGTACTTACCGGCCGACCTTTCTTATTTCAAAAAAACCACCCTGGGGCATCATATCATTATGGGGCGCAACAGCTTCCATAGCATTGGCAGACCATTGCCTAAACGTACCAATATCGTAGTCACCCGGGACCTTTTTTTTTCCGCCGACGGCGTTTTGGTGGCACACTCTGTTGAAGAAGCACTGGGTATGGCCTATGATGGTGAAGAAGAAGAAGTCTTCATCATTGGTGGTGGTGAGATTTACCGGGAAACCGCAGAACTGTGGGATAAAATCTACCTTACCAAAGTTGATCTATTGGCAGAGGGGGATGTGTTTTTTCCCGAGATCAACCCCTCAGAATGGATTGAAGTGTGGAGTGAGCACCATGTGGCCGATGAGAAAAATGAGCATGATTACACTTTCCATATCCTGGAAAGACGACAGGATGAAGAATGAGTCTACATAAAAAACAGGACTCCGTCTTTTTTTAAAATTTATCCTGCAAAGTCTTTGAAAAAAAAACGGGCTTTTTTTTATACTTTTGCACCCGAATTTCGCGGAGTAAAAAGTCTGCGCGCTCTTCCCGAACCCCGATTTTTATTCAAATCGTGCTTACACACACCAATCAAGACTGGTTTTAACACACATGGAAAAGAAGCGTTTGCTCCTGATCACACAAGAACTTGCGCCCTACACGGAGGGCACTGACATTTCCGAACTGGTGGGAAAACTTCCCAAATTCTTTGCCGACAATGGTTATGAATTGCGCATTTTGATGCCACGTTACGGGGTTGTAAACGAACGCAGGCACCGTTTACATGAAGTAGTGCGACTGAGTGGTATGAACATTATCGTAGATGACGACGATTACCCTCTACTCATTAAAGTGGCCTCTTTGCCCGGATCACGCCTGCAAGTCTATTTCCTTGACAATGAAGAGTTCTTCAAACGCAAACTTGTTTTTGAAGACGAGAAAGGTCAACCATTCGAAGACAATGCAGACCGGGCGGCTTTTTTCTGCAAAGGAGCCATTGAAACCGTTAAGAAGTTTGGCTGGCCACCTGATTACATCCTATGCACAGGCTGGATGACCAGTTTACTGCCGCTTTATTTGCGTACTGCCTATAAAACCGAGCCCATTTTTGCTAATGCCCAGATTATTTATGGCGCATTTGATACTCCGAGAGAAAAAGAAGGTGGCGAACGCTTCTTTCAAAAGGCAGCCATCAACAACCTGACAAAGAAGCATTTGGAACCTTACCATGAAGGAGATTCCGTATGCATGCACAAAGGCGCAGCATTTTATTCTGATGCTGTGATTCTTGGCAGCGAATCCCTGGATCCGTCCGTTCCATATCTGAGTTCCGCGGAAGACAAACCTGTGTTGCCATGGCAACCCGCAGAAGATGCACTCCCGGGCTATCTTGAGTTTCTGAAAAGCCTGACGGAAAACGTGACAGCTTAATGTCGTTTTTCCTGTTGCCGCACGACTTCAGAAAATTCCAGCTCCTTTAAGTTTAGGGAGTCTAGCGTTTATGCAACAGTTCAGGCAACCACCTCAACTGCTTCTGACTCATGCACGTAACACGATTATAACTATAGATCACGGCATTGTTTCTCAAGGCCACTCAATCCATTATCTGATGCTTATTATGAAGCAAAAACTTCCGGCAATAGCCGGTATTCTGCTGGCTGCACTTGTGCTTTGGACCGGATGCAAAAAGCCCGGAGCACTTGGCTATGAATTGCTGGATGACGAATACACCGATTATAATTTCACAGATACGATTTCCATACGGTGTACCATTGAACGCGAAGACAGTTCTTTGACTTCCGATCTCAGTTCAACAGCTGAGTATTTCCTGTGTGGATCTATTAATGATCCGGAAATGGGAAAATCTTCCTCTGAAATTTTTTCACTCCTGATCGGAAAGAACCTCAATCCAAACTTTGACACAACCATGCATGCCTTTGACAGCATCGTGTTGTATCTCAATTATGACCTCCGGGGTTTTTATGGCGACACTTTACAGCCTCAATCCTTGCACATACTTCGGGTAGACAATGGTTATGAGATCAAGGACGACAAAGAGTATTATTCCAATCATTCCTTTCCAGCCAACACAGAAATCGGGCGCCTGGAAAACTTCTATCCCAAGCCAAGTGCTTCCGACTCGCTTTTTGAAGGGCTGGAAGGATCCTTTGTTAAACTTACCCTTGACCCAGCCTTTGGTCAGGAACTGTTCAATATCGACAGCCTGATTTATGCTGCCGATACCTTGTTTCAAGCTAAATTGCGTGGCTTAAAAATCATGTCCACCAGCACCGGTACTGGCGCCATGATGGCTTTCGACCTGAATAATAGCTCCTTGAGTCGCATCCGCTTGTTTTATCATTTAAAGTCAGATTCAACAGCGCTTAACTACGATTATTTCTTTAAAGGAGCCAATAAGTTCACACACTTTACACATGATCACAGCGGCTCTCCGGCAGGACAATTGATCGACCAGGTTTCTGAAGAAAAATTATATGTTCAGGGGATGGAAGGACTTCGGGTGAAAATTGAATTCCCGTATGCACACCTGCTCAATAAGATCGCTGTAAACCAGGCCGAATTGGTACTCCATGTAGCGGATGAGAATACATCCCTTTTACCGGCAGACCAACTGTTTCTCACACAATATTCTGAAGAAGATACCACATTTGTACTCACCAGCGATGTCCTGTACTCCTTTGGATCAAACCTCACCGGTGGATTCGGAGATTTTGGAGGAGATCCAAACAAAGTGGTCATCAACGGAACTTCAGTTACACAATATCGTATGTCCCTGAGCGAATTATTCCAACACATCGTGGATGATGATGCAAGTACCGACACCAAAAAACGAACGGTCTATATGGGTGTTTTCCCCAGAAGCAGAACCGCAAATCGTGCAGTACTTTATGGACCAAAGAGCTTATCTTTCCCGGCAAAACTGGAGTTAAAATACACTTTGGTGAAATAAAACTACCAATAAACCCATCCTGATCCATTCAGAAAAACCAATTTATCAACTAGTACTATGTGCGGAATTGTTGGCTATATAGGGCCCAAAAAAGCTTATCCAATTCTCATTAAGGGACTAACCCGGCTGGAATACCGTGGGTATGACAGCGCCGGAATTGCACTGCAAAACGGATCACTCCGAGTCTATAAAAAGAAAGGAAAAGTTGCCGACCTGGTAGCTTTTGCCCAAGATCAGGATCTCAGTGGCCATGTGGGCATGGGGCATACCAGATGGGCTACTCACGGGAAGCCAGACGACACTAATGCGCACCCGCATACCAGCAATAGCGGCCGCCTGGTGCTGATCCATAATGGGATTATTGAAAACTACTCCATTATCAAAAGTGCTCTTCAACGCCATGGATATACCTTCATAAGTGAAACCGATACAGAGGTATTGGTGAATTTGATTGAAAAAATTCAATTGGAAGGCGATCTGCCTCTGGAGGAAGCCATCCGACTGGCTCTAACACAGGTACATGGAGCCTATGCCATCGTGGTCATGGATCGGGACGACCCTAACAAATTGGTAGCAGCCCGGCGGTCAAGCCCCCTTGTGATAGGTATTGGCAAGGGAGAATTTTTAATCGGTTCAGATGCCACGCCCATAGTAGAACACACCAAAAATGTGGTTTATCTGGAGGACGAGCAGGTTGCTACCTGCGTTTTGGGGCAGGAGCTTAGTATTAAAACACTCCGCAACGAAGTTGCTCCACATAGCATCCAGGAAATAGAACTGGAGATTGGCCAGTTAGAAAAAGGTGGATATGATCATTTCATGCTCAAAGAAATTTTTGAGCAGCCCACCACCATCGCTGAGTGTATGCGCGGGCGAATGGATGCAGAACATGGTTGGGTACGCCTGGGTGGCATGGATGAACACATGAAAAGGATCATTAATGCCAAAAGGATGATCATTCTGGGATGTGGTACCTCATGGCATGCCGGAATGATCGCTGAATACTTGATTGAAGACCTCGCCCGACTTCCGGTTGAAGTTGAATACGCTTCTGAATTCCGATATCGAAACCCCGTAGTTCGGGAAGATGATATTATTCTGGCCATCAGCCAATCCGGAGAAACAGCAGACACCTTTGCGGCGCTTGAATTGGCAAAGGAACGAGGGGCTCTTACTTATGGTATTGTAAATGTGGTTGGCTCCTCTATTGCCCGACTTACCCATAGTGGTTCTTATATCCACGTAGGACCCGAAATAGGTGTTGCCTCAACAAAGGCTTTTACCGGCCAGGTGACTATGTTGAGTATGATGGCCCTGATCCTGGGATATGAACGCGGCTATCTGCCTAAATCCCAATACCAAAAGCTGGTACAAGAATTGTCACTAATACCCCAAAAAGTAGAAGATTTATTGACAAAGTGCCAAAGTCAGGTGGAATATATTGCCGGAGAGTTTAAAGATGCCAACAACGCGCTTTACCTTGGTCGCGGCTACAACTTCCCGGTAGCACTGGAGGGCGCACTAAAATTGAAAGAAATAAGTTATATCCATGCAGAAGGATATCCGGCTGCAGAAATGAAACACGGCCCCATTGCTTTGATCGATGAAAACATGCCGGTTTTTGTAATTGCTACCAACAAAAGCGCTTACGAAAAGGTCATCAGCAACATTCAGGAGGTAAAAGCAAGAAAAGGAGTTGTAGTAGCTGTAGTCACAGAAGGAGAAGAAACCATTAAGAAACTGGCTGACCATACCATTGAGATCCCTGAAACAGAGGAACCTTTCACCCCTCTTCTTTCCGTAATACCTTTGCAACTGCTCGCCTATCATATCGCCGTCCTTAGAGGCTGCGATGTAGATCAGCCAAGAAATCTGGCGAAATCTGTAACAGTTGAGTAGTTTTTAGTGTTTTAGTATTTTAGTGTGCTTAAGACTAGCAAGTTCAATAGAATATGACAAAATTCAACACCTTAAAGGCCACAGCCTTACCATATACCCACCAAAACACTAAAACACTAAAACACTAAAACACCAAAAAACGAAAACACTAAAACGCCAAAACACCAAAACACCAAAACACTAAGACATGAATAACCTCGATATAGAATACAACACGGAACGACCTCATATCCAATTCCCGGAATATGGCCGGTCCATTCAGGAAATGATTCAGCATGCCATCACGCTTGAATCGCCCCAAAAGCGTCAGAAAACAGTGGAGTCTATTGTTGGCTTGATGATCCAGTTAGGACCACAAGGCAACCGTAATATGGATGATTACCGGGAGAAATTATGGAATCATGTATTTGCACTTGCTAATTATGAACTGGACGTAACCCCTCCTCCTGGTATCATTATCCGTAAAGAAGAAGACCGCCCAAAGCCTGAACCTCTGGGTTATCTTAACTCTGCCACTCGAATGCGCCACTATGGAAATAGTGTTCATGCCCTCATTCAAAAGGCCATTGAAATGCCTGATGGCCCCAAAAAAGAGGGATTTGTGGAAGTTATTGCCTCCTACATGAAACTTGCCTACAAAACCTGGAATAAGGAGCATTATGTAAGCGACGATATTGTAAAGGAGGACCTGGAAATTCTTTCAAATGGTCAATTATCTCTTCATGAAGGCCACGATTCATTGGATAAGTTGGCAGCGGGCGCCGGAAAACTAGACAACCGCAATCGCAGCAACAATGGTGGACAAAACGGTGGCGGAAGCCGTAGACGTGGTGGCAGAAATCGCGGCGGCGGTGGAAGAAACACAGGGAATAACTCAGGGAATAATTCTGGTCGTCGGAGAAAAAGATAATGTAACATATTGAAAATATTGATTTTTTACCATTCCTGTGTAAAAAATTTACAAAAATATATATCAATTTTCATGGTCTTTTCAAAAAGAAAATTACCTTTGCACCAAATAAATCCCAATTGCGTTCAGCTAGAATATCAGCCACATGGCTTAAAGATAAAGGTTTAAAATGAAGCGTGTTTTGATGACGTCCTTCTCCGAAAACGTTCGGAGGGGGACTTTTTTTTACCCCTTAGTCTCGCGCCCACATTAAATCCGTACCATACCCATATGCACCCTCTGTTAGTCCGTATCGTAGCACAAAATCTTCGGCAAATTTTTCTGGAAAACAGACACGCCGATAAAGTAATCGAAAGTGCCCTGCGATCAAACCCAAAAGCAGGAAGCCGTGACAGGGCCTTTATCGCAGAAACCACCTATGAAGTGCTGCGATATTTCCGGCTTTATCAGGAAGTTCTTGAAAAACAGCCACAATCAGAATGGGACTTTTGGCAACTGATCGGAATCCACTTTGCATTAAAAGGTGTAACCTTGCCTAAATGGCGGGAATTGGAAGCGTTAAACACTCCCGCATTTGAAGCAAAAGTTCAATCCTGGCGTAGCAGATTGTTAAAGGAAGGAGAGGTAACAAGGGCAATCAAGGAAAGTATCCCGGAATGGCTGGATCAAATGGGAAAAAAGGAACTGGCTGATGCCTGGCCTGACACCCTTCATGCCCTAAACCAACCGGCAGCTGTAGTACTCAGGGTCAACCGTCTGCGAACCAATCCGCAGGATTTGCTAAAAACATTTCAATCAGAAGACATTCCATGTGACCTCCTCCCTAATTCAGATGCACTTGTGCTAAGAGTCAGGAAAAATGTTTTTCAAAGCTCCGTCTTTAAAAAAGGCTGGTTCGAGGTCCAGGATTTCAGCAGCCAAAAGGTAGCTCCACTATTGGCTCCTGAACCCGGCATGCGGGTAGTAGATGCATGCGCAGGCGGGGGCGGCAAAACCTTGCACCTTGCTGCTATGATGGAAAATAAAGGCTCCATTATTGCGCTGGACACCCAGGGCTGGAAACTGGAAGAACTTCGAAAAAGAGCGCGTAGAGCAGGTGCCTCTAACATAGAAACCCGCTCAATCGAAAGCAAAAAGACCATCAAAAGACTTTATAATACAGCAGACCGACTCCTTCTTGACGTGCCATGCAGTGGACTTGGCGTACTTAGACGCAACCCGGATGCCAAATGGAAGTTACAACCAGAACAAATAGACCAATTACGCCAAACACAGCAGGACATATTACAGTCTTATGCCCCAATTACTAAACCTGGAGGCCGCATGGTGTACGCAACTTGTAGTATTTTACCCTCCGAAAATCAGGATCAAATCCAAACCTTCCTGGCCAGTAGTACCGGAAAAGATTTTAAGCTGATTTCAGATCAGAAAATCCTCCCGCAAGACGACGGCTTTGATGGCTTTTATATGGCACTCCTGGAACGAAAAAAAGAATAACATTCAACCACTTATTTATTCCCATGACCCTCGACTCCCTCCTCAAAGACTATGTTGCCTATAATTTTTGGGCTAATGAGCGAATCATACACTGGTTAAAGACTAAACCATCCGATAAAATAACCCTGTACGTTGCCTCCAGTTTCCCAAGTTTAAGAGCTACGCTACTGCATATCTGGGCTGCTGAAGATATATGGCTGCATCGACTTCAACAAATATCCCCTACAGAATTCCTGTCCAACACTTTCCAGGGGACTGATGAAGAATTGTTTGAACGCTTGCTCCAAAATTCAGAGTCATTTAAAAACTTCATTCACCGCCAAAGCGCGGATTTTTTTGACCTTACCATTGCCTATAAACATACTACAGGCAAACTATACGAACAGTACAGCGCCGAGATCATACAGCATTGTATGCAGCATAGCACATTTCACCGCGGACAGATTATTACCATGGCCCGCAATCTGGAGATCACCGATCCTCCCAAAACCGACTATATCGAATACGTAAGACTGAAGCATAGTAACCTCCTTTAAATCACCCGCTACCATGCGCATCCTCCACTTTTCCGACACGCACCTCGGATTCCAGGCATTTGATCGGGTCAATGACGCCGGAGTAAATACCCGCGAGCAGGATGTTTATGATGCATTTGAACGAGTTATTCAACGAACGCTGGAAATCAAACCTGATCTGGTGATTCATTCCGGCGACTTTTTCCACCGGCCCAGTCCCTCCAACCGGGCGCTTACCTTTGGGTTGGAGCAGTTACGAAAGATAGGCGATGCCGGTATACCTATCGTGATCATAGCCGGCAATCACGAAACACCCAAAACAATCTATAATTCCCCCATTTTGCGGGCTCTGAATACATTGGATCATGTTTTTCCGGTGTTTGGAGAAACCTGGGAAAAGCACTCATTCGGAGAGGTGGTGATACATGGCGTTCCACATATTAACGACCAGCGAATCTTGTTGCAGGAATTGCAAAAACTTCAACCCGAACCAGGGAAGTTTAATATTCTAATGCTCCATACTTCACTTGGCAAACGTTATCTCATGGAAGAGTATGGTGAGCAGATTTTTCCACCGGAATTTGAAGCCAAGTTGGCAGAATTTCAATACATAGCCCTCGGCCACTGGCATAATGTTCAGGCTGTTACACTACACCCAAACGCCTGGTATTCAGGGAGTATCGAACGACTTAGCGACACAGAAATTGATTCAGAAAAAGGGTTTATCTTACTGGAGGTGGCTCCTGACCATACCTGTAAAGTACAGTTCGAGTCAATCACTACCCGGCCATGGCTCCGTTGGGAGCAGTCCAATTGCCAGTCACTTTCCATAGCAGAACTGGAAGCATCCCTGCTACAATTCCAGTATGAACAACCAACCCTCGATGCCATACTTTCCATCTCTTTTAACGACATCCGCCCGGAACAAACACTGGAATTTGGGAATATCAGGCTGCGCCAGCTTTTCCCCGAAGCTTTTCAAATCATTCCAAAAAGAAAGACCGTTTCAGACCGAACCTTTGTGCAAGGTATAGAAAGCCACCAGTTCGACCGCCTCGACAAGGTTTTTGCAGATTATCTCCAAAGTAAATTTCCGGATGATGAAAAATTGGCAAACCAATTGATTGAACGCGCCAATCGCTATTTCCAGTCTGAAAACCCATGATCCTCAACACCCTTCGCCTATCCAATTACAAACAATACGGCCAACTGGAACTCGAATTCCGGGAGGGGCTGGTTGGTATCATTGGAAAAAACGGCGCCGGAAAATCCACCCTGTTTGAAGCTATTCTGTTCTGCTTATTCGGAAAGGAAGAAGGCAATAAAGCTCATGTACGTTCTGCTTTCGCCGATCCAAAATCGGTTGTAGAACTGGAACTCATCTTTTCCATTGGAGAACTCCGGTACAAAGTAAAACGTGAATTCAGAGGTAAAGCGCTTACAGTAGGCGCCGAACTGTATAAAAACGACGACCTGGTTGCCAAAGGTGTTTCCCCGGTCAATGATGAACTGGTAAAAATCCTGCACATGGAACGGGATGCCTTTAAGCGTTCCGTTTTTTCTGGCCAAAAAGAATTGTCAGAACTCTCTGAAACCACCGGTGAAGCCCGAAAAAAAATGGTGCGGCGTATGCTGGGACTCGACACCCTCGACGATGCCCAGGTGCGAATCAATGCAGACCTGCGTGATTTGAGCAGCCAGGCCACAGGCCAACGCCAGAATTTGCTGGATGAACCCGCGCTCGAAGCCATTAAACTCGAAATTGCAGGGCGGAATAATCTTCTGGAGTCCACACAAACGCAGATCAAGCAGGAAGCTGCCCGATTATTGGAAGTAGAAGCGCAATACAAAACAGAAAAGGGAAAATTCGACCAGGAAGAAGCGCGTTTCAAACAATTCAATACCCTTCATAACGAACGCACTCAATTAACCGAACGATTAACCGGACTGGAAAACCAGCAAAACGCACTCAAGCGGAAACTGAACGAGCTCCAGGCTTTGAAGGAAACACTAGCCCGGATGCAACCGGAATGGATCCAGTTTGACAACGACAAAAAACAACTGGATTTGCTGGAAACCGAACATACACGGTTCATTAACAGGCAGGCTCGATTGAGCAAAATCCGGGAAAGTCAGGAGCAATGGCAAGCCAACGATCAAAAAATCCAAAAAATCCGGGAATCACTTAATGGAAAGCAAGAAATAGAATCCTCCTTAAGTCAGACTCAAAAAATCATTGCCGACCTGGAAACATCCATGGAAGCCCTCCGAAACAACCTCAGGAGCATTGAACAACATATTGGTGGCATCCAGGCAGGCATCCGTGAACGCAACGAAAAACTGATCCAACTCCGGGCACTGGGTGCTGCAGGAAACTGTCCAACTTGTATGCAACCGCTTTTGGCTGGTTATGAGCGGGTACTGAACGAACTGGAAACTGAAGTAACCAACCTTCAACAAGGGCAACTTCAGGAGTTGGAAATCAGGAAAAAAGATATCACTGCTAAAGGCCTGCAGCTAAAGACCCAACAACAAGAGGCCCGAAACAAGTTGGAGAAATGGCTTCAGGAACAATCACGACTCTTGGAGTTGGATCGTCAGTTATTGTTTGAATCAAACCAGCTCAAAATATTGGAAGCCCGAATCACCGCAGATGAACTGATTCTGCGTGAAATCGGGGAAATTCAATTTGATGAGCAGGCTTACCAGGCATTAAAATCCCGCTTAGCCGCTTCGGAGAGTCGATACAGGGATTTCTTATCCCAATCTAATTATTTGGAAAAAGAATGGCCAACCACAGAAGCCGCTTTGTTCAGCAACCAAACAGCTGTTCAGCAAACCTTGGCCGATATGGCTGCCTGCAAGCAAGCACTTCAACAACTTAGTTTTGATGAAAATGCCTACGCAGCAGCCAAGCTTGCACTGGCTGGATTTACGGAAAAATACCAGGCGCAGTCCGGCCAACTACGGGGACTGGAAAAAACAGGATTGGAACTGCAGGCAGAACAAGAGCGATCACTCGAAAAAGTCAGGTCAAACGACCGGATACTGGCACAAATCAGCCACAAATTGGAAGAAGTGGAATTGCTTCGCAAATTGGCAGAGATGCTTGGACTCTTCAAAACAGAAATCCTGGAAAAAGTAAGTCCGGGCATTACCAGGGAAGCCAGCGAGTTATTTACCCGTATAACAAAAGGCAAATATGAGGGCATTCTGGTAGACGAAAACTTCGATTTCGCCATCGCCGATGGCGGTGTTTTTTATCCGATTGACCGTTTTAGCGGAGGGGAGGTAGATCTGGCCAATTTCTGCCTGCGCATTGCTATCACCAAAGCCATCATGGATCTTTCAGGCACCGGGCATCGCATGGAATTCCTGGCCTTTGACGAAATTTTTGGCAGCCAGGATGAAGAACGCAGACTGGAAATGATGCTCGCCCTGCACTATCTGCAGGAACAATTCCGCCAAATTTATATTGTTTCACACATTGATAGCTTGAAAGACTACTTCCCCCATTTGCTGGAAGTACAATTCGCGGCAGAGGGTAGTCAGGCACTTTGGCGTTAGCAGCCATTTACGACCATGACAATCTCTCCTTTGACTTCCTTTTTTGAGAAATGTGCGATCAGGTCGGAGATGGAAGCTGTTTTTACTTCTTCAAACTTTTTGGTAAGTTCACGAGCTACACACGCCTGGCGTGATTCCCCACAATGCTCCTTGAGCTCTTCCAGACACTTGATCAGTCGGAAAGGTGATTCATACAGCACAAACGTGTGGGGCAACGCAGCCAGATATTTTAATCGGGTTTGCCTGCCTTTTTTATGCGGCAAAAAGCCTTCAAAATGGAAGGTATCACATGGAAGTCCACTGGCCACGAGGGCTGGAACAAATGCGGTAGCGCCAGGCAGGCACTCTACACGCACCCCTTTTCGATGGCATGCACGTGAGAGCAAAAAACCTGGATCAGAAATACCCGGTGTTCCGGCATCTGATATCAACGCCATTTGCACACCCGAAGCTAATTCATCAACCACTCTTTCCACCACCGCATGTTCATTATGGGCATGAAAGGAACGGAGTGGGGTTTTGATCTCATAGTGATCCAGCAAACGCTTGCTCGTGCGTGTATCTTCCGCCAGTACCACCGACACCTCTTTCAGCACGCGTATAGCGCGCAGGGTCATATCTTCCAGGTTACCAATGGGCGTGGGTACAATGTAAAGCATTAAAATGCCTTGATGGAAATAGTATAAGTTTCCATGATCAGGTTAGCCAGCAGCTTTTGACAGGCTGTTTCTACCTTCTGACGAGCCTCCGTTTCACTGTTGGCCTCCAGGCTCATAGTTACATGTCGACCGATGCGAACGTCCTGAACGCCGGAAATTTCCAGATGTTTCATGTTGTTTACCACAGCCTTGCCCTGAGGATCCAGCAGTTCACGGTGTGGCATAATGTCGATTTCAGCAATGAATTTCATGTTATTTTGCAATGTTGGATGGTAAAAGGAAACCCCTCCTACCCTTCCAGGATTTTCTTTTTTTGAAGGACAGACAGAAGAATGTAACAAACAATAATCGCAGATAAAGCCAGTTCCTTGATGAGCAATACAAGGATAGCTAAAACCACCACAAAAATCAGATTTAACGCATTACTCTTCCAGTCAAAACGCTTGATTTTCATCCCAAACATGGGTACTTCACTTACCAATAACCACGACAGAATACCTATCAGACCATATATGAGCCAGGGATTGGTGAGCATTGGAGCTAAATCAAAACGGTTGTGATATACTCCCAATGACAGGCCCAGCACAAAAACAGTACATGCCGGTGTACTTAGTCCTAAAAAGTAGCTGCTCTGCCTCGTATCCAGATTAAACTTACCCAACCGAAATGCTGAAAAAGCTGTAAGGATGAATGCTGGTAATGCGTGCCACTGTACCATCGATGCATGACTCCCCGACATCTCAACTGCAGGGATGGCCAGCATCTGATACAACATAGCTCCTGGTACCACTCCAAAACTCACCACATCTGCCAATGAATCCAATTCCTTTCCAAGCGGAGAACTCACATGGAGTGCTCTGGCTACCATACCATCCAGATAGTCGAACAGAAAAGAGCCGGCCGTAAATAGCGCGGCCGTTTCCGGCTGCCAGTATAGGATATGAAGAATTGCACAGCACCCGCAAAACAGGTTGGCCAAAGTGAGTGCATTGGGGAGTTGTTTCATCGGGCGCAAAAGTAGCGAATCTCTTTGGAAGCAATATTGGCTAATTTGCAGCAATTTTGCACCTGACAGTTCCGGCACATAGGGGAAATAGCCGGATGAATGCATCTTAAGAAATATTTGACATATCCTGCATCCAACAATGAGCAGGGTTTTTGCGTCTTATTGTTTTGCCTATCCCTGTTTTGACTGACGTCCCAGATAAATCATTACAACCATGAGAAAAACGCTCCTGTTTTTTATTTTAACGCTTTGCACGGTTACAGCATATGCACAACCAACCAATGATGAATGTTCCAGCCCTATTGCATTACCGAATGGACTGAACTACTGTAGTCCGGCTAACGCCTTTACCAATGTGGGAGCAACGCCCTCTGCATATGGCGTACCCAGTTGTTTTGGCTCTGTTCAAAATGATGTGTGGTTTACCTATACACCACAGGCAACAGATATCACAATCACGGTGCGGGGCGCTACTGCTCAATCGCCTGGAGGGACCCTTCAGGATCCACAGGTTACCCTTTACTTTGGCACTTGTGGAGGAGTCATCAACGAATTGGTTTGCGATGCTGCTTCAGGTAATGCCAACATTGCCGAAGCTTATAAGGGCGGTCTTTTTGTAGGATATACCTATTTGATCCGTGTGCAAGGTACCGGAGGGCAAACCGGTTCATTCCAGATTTGTATCAACAACTACAACCCGCCGGTTGAACCCACTTCAGATTGTCCTTCATCTTCTATTTTATGCGATAAATCGCCATTCGTGGTGCAATACGTTACCGGAGCCGGTAGTAATAACGGTGAAATGCAGGATGCTGCCTGTTTCAACAACGGCGTTCCAGGCATTTTTGAATCCAATTCTACGTGGTTTGTATGGACCTGTTCCCAATCCGGAACACTTACCATGACCCTGACACCCTTAAATGGTCCGGACGACCTTGATTTTGTGATATATAGATTACCCAACGGTATTAAAAATTGCAACGGTAAGATTTTGGAGCGATGTATGGCTTCCGGACAAAGTCAGGGCATCAATTCAACAGCCTGTTTGGGGCCTACAGGGATGCGAAATGGAGATCCGGATATCAGCGAAGATGCTGGATGCTCTGAACCCGGCGATGACGCCTGGCTTAGACCACTGGATATGATACAAGGAGAAACCTATGCCCTTGTGGTCAATAACTTTTCCGCTACCGGCAATGGATTTTCGGTAGAATTTGGCGGAAGCGGTGAATTCCTCGGACCTGAAGCTAAGTTTGAAACCATACCTTCCGCTGTATGCCTGGGGACCAATGTACAGGTGGTAGACGCCTCAAGTTTCCCCATTGGAGCCATTACCGGTTGGAACTGGAGCTTTGGCGCTTTTGCAACCCCTCAAACGGCAACCGGACCGGGGCCCCATACCGTGGCCTTCAACCTTCCGGGCGTTAATCCGGTAGTGCTTACCCTGGAAACAGACCTTGGCTGTAAAGTAACAGACATTCAATCTGTTACGATTTTCCCCAAAGTAGAAGTGGATACAGTCATTGCCGCACCTGATTGCAACGGCACTGCTAATGGGCAGGTAGTAATTAACAATATTACCAGTGGCACACCGCCTTATCAGTTTAGTTGGAATAATGGACCTTTCACTAATAGTAGCACCTTAAGTAATCTTGGCGTGGGCCTGGTTAATCTTGTAATCAAAGACGCTAATAATTGCGAGACCGAACTGGATATACAGGTGGATGAACGCATCCTGACCGCTGATGCCATTGTAGCACCACCCTTGTGTTTCGGCGATTCCAACGGTGAGATTTCACTGAATGTGACCAACGGTAAAAATCCGGTACAATTCAACTGGGGCAGCGGATTTATTCCGAACAATTCTCAGGGAGGATTTGCTGCCGGCACCTATACCATATTAGCCGTTGATGCGGTGCTTTGTGAGGGCACTTTTGTTGTAACCGTAACCGATAATCTGCCTTTAGAGCTCATGGTAGATACCGTAGACATTTCCTGCTATGGCGCCAACGATGGCATGGCAGAGGCCATTCCTTCCGGTGGTGTGGGACTGTATCAATACCAATGGTCAAACGGAGCCGTTACGCAAACCATTAGCAACCTCGCACCCGGACAGTATGATGTTACCCTTACGGACCGAAATGAATGTATGGTGGTCAGTGGCGTATTTATAACCGAACCACCTGATGTGGCCGTCAACCTGATCGATGTGCTTGACCTGATATGCAACGGCGCCCCGGAAGGTGAGATTCGGGTAGAGGGCCTGGGAGGAAGGCCGCCGTATACTTTTAGTCCTGATGGCATACAGTATTTCTCATCAGACACCTTGAAAAACCTGCTGGCTGGTGACTATTGGGTAAAAGTGAAAGATGCTTTTGGCTGCCAGGACTCTGTTTTTGCCTCCATCAATCAACCACCTGCATTGATCGTGGTTGCAGTTCCGCAGGATACCACGCTTGATTTGGGCTTTACCGTAGATCTGACCACGGTTACCGCCCCATTAGGCAGGCCGGTGACTTTTGAGTGGACGCCAGGAATTGGTTTAAGTGAAACGGATGTTCCGGATCCTTTGGCAACTGCCATTGACAACATCACATACATTGTAAAAATCACGGATGAAGATGGCTGTATGGCCTTTGATACCGTTCGAATAAAGGTAAAAAAAGATCGTCCGGTGTTCTTTCCGAACATATTTGGTCCGGACAAACCATATCCAAATGACCATTTCACCGGATTTGGCGGACCAGCTGCATCGCAGATCACCCTTCTGCGCATTTTCGACCGTTGGGGAAGTATGGTCTATGAAAACACCAACTTCGATTTGAATGAGCCTAACCTTGGTTGGGATGGCACTGCTAAAGGAGAAAAAGTAGATGGTGTATTTGCCTGGTATGCGTTGGTAAGGTTTATTGATGGGCAAGAATTGGAGTACAAAGGAGATGTAACGGTGTTGCGCTAAACCAGGTCAAAAACTTTTACAATTTCTTGGAAATCACCCCAAAATTGCGCTACCTTTGCCTCCGCTTTTGAAAAAGGGTGCATTTTTATGTCCTTTTTCATTGATTTTGAACGAGTTACATTCAATTTTCTAAAACTAAGGTATGCCAACCATCAATCAACTTGTGCGGAAAAGCCGCGAAAAGGTGGAGTATGCGAGCAAGAGCCGTGCGCTCAATTCCAGCCCGCAGAAGCGCGGCGTATGCACACGTGTGTACACCACGACGCCTAAGAAGCCGAACTCCGCACTCCGTAAGGTAGCCAAAGTGCGCCTTGTAAACGGAATCGAGGTAATCTGCTACATCCCTGGCGAAGGCCACAATCTGCAGGAGCACTCAATCGTACTCGTACGCGGCGGTCGTGTAAAAGACCTTCCCGGTGTACGTTACACCATCGTACGCGGCGCGCTTGACACCGCCGGTGTACAAAAACGCAACAAGAGCCGTTCCAAATACGGCACCAAGCGTCCGAAGAAATAATTATTAATGTGGGCAATGTGGTTAATATGGGTAATGTGGTTCATGAGCGCTTGTCTCTCACAAACTACATATTCTTCCGCACTCCTTCACATTCATTCATTCAACACATTCACCTTATTATACAATGCGTAAGCACAAACCGAAACCTCGAGTATTGGCCGCCGATCCGCGTTACAACGATACGATGGTAACACGTTTCGTGAATAACCTGATGTGGGACGGCAAGAAGAGCGTTGCGTTCAGCATTTTTTACGATGCCCTGGATATCGTAAAAAACCGCACCAACGAGGACGAGCTGCAAGTGTGGAAAAAAGCACTTAATAACGTTATGCCACAAGTGGAAGTTCGCAGCCGCCGTGTAGGTGGTTCAACTTTCCAGATCCCGACTGAATTGCCTGCTAACCGCAAGGTATCTATCGGTATCAAGTGGATGATCAAATATGCCCGCGCCCGCAGCGGTAAAGGCATGGCCGAAAAACTCGCCGCCGAAGTCATGGCAGCTGCCAAAGGCGAAGGCAACGCAGTTAAAAAGCGCGAAGACGTACACAAAATGGCGGAAGCAAACCGTGCTTTCGCACACTTCCGTGGACGTTAAGCACGGCTAACCGAACGCTCTACCGCCGAACATTGCACTCCCATTCCCTTGTGTTTGGAAAAGCAATGTTCGGCGGTATCGGCGTTTTTAGAGGATTTGAAAGTCGAATTCAAAATTTAGCTTTCAAAATTTTCGCACATTACATCGGGATTACGCAAAATTAACATTCAAATAAATAGCTTATAACGCTTTGTTTCAGGCATTTTATTCTGAATGAACGTTTAAACCCGAAATTCTTATTCAAATCTCTTCACTCATTCAATAAAGTAAAAAGTCATGGCAACGGACCTTCGGTTTACCCGGAATATTGGTATCGCCGCCCACATTGATGCGGGCAAAACGACTTTCACCGAGCGCACGCTCTTCTACACTGGTGTTAACCACAAAATCGGCGAAGTGCACGAAGGTGCAGCTACGATGGACTGGATGGAACAGGAGCAGGAGCGCGGCATCACCATCACCTCTGCTGCTACCAAATGCCAGTGGACGGTTGAAGGACAAAAATACGACTTCAACATCATTGACACTCCGGGGCACGTAGACTTCACCGTAGAGGTGAACCGCTCTTTGCGCGTACTCGACGGTCTGGTGTTCCTTTTCTCCGCCGTAGACGGCGTAGAACCTCAGTCTGAAACCAACTGGCGTCTTGCCGATAACTACCGCGTACCACGTATTGGCTTCGTAAATAAGATGGACCGCGCAGGTTCCGACTTTATGATGGTGGTAAAAGACATGAAAGCCAAACTGGGAGCTAATGCTATTCCACTCCAGGTTCCAATCGGATCTGAGCACAACTTCAAAGGTGTGGTAGACCTCGTAACTGGTAAAGCCATCGTTTGGAACGAGCACGACCAGGGTATGACCTACACGGAAGTTCCAATTCCTGACGACCTGAAAGAAACAGTTCAGGAACTTCGTCAGCAACTGGTTGAAGAGGTTGCATCTTATGATGACAACTTGTTGGAGAAGTTCTTCGATGATCCGGATACCATTACGGTGGAAGAAATGCGCGCCGCTGTTCGCGCTGCTGTTTGCGATCTGAAAATGACGCCTGTAATGTGCGGCTCTGCCTTTAAAAACAAAGGTGTTCAGGCTTGTCTTGATGCTGCCTGCTATTTCCTTCCTTCTCCGATTGATATCGCTGCCGTGAAAGGTACTGATCCAAAAACAGAGACTGAAGTAGAGCGCAAGCCATCAGTGACCGAGCCATTCACCGCATTGGCATTCAAAATTGCTACAGACCCGTTCGTAGGTCGCCTTTGCTTTATCCGCGTTTACTCTGGCAAACTGGATGCAGGCTCTTACGTATTGAATACGCGTACCAATGATAAAGAGCGTATCAGCCGTCTGTATCAAATGCACGCCAACAAGCAAAACCCGATTGACTCTGTTGAAGCAGGTGATATCGCAGCCGCTGTTGGTTTTAAGGATATCCGCACCGGTGATACCCTTTCCGATGTGAACCACCCGATCGTACTCGAATCTATGGTGTTCCCGGAACCGGTAATCGGTCTGGCGGTTGAACCTAAAACACAAAAAGACCTGGACAAGCTGGGTATGGCCCTCAACAAACTGGCTGAGGAAGATCCAACTTTCCGCGTTCGTTACGATGAGGAAACCAACCAAACCGTTATTTCCGGTATGGGTGAACTGCACCTGGAAATCATTGTTGACCGCCTGAAGCGCGAGTTTAAGGTAGAATGTAACCAGGGTGCTCCTCAGGTTAACTATAAAGAGGCTTTGACCAAAACTACTTCCCACCGCGAACGTTTGAAAAAACAAACCGGTGGTTCTGGTCTCTTCGCAGATATGGAATTTGAACTCGGCCCAGCTGACGAAGATTTCCTGAACAGCGAAGACTTCAAGAGCGGGAAGAAGAAGCTTCAGTTTGAATGGGCTATCGTGGGTGGTGCTATCGACAAAAACTACCAGAAGCCTATCATGGATGGTTTCAACCAGATGATGAACAATGGTATCCTTGCTGGTTACAACATCGACTCTATGAAGGTGAGAGTAACTGACGGTAGCATGCACGCCGTGGACTCCAAGCCTATTGCATTTGAATTGTGTGCTAAAGAAGGCTTCCGCGCTGCAGCTCCAGCCACAAAGCCACAAATCATGGAGCCTATCATGAAATTGGAAGTAATCACTCCGGAAGAATATGTTGGTCCGGTTATTGGCGACTTGAACCGCCGTCGTGGTCTTCCAAAAGGACAGGAAACTCGTATGGGTGGCGCTGTTGCCATCCAGGCTGAAGTGCCTCTGTCTGAAATGTTCGGTTACGTGACTCAGTTGCGCACCCTGACCTCTGGCCGTGCATCCAGCACCATGGAGTTCAGCCACTTCGCTCCGCCTCCGGAAAGCGTTTCCAAAGCGGTAATCGAAGCTTCTAAGGCTGGCAAAGGGTAAGACCTGCCACCGAAGGAGACTGGATTAACCATCGTGGTTCCAGCTATATCAGCCCCCGATCATGTGTCTGCATGGTCGGGGGTTTTACATTTATGCCACGGCTACGCCGTTGGGAGGTGCCCTGCAGGCATCCTTTTTTATTCTTCTGACACTTGGGGCTTGATTTATCATTTTTTTTCCGTTAACTTTGGCTATTCGTTAATCGTTAAACACGCTAATCATGGCCAACACTTATCATCAACTTTACATCCAAACCGTATTTGCCGTCAAATTTCGGGAAGGCCTGCTCTTACCTGAATTCAGACAAGAATTATTTGGTTACATGGGTCAAACCATCAATAATCTGGGACATAAAACGCTAATAGTGAATGGTGTAGCAGACCATGTCCACTGTTTCTTTGCCCTTAACCCCGCACATTCAGTATCTGATTTGATGCAAAAAGTAAAATCCAATGCTTCCGGCTGGATAAATGATCAAAAATTTCTGGAACACCCCTTTGCCTGGCAAAAAGGATATGGTGCATTTTCCTATGCCAAATCACAAATCAATGTCGTTTTCAGGTATGTCCAAAACCAGGAATCCCACCACCAAAAACAATCCTTCCGCGACGAATACCTCGAGTTCCTCCACAAATTTCAAATAGACCACAACGAAAAATACATCTTTCACGATCCCATCTAAAAAACGGCGTAGCCACACCCCAAACGGCGTAGCCGCCTACCCAAACGGCGTAGCCGTGCCATTTTTGTAGCCCCCAAGGGATCAGAAGGCGGAATTTATTGTCAAAATGGCGTAGCCATGACATTTTAAAATGCCACGGCTACGCCGTTTTTACGTTGCTATTTCATCCCCTACGGGCTACACAAATGGCACGGCTACGCCGTTTTAGGGTACGCCCTGCGGGCGTTTGATCTAATGGTTTGTGTCCAACAGGCTTTTTGTCCGCCAGACATTTCTTATTTATGGTATTATTGCGCAACAATTAGCTCGGGCTACCAAAAAGCTGGCAACCAATTACATCTTATCCATGAAAAATTCCGCGATTGCAATGTTTTTTACATTGCTGCTTATATGCACGCAAGTCAGTGCTCAAAAAATTTTCATTAATGAAGGTTCCAACAGAAATTACAACACTATTGCCGACGAAAACGGCGAATTTCCGGATTGGATAGAATTATTCAATCCGGGGCCAGATACAATATCCTTGTTGAATTACCGCCTTTCTGATCGATTGAACAAGCCGGATATGTGGCGACTCCCCAGTATTCCATTGGCGCCTAACGAATACAAGGTTATATTTTGTAGTGGTAATAACCGAACCCCAATTACCATTTTTAAACCTGTGCATAATACCGGCACTTTTACACCGGTAATTGGGTGGAACGAACACCTTTTTAGCGATTCCATTTATTGGGATGGTGTCTCTAATCTGCTTATCAACACCTGTTCTTATAGTAATACAGGGTACACGGTCAATTCTGTTTTTAATCAAAGCAGTACTACCTACTTTTCTTCCTCTTACACGTTCAATGATGGCAATGAATATTCCTGTGGCGCACCCTATGGCACCAGAGCAAAAGTTCGACCCAATATGCGGATCAATCAGGTGGTTATAGGAAATGAAACCATCCAAAACTCACCATACGACTACCCGGCTCCTTATGGCAACTGGTATTGGACGGCACGACATCAATTCCTGGTGCGCGCTGATGAATTAGTGGCCGCCGGACTAACACCCGGCTATATTACCAGTCTGGCATTTGATGTGGCATGGACCGACCCGAATATCGTGTACACATACGTTGATTTTAGTCTAAAGTTGGTCCAAGAAGCCGAATTGAGCTTTGAGTTTCAGCAAATCACCTCTCAACCTAACCTTCATACCAATTTTAAACTATCCGGTGAGGGCGATACTGTCTACCTGTTTAATCCTGACCTGGAATTGTCGAGTAGCCTGATGGTAAACAGTAGCAATCTGGACAACAGCAACGGCAGCTTTCCGGACTCCTCTCAAAACATCGTCATTTTTGCGCCACCTACACCCGGACAATCCAATAACCAGTCTGAAACATTCCTGGATTATTTGCTCCCACCCGTTATTCAAACACCCGCAGGATTATACAATACCATAGTAACAACGATTATTACAAACCCTAATGGAGGCAACTCCATAGTACGATACACCCTTGACGGCAGTGATCCGGATGAAAACGACCCCGTTTTTGATGGAACACCCATTACTATTTTCTATTCCGCGGTATTGAAAGCACGAGCGTTTGAAGCGGGCATTTTACCAAGCAAGCCAGTCGCTTCAAGTTATCTGCTGGGCATTAACCATACCACGCCAATTCTTGCAGTGACCACTCAACAAGAAAACCTTTATGGCCCAAACGGCATTTTTGACAATTGGTGGACCGATTGGGAAAAATCTGCACATGTGGAATATTTTGACTTGCAAGACACCCACCGGCTAATCATCTCCCAGTTGGCAGCCATGCAAATGGATGGTGGCGCAGGAGGAAGCCGGTTTCATCCACAACATTCTTTTCAAATTAATTTTGCCCATTCTGCTTTGGGCGACGGGTCAGTTGAACACGCTTTTATCCCGACTAAGCCCAAACACATCACCTACGATAAAATTTATCTGCGCAACGGGAGTAATCAATATCTCTCGTACCCATACAAGGATGCATGCGCCGTAGAAGCTATGGGCCATGCAACCAACAACTATTACAGCGGCTGGAGGCCGGTGAGCGTTTATATCAATGGCAATTATTTTGGCTTGTATGAGTTGCGGGAAAAGTTTGACACCGAATTTTTCAAGGCGCAGGATGATTGTGATAAAGATTCAATCGACATTTTGTCACTTAGCTTTTGGTATAACAGCGTCTTGAGAGCTGTAGAAGGGTCAACAGATGGTTTTTTTACTGCCATGGAGGCGTTCGACATCCTGGACCCTGCAGATTCCAGCTTTTGGGAAAAGACTGATCGCCTGTTTGACATGAAATATTACCATGATTACATTATTGGAGAATCTTGGGTAGGCAACAGAGACTGGCCTGGTAATAATATCAAAATTTATCGATCTGACAAAACCGACTTCCGTTGGCGTTATTGCATCCAGGATTTTGAACTGGCATTGGAGCCAGGTGGTTGGACATCTATTTACGACGACCCGATCCGTTTTTTGCTGGACATTGACATCAATAATCCTTACACCAGGGTTTGGAAGCGGGGCATGGATAATCCGAAATTCCGGAACTACTTTATCAACCGTTTTGCCGATTTGATGAACACGGCCTACCTGCCAGACTCATTGACCCAGGTGGAACAACGTATGTTTGAACAAACTGTAGTGGAAATGCCTAAGTTATATGCACGGTGGGGAAACCCTAACGACATCCCCGGGCAAATGAACGCATTCAACAACAATCATCTTACCTACCAATTCAGTCTGACCGCACGCAGTCCCGAAGTACGTAATTTCATCCAAAGTAACCTTGGGCTTAATGGCCAGGTAGAGGTTATACTGGATGCTATTCCGGCTGGTGCAGGCCGGATTACCCTGAATACCATCACTCCCGGCCCTCTGCCATGGAGTGGCATTTATTTTGACGGCAATGAGATCAGCCTTACCGCCATTCCGGAGCCGGGATATACCTTCCTTTATTGGGATACCAACGAGGTATTGCTAAACATAGACACCCATGCCACTCTGGTAGTGAATGCTCATACCAGCACTCTTTTCCGGGCAGTATTTGCCCCTACAGGGTTTCAGGGACGTATGGCCTTTAGCGAATTGCACTACCACCCGGATAGCACCCGGAATTCCGACGACTGGATTGAGCTGTTGAACTATGGCAATGGGGCACTGGACATTTCAGGCTGGCGGCTCACCGATGGCAATCCGTTGAACAATTTCACCTTCCCGCTGGGAACGGTGGTGCCCCCCCAAGGCCGGTTGGTGCTTGCACAGGATACCGCGCGTTTTCACAGTCAGCACCCGCAAGTACCCGTTTGGGGCCCTATCGGCTTGGGTTTTAGCAATAATGGAGAAACCATTTCTTTGTACAACCGCTTTGACGAGCTTGTGCTGCAAATGACCTACGACAACAACGAGCCCTGGCCATTGGTAGCAAATGGATGGGGGCCTAGTCTGGAACTGCGGGCCGATAGTTTGGATCCAAATCTTCCGGAATCATGGTTTCCGGGATGTATTGGTGGCTCGCCTGGTACAGCATACTCCCCTTGTACAGAAGCCATCATTTTCAGTGAGATCAATTACGCCTCAGCACAGGATGCAAATGCAGAAGACTGGGTAGAGCTATACAACCAAAGCAATCAACCGGTAGATCTTTCCAACTGGATTTTCAAAGATGCAGCCGAAGACAACACCTATATCCTGCCTGATCTAACCGTTTTAAATCCGGCAGAATACCTGGTTTTATACCGTAATCAGGCCTTGTTTGCTCTGTCCTACCCAACAGTAACGAACATTTCCGGTCCATTCTCTTTTGGTTTGAGCAATTCAGGAGATGCGCTGCGGCTATATGATGCCGATGGCCGTTTGTACCAATCTGTTTACTACGGCACAGAAAGTCCCTGGCCTGTTGGGGCCAATGGTAATGGGTACACGCTGGAGCTGATAGATTCCATAGGCAACCCCAATTTACCTACTTCCTGGAAGGACGGATGTTTACAGGGTTCGCCGGGTGGGCCACTTGTCCCCTGTGAAACCAGTAGCACCAATCAACCAACCTCGCAGAACACTATTTCACTTTTCCCAAATCCTAATAATGGTCAATTCCTATTGGAGGTTCCAGAAATAGACCTTGATGTGTTGTATGACTTAACTGTTTGGAATACACAAGGTGTTTTACTTCATCAATTGAATGGACTGCGCAACAAATCAAAACTGGATTTAAGAGCATTGCCAAATGGAATCTATTGGATTCAGGTTGTTCAAGGGAATCGTTCCTGGAATGGAAGGTTAATCATTATTCCCTGATAATTACAACTGTCAATTTTATATTGAATACACCATTAAGAATCTTTTTAAATGGATCTCTCGCTTTTGCAAAAAAACGCCCTCGTAGGCGGCGCCAGTGCCGGCATTGGCCTGGCTACAGCACAAGAATTGGCCTTGTTGGGCGCCAATGTGGTCCTGCTGGCCCGCAATGACGCCAAACTCATAGCAGCCATGCAGACACTGGACACCAGCCAGGGGCAGCAGCATGATTATCTGGTAGCAGATTATGGCGACAGTCTTACGCTGCAAAACCGGGTCAGCGCGCTGTTGCAGGAAAAAAACATACATATCCTGGTAAACAACACCGGCGGCCCTCCGGGTGGGCCCATTACGGAGGCGCCAACTAAAAATTTCGTGGAAGCCTACCACAACCACCTGTTGTGCAATCAGATCCTGGCTCAAGCAGTATTACCCGGTATGAAAGCGGCCGGATATGGCCGGATCATCAATATCATCAGTACTTCTGTAAAAGAACCACTGGATGGATTGGGGGTGTCCAACACTACGCGTTGGGCAGTGGCATCCTGGGCCAAAACATGGGCCAACGAAGTTGGACAATTCCAGATTACCGTGAACAATGTGCTACCCGGTTTTACCAGTACCGGCAGGCTTGAAGAGATTGTAAACAAAAGGGCTGCAGTCAACAACAGCAGCACCGAAGCCGTGGAACAGCAATTCAAAAATCAGGTTCCCATGCGCCGCTTTGCAGATCCTTCAGAGGTAGCCGCCGCCGTAGCCTTCCTGGCCAGCCCGGCTGCCGGCTACATCAATGGCATTAATTTGCCTGTGGATGGAGGGCGGACCAAAAGTTTGTGAGTGTTTGAGTGTGGGAGTGTTTGAGTTGGCGTGCGGCCGGGGATTACCACTAAGCCACTAAGGGCACTAAGACAACTCACTCTTAGTACCCTTAGTGGCTTAGTGGTAAAAACTTATATGAAATCTCCGGCCGCACGCCAACTCAAACACTCCCACACTCAAACACTCTGACACAGCTCCACCAACACTCCGTTGGCAGATTTGGGATGCAGGAATGCTACGAGTTTGTTATCGGCGCCGCGCTTGGGCTCGCGGTTGAGCGGGATAAAGCCTTCTGATTCAAGGCGTTGGATTTCAGCGAGGATATCATCCACCTCAAAGGCGAT
Organism: Saprospiraceae bacterium; assembly: GCA_044347755.1. Classification (GTDB taxonomy): domain Bacteria; phylum Bacteroidota; class Bacteroidia; order Chitinophagales; family Saprospiraceae; genus M3007. The sequence continues at coordinate 38,414 of JBIKUE010000013.1, forward strand.
ATGGTGAATGCCTTCACCGCGTTTTTCAATGAATTTGGCAATTGCACTGTCCGGATGATTGGCTTCCAATAATTCAATTTTACTTTCCCCAATCCGGAAAAAAGAAGTAGCAACGTGCTCACTTTCAACCGTTTCTACCTTGTAATGTGATTCACCCAGAAGTTTTCGGAAGAGTTCATTGCTTTCCTCCATATTGCGTACGGCAATGCCGATGTGGTCAATTCTGATCATGGCAGTGTTTTGGTGTTTTAGTGTTTTGGTAATAAAGGCATCCTTAGCGCTTTAGTGTACTTTGTACCTTATAAATCGAACACGAATCCTTCGTTGGTTAATTGAAGGTACTTCTCACGGTCGAACTGGTACAACTTTGCGGGACGATGAGCCACACCTTCCTGCATTTCCGGGCATTCTACCAACAAATTCATGGATAGAATCTTTTTGCGGAAATTGCGCTTATCGAGCCGCTTGGGCAATTGTAACACAGAATCGTAAAGCTGTTGTAATTCCGTGAGGGTAAACTTGGGAGGTAACAATTCAAAACCAATGGGGGCTGTGCGTACCTTTCTTTTGAGTCGCCGGAGGCAACTCTCCAGGATTTCGTTGTGGTCAAAAGCCAACTCTCCTACTTTATCAATGCTATGCCATTGGGCTGATTGAGCAAAAGAGGCGGCCGTTAAAGTATAGTTGCTGATTTTTATCAGTGAAATATAGGCCACAGTAATGACTCGACCCAAAGGGTGCCTGTTGACTGCACCAAAGGTTTTTACCTGCTCCAGGTAAACGCCACGGAGGCCTGTAAGTTGTTCCAATACCCTTTCAGCAGCGGTGTCCAGATCTTCATTCGGATAAACCAAATCACCCGGTAAAGCCCATTTATCTTTAAAAGGCGCCTGACCGCGCTGGATTAGCAGCACCTTTAGGTCGCCTCCGTCAAAACCAAAAATGACATTGTCAACGGAGAACGCCGATTTAAAAAAAGACCCAACTTCGCCGGTAGTGTCCATATACCCGATTGATTATGCGGCCAAAAGTAGAACTTATTGTTAATTTCACACCAATTGCCCGAAAGGAATTTTATTTGGAACATCGAAGTTTTTTACCCGGGTAATTCTGCAACCGAACCATTTGCTTTTTTTTCACATGGAGTAGTAATAGGACAGTACCTTTGCACCAGTTTTGATCACCTCATGGAAGAGAGAACTATTATTTAAATCAGGTGATTTTGCTTTTGCCCAATACATACTATGCAAATTGATATCCCAGCCCACATCGAGAAACTATTATATCTGCATGATTCTCTGGTAGTACCCGGTTTTGGCGGGTTCACGGCTACCAGGACGCCTGCTGCTACTGATTACATAGGCGGTTCTGTAAATCCGCCTTCTAAAACACTGGTTTTTAGTGAAAATCTGGTGATTGACGATGGCTTGCTCACTGCCGATGTTGCTGATGCACATGGCATTTCAACAGAAGACGCAGGGAAAGCCGTTGAAGCATTTGTGGAGAAGATGCGCGCACTGCTGGATCAGCGCGAAATTGTTACGCTTCCGGGTGTGGGCCGGCTCTATAAAAACTATGTGCAGAAAATCCAGTTTCTGCCAGATGCAACCAATTTCAATGCAGCCTCCTATGGTTTGCCGCCGCTTCAATTTTCTCCTATCTCAAGGTCAAGAGAAGTAAGTGGAAGCAGCACTACTCCTGATGTTCCAACGGGCAATACAACACCAGTTCAAACACCACCTCCGCCCATGCCAGAACCTACTTACGCTCCGGAGCGTTCTGCAAGCAGTTCCAATTGGGGCACCATAGTGGGCATTTTCCTTTTTCTGTTAACATTAATCGCAGGTATCTGGTATTGGAAATTTCGCGAAAAACCGGATACGGAAACAGCCGTTAAGCCTGATACGGAATTGCTGGAAAAGGATAAAAAAGCGGTGGAGGACAGCCCTAAAACAGAAGCTATTGAAGAAACCACTTCTTCTCAACCCGCCAAAGCTGACCCGGAAAAGCAGGCTCAGGAATCCCTGGAAGCCAAAGAAAAAGCCGCTCGTGAAAAGGTTAATGTCGCCCGAAATGGAAGGGAATGTATCCTTATCATAGCCTCCTTGTCTGACAAAGGCAATGCTGACAAGCTGCGTCGTTTACTTCAGGAGGAGGGCTATCAAGAATATTATCTGTTAAACGGCAAGGCACATGTGGTGGGTATTAAGTTCCAATACCTAAAAGCTCCAGAAATCGAGGCTCAGAAAAAAGCCCTGATGGCCCTTACCGGTGTGAACTATATTGCGGTAAAGAAGAAGTAATCAACGTACTACCGTTACGTCTCCTTTGGCGTGCCAGGTTTGGGTTTTTCCAAACAAGTCTGCATCCCATTCCAGGCGCCATACGTAAACACCGGTCATGCCATCTTTGCCACGCACCACTCCATCCCATGGTTGTTCAGGATCATCGGCAGCAAACACCAGGCTACCCCAACGATCATATACCTCCATGCGGAATCGCAACCAACGACAAGGCAAAAAGGCCTGCCATTGATCGTTGTTGCCATCATCATTTGGGGTAAACACGTTCGGAACGTACAAATTACACGCTTTGCAGGCGAAAAAATCCACCTGAACGGAGTCTTCAAACAGGCAATTTTCTGTTTGCCCAATCAGGGTATACACCCCAGGCTCCGAAACTGGCAGTACATCCTGCTGACTGCCATTGCTCCAGGTCCATTCCAATAATGCGTTTGGTCGTACCAGATAAAGCACATCATCGAAACAAATGGTGGTATCCGGCCTGAGCACCGGCGGTATTTCAATGCCCACAGACACCCAGGAGGTATCGCCCGGACACTCGGACGTGGGTGGGAAAATGTACGCATAGACGCCTGCGGTATACTTGGACGGATCAAAAAATCCCGGTATGGAAGAAGGCTCAGGCACCCAGATGCCCCCTGGATCAGGAGAGCCCTTTAATACGCTGAACAGACTGAATGGCGGAGTATTGGTGCAAACGATGGTATCGCCTGGCAAGCCTGCGCTGGGCGGGGTGTAGATGGGTAAAAAGGCGCGTTGCGTACCAGCCAGGCCACAACCGGCATACACCTGAAATTCAACCCTCCGAACCCCTTGAAGCGGGTGAACAGCAGCGTCCAGATATTGCAATTGCTTAATGACAGCCAAAAAATCAGCCGGGCTGCCATTACCTGGATTGATCAGGGTAATATGTTGTGCATCGTACACCACCACCTGGATGGGTGGCGGAATATTAGGCAAGAAGATTTGGTCAAACGCTGTACCGTTCAACATCATGATTCTGATGGAGTCTATGGGCCCTTCTGAGGTGAGCAAGGGATCGTTGCCCACTACCGTAACGGAAGGAGTACAGGAAGTATCAGCCCGATAATCACCATTGGTGAGGCCGGAACTATTATCGGCATCCAGATCAAAATTAAAGTTGCTTTCCAGCTTGACATTATCTAACCCACCGAAATCTACGGCAAAATGGTGAAATTCTCCACGGATGCGCAGGCTGGTGATATTGGACAAAACTTGTTTGAACTGTGCCTGGGTGGGCACCAAACCGTTGGTCGTGTTTACCCGCCAGCCGGCATCCTCCCGGAGAAACAGGTCGTAATGCGTCCAGGTAGGTCCAGGAAGTATGGGGTGGTCAAAAACGAGCGTGAGGCCTCCGCCTTTCAGCTCAACATCTGCAAAGGTGTTGGCATTGGATACATTATTGGCAAACTGGTCATATCGGAGAAATTTGCCATAGGCATCACATTTGGGTCCGCGGAATTTAGCCGGCGCCACAAAATACCAGGTCCCTCCGGTAGAGCCATCAGTCATTTGAATATGGCCCCCGGGATTACCGCCAGATAAGTTCCAGATGGCGGTAGTGCTCACAGGATCTCCATCGCAGCGCCAGTCTTCGTTGCCGGTATCGAAGGTAGAGATTTGGGCAGGCAAGGAGCTGGTCAGGAGCAATAGTGAAGCAATCAGATAAACAGAGCGCATGCAGCAAGATGGTTTTTGCTGCAAAATAGGTCGGAGACCTTAACGATGCTCAGACAAATGCGAAATTTTGTCAGGAATGGCGAAAAGGCGATGCAGGGATACTGCACCGCCTTTACTGGCAAAATAAACAGGAGTTAACAAATAGTGGTTAGTCAGGATTATTCCGTTAGGTTCAATGGTTGCTTTTTTTCAGCACTTACAAAGGTGTAATGGTGCAGTTGTCTTCGATACGGAAGCGACGGCATTCACCGGCACCTGCCAACACAGAATGCACCATCAGCCATGGCAGTCAGGGTTGTGTAATCTCCACTACAGATCTTTCTGACTTTGCACTTCGGGATGAATCAACAGAAGAAGTATTGAAAACCTTTAACGTACGACAAGAGAGTGCCCAAAAACACTATCAAGTGCTAAATGGAGGCACAAACAATGGAAATTCAGGCTATTCCATCAAGCTGGACAACCAAAACCCGGACTATTATAATGGCATTGAATACTCCATCATAGCCAATAAAAACGGCGGAATTGTTGCCTCCTTCCAGATATATACCCATTACAATCCCGATTATTCGGAACTATACGTCACTTCACTTGCCGATGGGTATGAAATCGTAAAATATGCAGGCAATGAATTCAAAGGAAACGATCCTGCGGATCAACGGAATACAAACACCTCTCAGGCTATGTTACGGTTTACCGTTTCTCCGAATCCATTTTTGCATACAATGAATATTCAGTTGAGTGAACCTGTCTCAACACCAACAACTTTCCAAGTCATCAATTTGCAGGGACAAACCGTTAAGAAAGGTGTAATACCGGAAGACACGCTTCATTATCAGCTTGAAGCGGAAGATCTTCCGGCAGGTATTTATTTGCTGCGCCTTGAATCTGCCGGAAATGGGCTAACACAAAAGCTACTGAAATCCAACTAAACCATCCCTTCGAACGCGCTTTACGGCCACCTCCCTACCAGGGGGGTGGCCTTTTTACTTCATCAAAAAGGCCACCTGATGGCTGGAATGCGGGCCTATCTGATGGAGTTTATTGCAAATCAATAGAGACATCTTCAAAATTGATTTCGTTACCGCCCCAGAAACCACTATTGCTTGGGTTAGGCAATGGAAGGAGTTTAAACCTGTGCTGTTGTTTCAGTTAATCAGCAAGGCATTCAGGTCAATGTCGAAGCCAATGCCACAAGGGCCTGCATTCGGGTTGATATCGGCCAGGAAAGCCAAGTTGCCGGTTAAAATCTAAAGCCCGGTACTATAAACTCCTAAAGCTAGACAAAATCCTCAAATACGGACAGGAAAAAAGAGTCACAAACGGGAAAAACTCATTGAAGAAATTAAAAAAGCCGCAGGCATCAATGAGCGCGACTGGCTCCTGGAAAAGCTGGATTCCGCGTGATGCAGCGCGTTTTTATCCACACAATGTGAATAACCCCATTGCCGGGGTGTTGGTTAAAATATTACGTGGGTGATGTAAAAACGTTTTGGCTTTCCTACATTTGCACCAACCCCATTGGCCTTACAAGCTAAACTGTTTCTCTAATCTACCCATTTTATCGTGCATTCAGACTCAAATCCAGAGCGATGGCTCCGGCGTGCGAGGACCTTTTTGAGTAAAAAGTCGTCCATCATCGCCGCAGGAGCCACCCTCACCGCAGGCATCATTGCCGCCACCCTTACCCTCAACCAACAAGATACCGCCCCTGCTGCTGCTGCCATTTCAATGGTATCCCGTCCGGACGCGTTGCCACTCGAAGCCAACAATCTGCGTTGGGGCTTTTTCATGGATGAATACATCCAGTCGCAAATTGAACTCAAACGCGGAGACATCCTTGGAACTATACTCATGAAAGAAGCCGGCCTCACCTACCCTCAGGTGAATCAGTTGGTGGAAAGCTGCAAAGACAAATTCAAAATCAACTCCCTGCGCGTAGGCTCCAGCCTGCAATTCCTCCGCCGCCAACCAGGTGAAGCGCCGGAAATGATGATCTACGAACCATCTCCGTATCAATACACAGTGTTCCAGCTGAAGGAGCCTTTCCAGGTGGAAACCATCAAAAGAGATGTAGATACAAAAATCGTGGCCGCTGCCGGTGTATTGGAAACGAGCTTCTGGCAGGCGCTCAACGACAATGGCCTATCCGATGAACTGGCCGATGGCATGATCGATGTATTGGCATCTTCCGTGGATTTCTACCATCAAAAACAGGGAGACCGGTTTAAAGTCGTATACGAACAACACTACGTGCGTGGTGAAGCGGTAGGAACCGGCAAAATCATTGCCGCGGTCTACGAACGCGACGGAAAAGAATCCTATGCCTTCCATTTCAAAAAAGACGGTCAAAAAACCGACTACTTTGACTTTGATGGCCGTCCGGCACGAAAAGCCTTCCTGAAGGCGCCTGTGAAATTTAGCCGCATCAGCAGCCGTTTCAATATGAACCGTCTGCACCCGGTACTGGGCTACCACAAAGCCCATCTAGGTACCGATTACGCCGCGCCACATGGCACACCTATTATTGCGGTAGCAGAAGGTGTGGTTACAGAAGCTACTCGCCGCGGAGGAAATGGCATCTACGTACGCCTGCGTCATGATGGTGCTTACGAAACGCAATATCTGCACATGAGCGGACACGCGCGCGGCATACGCCCGGGCGTTCGTGTAGCACAAGGACAAACCATCGGCTACGTAGGCTCAACCGGCCTGGCAACAGGCCCGCACGTTTGCTTCCGTTTCTGGAAAAATGGCCGCCAGGTAGATCACCTGCGCCTGAATCTTCCACAACCTCAGCCCATCACCGGCCCGCTGTTTGAAGAATATAAAGTGGTACGCGACGATTTGATTAAAATGCTGAACAGCGTTCCTTACCGCACATACAATTCCACCGAACAAACGGATGTACCGGTTCAGGCCATTCCTTAAAAAAGGCACAAAGATTAGACACTAAGGCGCAAAGACACGAAGACGCTAAGGAGAACACTTCGCGTCCTCAAAATACCGAAGGGGGCGTTTGACTAACTTCAAACACCCCCTTCGAATTTTAGTGTCTTAGCGCCTTTGAGCCTTCGTGCCTTTACCTTACAATGGTTACATCAATTCCACCGAACAAACGGAGGTACCGGTTCAAGCCGTTCCTTAAAAAAGGCACAAAGATTAGACACTAAGGCGCAAAGACACGAAGACGCTAAGGAGAACGCTTCGCGTCCTCAAAATACCGAAGGGGGTGTTTGACGTTAGTCAAACGCCCCCTTCGAATTTTAGTGTCTTAGCGCCTTTGAGCCTTCGTGCCTTTACCTTACAATGGTTACATCAATTCCACCGAACAAACGGAGGTACCGGTTCAGGCCATTCCTTAAAAAAGGCACAAAGATTAGACACTAAGGCGCAAAGACACGAAGACGCTAAGGAGAACGCTTCGCGTCCTCAAAACACCGAAGAGGCGTTTGACGTTAGTCAAACGCCCCCTTCGAATTTTAGTGTCTTAGCGCCTTTGTGTCTTCGTGCCTTTACCTTACAATGGTTACATCAATTCCACCGAACAAACGGATGTACCGGTTCAGGCCATTCCTTAAAAAAGGCACAAAGATTAGACACTAAGGCGCAAAGACACTAAGACGCTAAGGAGAACGCTTCGCGTCCTCAAAACACTGAAGGGGGCGTTTGACGTTAGTCAAACACCCCCTTCGAATTTTAGTGTCTTAGCGCCTTTGAGCCTTCGTGCCTTTACCTTACAATGGTTACATCAATTCCACCGAACAAACGGATGTACCGGTTCAGGCCGTTCCTTAAAAAAGGCACAAAGATTAGACACTAAGGCGCAAAGACACGAAGACGCTAAGGAGAACGCTTCGCGTCCTCAAAACACCGAAGGGGGCGTTTGACGTTAGTCAAACACCCCCTTCGAATTTTAGTGTCTTAGCGCCTTTGTGTCTTAGCGCCTTTGAGCCTTCGTATCCTTCGTGTCTTTACCTTAGAATAGTCACATCGCCTTTGTAAAGCTCAACTACCCCATCAATAAACTCAATTTCTACTACCCACACAAAAACGCCCGGATTCATCGGTTCCCCCTTATAGGTACCGTCCCATCCAAGTTCGCCGTCGTATGGATTGAAATTTTCCAGTACAAAAAGTTGTTCTCCCCAACGATCAAAAATTGCAAGTGAATTCACCTTTCTTACCGTTCCCGGGCGTGGGAATACACTAAAGAGATCATTATCTCCATCTGCGTTCGGGCTGATGACGTTAGGGATGTACACATATTTGCGGCGGTCTACTATAACACGCACCTGATCCTCATCGCGGCAACCATTGTTGTCAACCACTTGGATAGAATAGGTTGTGCTGATAAACGGATATACCGTTTGATCCAGACATTGCGGACATTCTGCATCATCCGGCAGTGGCGACCAAATTACTGAGGCCAGACTGTCGAAAGGAACATTCACAATGGCCTGCAGGGTGGCTGATTGTCCAATGGCGATATTCTGATCGTCACCCAGTTCCACATTTAAAGGAATTGGCGTGTTAACCACAATGATCTCAGAAGTTTCGCAATCGCTCAAATCGTATGCTGTAATGGTGTAAGAACCTGCACCAAGTCCGGCAAACAAATTACTGTTTTGCGGAGCTGCACCATTGATAGAGAAGCGATAAGGAGCTACCCCACCACTTGGGTTAACCAGGATAGAACCATTGCTCAATCCAAAGCATTTCGGATCAGTAGCCGTAAATGAGATTTGCAAAGGAGAAGGCTCCGTGATGGTTACATTCGTTGTGGTGGTACAGGTATTGGCATCCGTAACGGTAACTGTATAGGAGCCGCCAGCCAGGTTGTTCACCGTTTGAGCCGCCACACCGGTTGACCAGGTATAGTTATACGGCGCCAATCCGCCATTGGCTGTTGCTGAAGCACTACCGTCCAAAGCCCCCGGGCAGCTTACCCCGAATCCACCATAATTGGACGTTTGGGTTGCCGAAAGTGATGGGGGGAACAATTGACCAATGTTAGCCTGTGTGGTGGCAGAGAAGCCGTTATTGGAAGTATAATTTACGGTATAATTACCTGGCGCGAGACCGGCAACTGGTGTAGGCACCCCTACATTATTTATGGTACCATTGGCTACAGGAGTATTACCCAGCAAGATGGTGTAATTGAAGGGCCCTTCACCCAAGGTTACAGTCAAAGTCAGCGAACCGGTTGTTTGTCCGCAAGGAATGATGGAACCACTCAGGCTGGCGGTCATTCCGCAGGAGGCAGGAGGTAACAAGCTGGTGATGGTAGTAACGGTACTATCACAACCAAACTGGTTGGTCAACACCGTTACGGAAGATCCCACCTGACCAGGTTCGCAAGTGCCCACATTTACGGTAGTTGTACTGGAAGGCAACAAGGTTACTGTTTCTGTCACGATACTATCGCAACCAAACTGATTCACAAGTGGATATACAAAGGTTCCCACTCCGGCAGGGTTACAGGTGGCTGATTGTATTGCTGTTGTGTTGCTGGGCAATAGGGTGATCGTAGTAATAACCGTACTATCACAACCAAAAATATTGGTAAGATCCTGGGTAAATACACCAACGTTAGCAGGGTTACAATTTGCACCTGTCAGGTTGGTTACATTAGATGGCAGTAATGAAACAGTAGTGATCACGGTGCTATCGCATCCTGCTGCTGTTGTAATCACATTGGTAAATATGCCGGCAGCGCCCGGATCACAGGTGGTTGCAGTAAGGAAAGTAGGCGGTATTCCATTGAAAGTAATGGTGGTTGTTACCACACTATCGCACCCAAACTGATTGGTAAGGGTTTGTGTAAATACGCCAACCTGATTCGGATTACAAGACTGACCGGATAAGGCTGTGGCGCTGCTTGGAAGTAGTGTAACTGTGGTTACAACAGTACTATCGCAGCCATCTGCGGTAAGAATTGTATTTGTGAACACCCCAGCCTGGTTTGGATCGCATGTTGTGGTCGCCACAGGAGTAGGCGGTATACCATTAAATGTAACAGTGGTAATAACCGTACTGTCGCAGCCAAACTGGTTAGTAAGTACAGAGGTAAATACGCCTAACTCATTGGGGTTGCAAGACTGAGCAGAAAGGTTAGTTGTATTGCTGGGCAGCAAAGTCACGGTTGTAATCACCAAACTATCACAACCATCCGAAGCGGCTGTCAGTAGTTGGTTAAACACGCCTACATTGGCTGGATTACACGTTGTTGCACCTACATAGGTAGTATCAGAATTCGAAAAAATTACGGTTGTAATGACCGTACTGTCGCAACCAAAAATATTGGTCAGATTCTGTGTAAACACACCTACATTGTTCGGATCGCAGCTTGCATCAAAGATTTCCGTAAGGCTGGTTGGCAACAAGGTAGTGGTTGTAATGACCACACTATCACAGCCATTCAATTGCGGAAGTGTTATGGTTACTGTTCCCGCATTAGCAGGATCACAGGTCGTGAGCGCTATGATGGTCGTATCAATTGGATTAACGATCAGGGTAGAAACGATTACGCTATCACAACCATGGATACTACTTAATGTGTCATAGTATATGCCTGAAGTATTCTGATTGGCGCCAGCCAGGAAGGCTGTTTCGTCTTCGCAGATTTGGATAGTCTGCGGTGTGGTAAACAAAGGCCAAACTGCCACTGAAACGGTGTCATTAATAACCGTGGCACAAGCGACCGGAGAATTATCACTTACAGAAATCAGGGTATAATTGGTATTCGCCGTTGGGCTTACCTGAACCTGATGACCATTATTGATGTCGTTGAGGGTAAAATTTTGTGCTCCGTTCGACCAAACCACATCAAATGGACCATTTCCAGTCAGTGTAAAGAGTAGGTTCAATGATTCTCCATTACAGATTTCTGGAATGCCCGTTAAACTTGCGGTCGGATTGGTATTTACCTGAACATTCCGGCAAACTGGCGCCAGCGTATCGCAGGTATTTTGAGCCGTTACACATACCTGACCAGATACTGCTGTGGCAAAATTAACGAGAATGGAATCACCACCACCTGAAAGTACCGCTCCGGGAGGAACTGTCCACACATAAATGGTACCTGATTGAAGGGTATCCATCGTGTACAAATAGTTACCGCCTGCAGTACACACACTGGTTGGGCCGTTCACAACTGGAGGAAACGGTTGAGCACCCACTGAAAGCGGAATGCAAGCCGCAGGAGAAGCACCACATGCGTTGTTCGCCGTAACACAAATCTGACCAACAGGGGTATTTGCGCCCCAGGTAACAGAAATGGAGGATGGAGAGAGAACCGTATAAGGGTGATTACCAGGCAATGTCCAAACAAAAGAAGTTGGAGGAGGGTTGCCTGTTGCTGTAGCGCTATAAATATGTGTTTCTCCTATACAGGGATTGGATTGACCTGTCAAAACCGGTAATTGTGGTATCCCGGCATTTTGTAACACTGTAACGCAGGCAGTATCAAAACAAAACACACCACCGCGACTATGGCGAAGGATCAGGCAGTATTGGCCTGGCTGATTCACCTGAATGTTTGGAAGCGCATTATTACCTATAATGCCCGGCCCAGACCAAGAATACACCGTTGCACCTCCAATAGCATTATTCACCGATGATCCGCTACCATTCAGGGTAATAATCAGATTGCTATCACAATCAAGAATAGCCGGAGGTGCTATAACGGCATTCGGCATCATTATGGCCAGATTGGTATTTACAATACTATCGCACCCCAAAAATCCAGTACAAACTGTGGAATATATACCACTCTGATCATACGTCTGACCACAAACCTCATAAGTGGCAGGACCACACAGATTAACACTTTTCAAAGGTGAATTGGAAATCGGTACTACAAGGATTTGACAATTCACCACACTATCACAACCTTGCCAAGCCTGTAGTGTCACAGGAAAAGTGCCGGCGGCAAAAAACTCTTCACCTGCGCAGGTGGCTGAACCTCCTGGACACATATAAGCCTTCTGATTGGTAAAAACAGTTGGAATGACAGAAATCTGGCATCTTATCACACTATCACAGCCCAAATAACTGGGGAGTGTAACCGGGAAGGTTCCTTGTGCAGAGAAAAACTCGCCAGCACATTCCACTTCATCACCCTGACAAACGGAGTATTGTTCAGTTGTTTCGGTATCCTCACCTACGAATATTGGCAGGCAAAGATTAGGGGCATTAGGACATAAAACAGATTGGGCACAAACTTCTGCAGGCCCTGGTTCCAGCCATTGAACAACAGCAGTCTGGCCTTGTGATGGACCAACAATATTTCCAGCAGAAGGAGGATTAATAGTCCAGTTGGAAATAGTATTTGTATTGTAGGTGCTCAATGTTGCCGAAGGCAAACACATTCCACCTGTAGGGCCATTGATGGTAGGATTAACCCCGTTAATGGAATAATCACAAACAGCGCCTGCATTACCATCAATCATGAGGTAATAGTTCTCTCCTGGAGTAAGATTAGATGCAGTAAGTGTCTGGCAACTGTTAGACGGAATGTTACCCAGGCATGGAGAAACAAATTGAAAATCAATGCAGTTCTGCGTGGAAAGTACTGCCGCCTGAATGGCACCTCCTTGTGCACATCCGAAGGTACAAAGCTCGAAAACAGCGGTTACATCGTCTGCTGTAAAAGCAAAAAAGTGATTGTTTTCAACAGATGTACACCAGGATGGAGGTAAAGATACTGGTGCGTCAAAAGTGGTAGAGCCAAAGTAACAATCCAGATTATCCGGACTGGGCAGGATACAAGCCTGGGTAGCATCCACTGATGGAACTGGATCGTTACACCCATTTGGATTACATTGGGCCCGTACCTTTTCAGCAAAAACCAGGATTACCAACAACAGGAGAAAAGAAATGTAAATTTTCTTCATAGTTTTAATTGTAAGAAGTGCAATACCTGGTCGTGCACCAAACATTGCAAAAAATATGAGATTCATTGATTGCAGTAAATCGCTGCATCAACATACAAATTCCATTAAAGTTGAACCAGAAACCCTTCTTGGTTTATTTCAATCAAACCGTAAAATTAATAAAAATTTATTGCTTACGATTTGGAAACTTTAAAATCGCCTTACAACCATGCCGCAAATGGCTCTTCTAATATCCGCTTCAACTCAACCATAAATCGGGCGGCATCCCCACCATTTATTACCCTGTGATCCCAACCAATAGTCATGGGCATCATTAATCGTGGTTCAAACGTTTTATTAGCCTCGTTCCAAACAGGCTCTATTTGTGCAGCAACAATGCTAAGGATAGCTACTTCAGGCCAGTTCACAATGGATATCATATTTGTTCCTCCAATACCACCTATATTCGAAATGGTAAAGGTTCCACCTGTGATATCATTCATCGTAATCTTGCCAGCTTTGGTTCTGGTGGTTACATCTGAAAGATCCACCGAAATCTGTGTAAGGTTCTTTTGATCTGCATTTTTAATATTCGGAACGAATAACCCATTTGGAGTATCTACTGCAATACCAACATTAACATATTTCTTATATATTACTTCATTGGTATCAACGTCCAGACTGGCGTTGAATTGTGGCATGCGTTTTAAAAGTATGGCAACCGCCTTAGTAAGAATGGCAGTCATAGTCAATCCACCTCCAGACGCTTTTACCTGCTCTTTGTATTGTTGACGCAATTCCTCCAAACGCGTTATATCTGCCTTTTCAGAGATATAGGCGTGTGGAATCGTATTGGTAGAGTACGACATTGCCTCCGAAGTCTTAACGCCCACATTATTCTGGGCCTTGCGTTCCACTTCACCAAACTTGGTAAAATCAGGCAATGGTTTACGAGCAATTCCGCTACCCATCACTGATCCACCACTGGTGTCCAGCTTGCGCTTCACATAATCCACCACATCCTTGTAAGAAATCCTTGCTGATCCATCGGCCGGACGCACATCAGCCAGATTTACACCCAATTCCTTGGCGCGTTTCCGGGCCAACGGCGAGGTACGGTAAGAGCCTGATGGAATGGATACAGGTGCCGGAGCAGGTGCCGGAGCTGCAACAGTAGCTGAGGCAGTTGGAGCTGCTATAGCCGCCGGAGCTGGCGCAGGTGCTTCCTGTACAGGAGTGGATGGTGCCGGGGCAGGTGTACTGGTAGAAGCACCGCCTTCCTGACGAATCCGTAAAATAAGGGAACCCTCCGTTACTTCATCACCTTTTTTTACGAGAATTTCTTCGATAACACCTTCCGCATCTACTGGCATTTCAGCATCTACTTTATCGGTTCCAACGACAATGACAATTTGTTCGAGCGAGACCTTGTCACCTGGTTTTACCAAAATGTCAGTCACTTTACCGCTCACACCATCTCCCAGAGAAGGGAGTTTATATTCATGAAGCATACGCTGCGAGGAATTTTTCTTTTTTTACAGTGGGCAAAGATGCAGCGTTTTGTAGATAAAATTAAAGTGTTAGGTTCAGAAATAATAAGTAAGACCCAAATTTACTCCGGCAAAAAGTTGAGATGGCAATTTGCGCTTGAAAGCATCTTTGTAAGGAAAATCGCCTGCAACGGTGGCTTCAGCACCCAATTGCCAACATCTCCCAAGCCGAAACCCTGCCCCTGCCGATGCTAAATAGCCCATTTTTATCTGGTGGTTATCCAACGTAAGGGTATATCCATCCCGCCCTTCAACTGGCTTAAATCTGGCATTTTCAGATACCCGGGTGGAAAGTTCAAATTGATTTTGCACCAGAAAACTTCCTAAAAGCCCTGACTTAACCACGCCTTTCCATCTTCCATTCCCCCAATGATAGCCTAGCAATAGCGGCACCCGGATCCAGGTAGACCGCTCCGCTGTTTCAATACGCAACCTTATCGGCTCATCATCAGAGGTGCTGCCCGGCGTAGTTTGTTCCATGCGAAGGCTCACCTCTGCATTCCCGGAAGAAGTACTCAAATCATAACTAAAATTGCGACGGGGATTCTGAGGAGATCCGGAATTAACCCCATCTCCAAACCTGAATCTGGGATTATGAATGGCCGTTTTGCTTATTTGCTGATATCCCAATCCTGTTTCCACGCTCCATGGATTAAGCCATTGTTTTCCTGCTTTTAACCATGTAATACTAGAGATTGAACGGTTTCCGGATTGACTGGAAAAGGTTGGTCTTCCCGGACGAGACACCGCCGTTTGAGCCTTTTCTGAAACATGCATAATACTGGTTTCTATCCCTGAAAACCAGCCGGAGTTTGAATGAGACGGTCGAATGATCGGTGCAGAAACGACGGTTGAAATTAGCTCAGGAGCTGCAACCGTTAATTGGCTAGGCACTTGAAGCTCAGATGGATAAACAATTATATTTCGCCATTCAATGGGTTCAGGTGCTTCCAATGTTTCCATTAATGATGTTTCATGGTAGATAATTGAAGCACTGGAAGATTGAGCGCTTTGGATCGGGGCCATCAAATTTGCAGGATTGGGTATAGTACCATCCTTATCGATCATCCCCTCCCTGCGAGCATCCAGAGGTTTAGGTTTGAAACTAGATACACGCTCTTTTTTCGTCGCCATCTCATTCTTCCCTTTTTCAACTAGATCAGATTCCTGAATAACTGTTCTTGACTTTTCCACCTTTTCAGCCACCTCAATATTACCAGGGTGTTCTTTTTGACCTATTGGCTGTACGCTTGAGGGCAACTGGGTAAGTTGCCGGATCTTTTCCTGATAAAACAGGTGTTCACAAATGAGGGTAGAAGTCAGGACCAGAATTATGCCCGCAGCCATCAGTTGCCAGCCCATCCTACGGAAAGTCATCCATATTGAAGGCCGCTTAGGGCCTTCTTCCATGGCCCCTTCCACCCTATCCCACATGTCTGAAGGAGGAGCTTCTTCATACTCCTCAAACGACTTGCGTACATAGTCGTCCATTTTATGTTCGTGTAGATTTTCTTCCATGACAATCAAATAGTTAGACTACTCTCGAGTAGTTTTCTAAAATGAGCTTTTGCCCTAAGTAGTTGTGATTTGGAAGTTCCCACTGAAATACCCAAAATATCAGCAATTTCAGGGTGAGAATAACCCTCCAAAACATGAAGGTTGAATATGGTACGGAAACCTGGCGGCAACTGTTGCAATATGCGAAGCAGGTTCTTGGCCGGCGGTTCATCCGCAGCAAAACTTTCGGATTCATCTGGAAAGTCTTGTCCATCAAGCTCCGAAATTAACAAATTCCGTTTTTGACGTTGTAGATGCTGCAATGCAGTATTGACAAATACCTTTCGAACCCATCCATCAAAATTACCAGTCCCGGAATACTGCCCCAGATCTCTAAAGACTTTTACAAATCCATCCTGAAGCATATCCTCAGCATCCTCTCTGCTATTGGCATAGCGCAGGCAAAGTGCGAACATCTTGCCCTTGAACAGTTCAAAAAACTGCTTTTGAGCAAGCCGGTCACCTTTCAAACATGCTTGAAGATCTGGTTCGATCATACGTTTCGTTCTGACGCCCGTGGGCACTTTATTTGAAGTAGGTCGTATAGATATGTCAGGGGTTGCATCCTGGAGAAATATATTTTTAGTGGATAAAATTTATTATTTCAAATGCAACCCCTCCCTGAATTTGCGACCTTAATCTGCAAATGCATTTTTCCAAAGCCCAATAATCAAATGTAACCCAATCAAACAACATTTCACCATCAAACTTTTGCTTACCATGTTTAAAGCACTCAAATTTTCCTTTTTGCCATTATTGGTCTTAATCAGTATATTGGTTGCCTGTAATAAATCTACAGATGTAAACACAGAAGAATTAGTAGACCAGGCTCTCTACAGCGCCCAGGAGCGGGGCGGCATGGGCCGGTACGGCTGCTATGAATTGGTTTTCCCGGTTTCCATTGTGTTGCCTGATAATTCCACCGCAGAAGTTACCTCTTACACGGAAATGAAGCAAACCCTTCGGAATTATTTCCAGGCTAATGGGGGTCAACCTGGCGGCCCACGTCCACGTATAGGTTTTGTTTTCCCTATTAATGTGGTTTCCCAGGATGGCGAAATTATTACCGTAAATTCTGAAGATGAACTTCGTGCATTACGTGAAGCATGTGGCGGTGGCACTTTTGGCAATCATGGTCCACAAGGTCACGGTAACCACGGCCTGACCTGCTTTGATATGGTATTCCCAATTACCATTCTGTTCCCTGACGGAACCACTGCTGAAGCCGCAGACCGGCAGGCCTTACACCTGCTTATCCGTACCTGGAAACACAATAATCCAGGTGTTCAGGGCCGTCCACAGATTTCCTTCCCTATTACCGTCAAAATGGACGATGATGGTTCATTGGTTACGGTCAATAGCCGCGAAGAACTCCGTCAGTTGAAAGAAGATTGTGAGTAGTGAACGTCAGAAAAAGGGCATCTGCAAAGGCCATTTGAAATTATTGATCCAAAAGTAAAGCGTCAGTTCCTGTTACCGGGAACTGACGCTTCTTTTATGAAATGTAGGGCAACCCTGCCTTACTATTTGATCCAATTCATCAAAGGCATTTCTTAAACAAATGATGAACCTCCTGCTCCACTTGCCCAAGTTTTTCATGAGAAGCATAAACTGTCATCATATCTGCCAGGATCCTGGATTTATCTTCCTCCGTTTTACAGTATTGGTCACGGTAGGAAAAAATTATATCTAAGGCATCAGCATCATCGCAGGCCATGAATACCGACTTGATTTTAGCATACGCATCAGGAGTCAGCGTTGGTGCTATGAGTTGCTCTTCCTGCTCAGTGATATATCCATCCGTATTGGCAGCAAAAAGCATAACAAAAGCGTGAAATTCAGGATAGGTCCAGTTGTCTGTCTGCATGGAGGTTCAATTTTTGTTCAGGATAAAGGTAGGAGTCCGCTTTGTAAACATCTCACAATTTACAGCAAATAATTAATCCAACTCCCATTGTTCACGCAATTCAAAACGATACAATTCCCAGCAACTTCCATTGAAAACCCCGTCCTTTGTGCGCTCAATCCAATTGGTATGGAGCCTTTTCAAATCCTGTTTTCCGATGAGCACTATGTGGCCATCAACAAACCGCCCGGGTTGCTCATGCACCGCACCCGCATCAGTGAAGACAATGTATTTGTGGTGCAACTACTGCGCGATCAGATCGGTCAACGGGTATATCCTATTCACCGATTGGACCGTGCTACCTCAGGTGTGTTGATTTTAGGTAAAACGGCAGAAGCCGCAGGCAAACTCGGGGAGCAGGTCATGGACAAAGCCATGGAGAAAAAATACCTGGTCATAGTGCGCGGCTGGACGGCAGAATCCGATACGATTGACTATGCACTGGACGATCCGGATTCCGGCAGGGGACGGCTGCAGGCCATTACCCACTACGTTAGACTCGGCACTTCCGAAATAGACCATGCCATTGGATTACGGCATAAAACGGCACGTTTTTCCCTGGTGATGGCTGAACTGGAAACCGGCCGCCGGCACCAGATTCGAAAGCACTTTGCTCACCTGAATTATCCAGTTATCAACGACCGGCGCCATGGAGATGTAAAGCACAACACCTATTTTCGCAATGTATTCGGGATCAATCGGATGCTTTTGCACAGTTTCACCCTCAAGTTCCTACATCCGTACACATTGGAAGAAATTACACTCACCGCCCCGGTGGATGAGGTGTTTGAAAACACCTTGAAATTGCTGAAATTGTATGATTTTTGTCCGGAAACAGCATTTTAGCTTTACAAATCGCCACAAAACATCTCAGTTCCGGCAACTAATCTGCCATTTATTTGGATAAAATTAACAATTTTTATTTACTTATATTTTTTTTTAATAGGTTTGCACAGCTCTTCTTACAAAACTTTAATTGTCCAAAGCATTATTTAAATTGAAGGTTTTTGCCACTGTTTTGTCCTTGCTTTTACTCGCCGGAGGTGGATCTGCGCATGCCCAGAACAATAACCCCACAATATCCGCTTGCAATGGCAATCAATATCTCTGCGTTACGGCAGATACAATGGAGGTGTGTGTTAAAATAGTTGTTGATACAGCCTACAGCAATTTGTCGTTTATTGACTACTTTGAAATCGATTGGGGCGACAATTCCGCTCCTACTGTCATATCGGGTAGTATCAACCCTTTGCCCCAAACACATCTATATGACCTTTCCAAGTTTGCAGACTCTTGCATTTACCAGGATTTTTACATCATCATTCTGAGAACACACCATACAATACCCTCAATAGAGCCAACTAATAGCGCATTTATTCTTACACTGCGTAACCCTCCAAAGGCCAATTTCCATGTAGATCCATATGTGGCCTGTATTGGGGATCCGGTTACTTTTCTTGGAGCCGGAGATGAGGTACCTTGTTCTGACAAAAACCTCACTTACCAGTCTTGGTTGGTACAAGACAGCTCCTTTTTATTAGGTAACCAGGCAACCTATTATTGGGATTCATCAGGTGTGCAAACATTGAGATACTGTGCGGGGAATGTGTGCGATACTGTTTGCCGTACTACTGTTATAGCCGCTGTGAATGCGACACAAGCCGATGCAGTAATTGATTCGGGGGCGACCCTGATCAGCAACCTGCATTATCGTGTTTGCTTTGAGGAGCCTTGGTCCATTGTGAGGTTTGACGGGAGCGTATCATTGTTCGAGAATTTCTATACCTGGTTGGGTGATGGACAACAAAGCTGGTTCTGGTACCCTGATCCATACCCTGCCGATACCAGTGTAGCGAGAATCCTTTTTATCGAACCTGGAACCTACGAAATCAAGCTCAAAGCTGACAACCTGTGTAACCAACCGGATACCGTAACACTTAAGGTAGAGGTTGTGGAACCTCCTGTCCTTTCGCTCTCCCCACAAAGAGACACGTGTGTTGACCTGACCTACATGCCATCGCCCTACATTCCGGAAGCAATTTACCGGGTCAATGGCATACAGGCCGACTCATTTCCGGTATTCCTTCCGATCAGTCCAACCCCTTACTATGTAGAAGCCGAGTTGATCCATACTTGTAAATACCAGTTGTTAAAAGATACATTTTTAGTGCAGCCTGCACGAGAGGTGGTCATAATATCCCCCGACACTTCTCGTCTGGCTGTTTGTGTTAATACAGATACCCTGAAATTGAAAGCTAACCTTCCTGTCATCTGGAGTGGTGCTGGTTTGCAGGTGACAGTACAGGATACCTTCCTGGTGCAAAACATACCGGGCCAGTACCGATTCATTGCTTTTCGCGACTACGGTATCTGCCGGCGTGCCGATACCCTGTTATTGACTATCGACAAACCAATTACCCTCTCACTAGACACTCCATCAGTTGAGTGCCTGCTGTGGAACTACACCCCTGCCCCGTACGAAACTGAGGCTGTTTATACCATAAACAATGTCATCATCGACAGCTTCCCCTTTCCCCTTGAGGCGGCAAACAGCCCATTTAATGTGGTTGCCACCGTACAAAATACCTGCACAGACACAACAGTGGCTACCACGCTACACGTCATTTATCCTGAAGAAGTCTATATCCTTTCTCCCGACACTGCGCTTTGCACACAAACCCCATCCTTCCCGCTTTTTGCCAGTGATACTACCGGTTACTGGACAGGAGAACATTTGTTTAATTATCAGGGACAAACTTGGTTTGACCCTGTGAATCCCGGAATATACCCGATTGTATATACACGAGGAGTGGGTATCTGTTTGTACCGGGATACCATTACCCTTGAGGTAGCACCTTTTGACAGCATTGAGGCTGGCGCCGATATTTATGTTTGTGAGACTGAATCATCGGTGGTGATTACAGGATTTTCACCGGGCGGATTCTTTACCGGCCTGGGTATTTCTGGAAATACCATTGATCTTCAACTCATTAAACGCGATTCTGCACATACTTACCTTTACACTAATCCAACCTTCCCACCTGGATGCAGAAGTGACGAGTTGACCCTGGTGGTTAGATCCCTGCCAGAGCCGGGGTTCCAACTAGACAGGGATACCGCCTGCCAGGGGGAGGTAATCACCATGCTACCCAATGCTGTTGGCGGGGTATTCTATAATATTGACTGGGGTAACAACGTCACAAACACCTTTACAGCCAGTTACAACCTTCCTGGAACCTATTGGCTCCAGTATGAAGTATATAACATCCATCCGCTGACGGGCCAGCCTTTGTGTACCGTAAGAGATTCAGCCATCCTTGAAATTCCAACGCCATTACCCCCTGGTGCGGTGGAATTTATTGCACTACCCGATTCTGGCTGCGCCCCCCTTACCGTCCAACTCATCAATCTGAGTGATGCTCAGCACAATCACTATCTTTGGGAAACAGGCCTGGGCCAAAGCTATTATGGCTACTCCCCTACCCCAATCACCTATCCGGATGGTCTACCTGACACGATCTACCCTATCCGACTGAGTGTGCCTGGAGGCTGCGGATTTTATGAAGCCCTACAAAACTTAAAAGTTTTGCCTAACCCGATAGCTGATTTTGCAATTTCAAACAGTGAATTGTGCTCTGGCACCGTGTTGGAGGCATCTCTTCTGAGCACTCAATACCCGCTGAGTAATACCTTTTACACCTCGACCGGAGAAGTCAGGAACGCGACAGCAGGGATATCCTCCCTTTTTCAATTTTTTGCTCAAGACAATCCTGATACCATCGGAATATGGCTGGTTTCCTCAAATACCTGCAGCTCCGACACTGCTTATCAGGAAGTGATTGTCCATCCTGCCGCCGTAAATGCCATAATCGGTATTCCAGACACCCCACGCTGTGCCGGAAGCCCGCTGATGTTATTTAGCGAGTCTACCGAAGGAGCGCCGGTTCTATGGCATTTCTCAGACGGAAATACCTTTCTGAGCGATACCGTGTCCATAGTTTTTAACACTCCCGGTACTTATACAGCCACCCTTTATACATTCGGTTGTGGATACGACAGCATATCCCTGCCCATTCAGGTAAACCCCACCCCGGAATTAGTACTGGTGGTTGACCCTAATGTTTGTGCGCAGGAAGAGGTTATTTTCCAGATTAATACCAATGTGATGGATGTGTTATTGTCCTACGGAGATGGGAGCTCCACTACCCAGCCGACCTCTACCCACCATTATTCCGTTCCCGGCATTTACTCCATCTTGGCAACAGCCACCAGTCCGGATGGTTGCAAAACCTCACTCGTCAGACAAATAAATGTACTTGAATTGCCCGAAGTCCAGGCCACTGCAGAAAATCAAGGCTGTACTGGAAAGGAAGTGTCCTATTACGGGTCAAGTGGTACAATGCCGGTAAGCTGCTATTGGCGGTTTGGCGATGGCAATGTGGCAGCAGATTGCAATACTGCACACATATATTCCCAACCAGGCGACTATCAGGCCATATTTACCGCATTTGCTGACAACGGATGTACTCAGTCAGATACAACCCTCGTAACGGTAATGGAAACACCTCAGGCATCCATTGAATATGTAATACCTCAAACCTGTGTTCCGGTAACCGCCTCGTTTCAGGTGAATGCTCCAGCTGCAAATAATTTTTTCTGGAAATATAATGGCTTACCGGTATCCTATCAAAGTGCATTTGAACGGCAGATCACGGAACCCGGCGCCCATGAAATTGCCCTGTCCGTAAATAACAATGGATGGTGTTACGATAGCAGCCTGCTTATCCTTCAACTTGATGATGCTATTCAAGCTGAGTTCATTGTTGACCCCTTATGCGACCCCGAGGATGGCATTGACTTACGTGTACCTACCGATCCCACCAATATAGTATCGGTAAGCGCTCCCGGTTACAGCCAGATCGGTGATTTTCACCCTTCACTTGATACCGGGGTTTACAACATCAAAGTCAGGAATCAGATCGGTTGTATATTGGATACTAATGTGGTTTTGTCGTTGACCGAGCTCTTTAAATTAGCAGCAAGTCCGGAATATGTCGAACTGCGCCCCGGAGAATCTGTGCAGTTTAATGCCATTTCAAATCAGCAAGAAGCTATTTATTCCTGGCAACCCGATTTGTTTCTGAATAACGCTGCTATCAGCAATCCGGTTTGCAGCCCTGAAAAATCCATGGTCTATTATGTCTATGCCACCAACCCCACCGGATGTGTGCGAGTAGATACCGTAAGTGTGGCAATGAAAATCAATCGGGAGGACGAAGTCTTTATTCCGGATGCTTTCACCCCCAATGAGGACGGCGTAAACGATCTGTTCTATGTACGGAGTAGCAGCCCTTCGGTACATAGCCTGGACTATGTCAGGATATACGACAAGTACAATGAACTTGTTTTTGAAGCCCAAACGATGAAGACAGCCAATTTAATTACCCCGGAAAATCCCGAATTTGGTTGGGATGGCGCCTACCTTGGTCAAAAAGCGGAAGCAGGATCATACCGATATGTGATCGCGGTGCGGTATATTGACCAAAAAGTATCTATTTTCAGCGGAACTCTTCAACTTATCAGGTAATGAAGAATCTTGTATTGACAATACTCTGCCTTTTGGGAGGATTGGGAGTTGTTTTTTCTCAGTCGTACAACAACCCAACCATCACCACTTGTGATGGAGTGCAGTTTTATTGCATCACCGGTCCTTTGGAAGAGATTTGCATCAATATCATCGTTGATGCAAATGACCCAAATAAAGACAGTATTGCATACTTCGAGATAAACTGGGGCGACAATTCTCCGAATACGATAATTCCCGGAAGCTCAAATCCGGCCGAACAAACTCATGTATATAATCTTGCCTCATTTTTTGGCACATGTGAATTCCAGGACTCCTACACCATCATCCTTCAAAGCTTTCTGAATGATTCTCTGGCTGATCCTACTAACAGTGCTTTTATTCTGACTCTTAGAAATCCACCTGTCGCCCATTTTGCAGTATCCGGCAATCCTTGCGCAAATGAAGGGGTTACATTCCAGGGTTCTGCCGTGCCGGGAGGAGGAGGATTAGTTAGTTGTCCTGTAGCGGGTATTAACTACGAAGTCTGGGATCTGGGCGATGGCCAATTATACACCGGTGACACGTTGGGTTATGTTTTTGAAAACGGCGGCATTTATAATGTCACCTACTGCGTTGGCAACATTTGCGATACAGTATGCTCATCGAGCACTGTAACCGTCTCCACACCACCCGACGCAGAGATCATTCCCGCCACTAACAACGCTATAAATGTATTTGGAAATGAATACAATATTTGCATGGATGACTCGCTCGAATATCTGCAACTGGCTGGCGCCAATTCGTTTTCCAGCAACAGTTTTTCCTGGAATGTTGAAGGCCCTGCTGGCGGATGGCATTGGTATCCGAACCCTGATGTGCCGGACACCAATATTGTTGCCATGCAATTCTCCCAAACCGGGACATACAAAATATACCTGCGGGTAACCAACAATTGTATTGCTGACGACGATGCAGAAATAATTGTCAATATCATTAAACCGCCCTCTGTTCAATTGCAGGCACAGGGGGATACTTGTACAGCCATTACCTATACGCCAATTCCGCTTGATACCGCTGTGGTTTACACCATAAATGGTATTGAATACGACTCTTTTCCCGTATCGCTTCCGCTATCAAATAATATCTATTATCTGGAGGCGGTCATGGAAAATTTCTGCGGAGAAGTACATGCCTACGACACTTTTGCCTTGCGCCCTGCAGCTAATATCGCCATTGCTTACCCCAATGGCGATGTGACAACCTGTATTGATTCGGACACTATCGAAATTTTTGCCTATCCCGCTGGTAGCTGGTATGGGCCGTCTGCAAGCTTTCTGAGCGACTCCACCGGGGTATATTTTATTCCCAATACAATAGGAGACTTTGAGGTAGTTACCACCATTGGAACCGGAGCTTGTCGCCGTGCCGATACCATCCATTTTACAGTAGAATTGCCGCTACAAGTCGCCCTAGACACCCCGGCTCTAGCTTGTTTGGAATCAGCATTCACGCCTACGCCTTTTGACTCCACCTTAATTTACGAGATCAATGGTATCGTTACAGATAGTTTTCCAATTAATCTTGATGCCGCTTTCGGACCATACATCATAACAGCATCTACCAGCAACTCCTGTGGACTTTTCTCCAAAAGCGTTGTCTCTGAGTTGATTGCACCGGAAGATGTGGAAATATTCACCAAAGACACCATCCTGTGCTCTGGCACGGACCGAATTTACCTTGAGGCAAGCGATTCCACACTTGGTTTTTGGGAAGGTGAGCATATTTTCAAGAACTCCAGTGGCTATTATTTTGATCCTGTAACCCCTGGCGCCTATATTTTAGTTTTCGTACGCGGGTTCGACCTTTGTCGGCGTACAGACTCTATTACAGTGAATGTAGCTCCAGGAGATGCCGTGGATGCAGGAGAAGATCTTGCAATTTGTAATACCGAACAAACGGTTGAACTGACCAATGCGTCACCTGGAGGTGTATTCAGTGGTTTTGCATTAAATGGTAATATAGTGGAGGTAACACAACTCTCTCTGGATACCCCATACCTATTTACCTACACCAATCCCTCCCTGCCGGAGGCCTGTAACCAGGATATACGTACGATCACGGTTTACGGACCACCCAATAAAGGTTTCAAGCTGGATAAGGACACTGTTTGCAGCGGGGAAACCGTACGGATAATCCCTTACGCCACCTCAGGGGTGGTATACCTGATTAATTGGGGCGATGGAACTTCCGGATTTGGACTACTCAACCATGAGTTCAGTGAGCCGGGTACGTATCCAGTTCAGTATACCGCCTTTACCATAAATCCGCTAACAGGTACGCCGCTTTGTACTATAACCGATAGCGCTCTGGTTGTCGTGCCATCGGCACAAATACCAGGAACCATCCAATTCGAAGTCTTCCCGGATTCCGGATGCGCTCCACTTATCGTCTATTTTAACAATCAAAGCCCCAATGATGGTCGCCAATATGTTTGGGAGCTTGGTAACGGACAGATGTTTCAGGGGTATAATCCGCCTCCTTTAACCTACCTTGATGGAGTAACTGATACCACATATCTGGTGCGGGTTAAGATGGTCAATGGCTGTGGAGCAGCTGAATATGAGCAGACCATAAAAATCGCGCCCAGACCGAGAGCTGTTTTTGAGGTAGATTTCAACGAACCGTGCTCAGGAAGTGTTGCAACTCTTTCCCTGGGAAGTTACGGTAATCCACTCCAGCACACCTACTATTTGTCCAATGGACAACAATATACTGGGTCTTTTGATCTGCCAACAAAGTTTCAATTGTTTACGGGAGACCATCCCGATACTGTTGGAGTATGGCTGGTGTCGTCCAATCTTTGTGGCTCGGACACAGCATTTCAGCAGATTATTGTTCGCCCGCCTGATGTAACTGCCCTTGCAGGCCTTCCAGATACCACAAGATTGTGTGAAGGTGTTGTGGCACGGGTAATCAATTTTGCCACCCCGGGAGCAGAAATTGCATGGGAAGTTTCCACCGGTGAAAATTATTCAGGTGATACGATACAAGTCCATTTCCCTGAACCCGGACAATACTTTATTACACTATTTGCCTATGGCTGTGGCTATGACAGTGTAAAACTTCCGGTTACAGTTTATCCGCTCCCAGATATTGAGCTTATTCATGACACACAAAATTGCCCGGGAGAACCCGTCAACTTTTGGGTCAATTCTGTTGCTCCTGGCGTTCAACTTTGGTTTGGCGATGGCGACTCAACCTGGCAAAGAAATATTTCGCACTACTATACCAATCCTGGCACCTATATACCTTTCGCGCGTGCCATAACACAACGGGGTTGTGAGAGCGCCACATCGGGAAGCTTGATCATCCATGAATTGCCAACGGCTCTGGCAATTGCCCCTGATTCGATTTGTACCTTATCCAACACCTATTTTCAAGGCTCCAGCAACCATCCAACGGCATCCTGCTCCTGGCAGTTTGGCAACGGGACCTCTTCAGATGGATGCACCCAAACTTATACTTACCCCGCACAAGGCAACTATTCTGCCATCTTCACCGTGATTTCGCCAGAAGGATGCCAGGCTGCCGATACTGTTGAGGTGGTAGTCAGAACCATTCCTGAAGCCCTGTTCGACTTCAACCTTCCGCAGGCATGCGCTCCCGGAACCGCTATTTTCCTGAGCCAGGCAACAGGGGCCACCACCGTAAAGTGGAATATAAGTGACGGCTATTCCTCGGATGATTTCTCCTTTGAAAGAACCTTTCACCAGCCAGGCAGCTACTCTGCTTCTTTCGTTACTTCAAACGATGGAATATGCCCTGACACAGCACAAATTAACTTCGAAATACTTCCCGTACCCGATCTGGAGGTTAATACCATTTTGAACTGTACCGCTGACCTGGGCACTGATCTGGTGGCGCTAACAGCTCCTCAAAATATGCTTTATGTAACCGGACCAGGATTCAATACCACCGGATCCGTACACAAGGGGCTGCTTCCTGGTAATTACACCGTCAGGGCAGAGAGTAACGAGGGCTGCATTCAGGATACCATCATCCTGGTTTTACCCATAAACGAGCTTCAGCTCAATGTCGAAGAGGATTACTATTCTCTCGTAATGGGCGAATTCGCCCCTTTGTCAGCCAAAGTCAATAAAACAGATGTTGACTTTATTTGGGAACCTGGCAACTGGCTTAGCGACTCCCTCATTGCCAATCCGGTTTCGAGACCCATTCAGCCGGTTGTTTACACCGTTACCGCTACCGACAATAACGGTTGTACCAAAACCGATACCGTTGAAATTGACCTAAGCATTGACTACGATGCCACACTGTTTATCCCCAATGCTTTCACGCCCAATGATGACGGTGTGAATGATGTGTTCTACCTCAGAAGTAATTTCCCGGAAGCACTCAGGATTAGCTATTTCCGAATATTCGACAAATACAATGAAACAGTATTTGATCTTGATCAGGTGGAAGGTAATGATCAGGCTACCCCTGAAGATCGCCGCTTTGGATGGGACGGGCAATTCAGAGGGGAAAAGGCCGAGGCAGGCTCATATCGGGTTACTTTTTCAGTGATCTTTCCTGATGGTATGATCAAAGCCTTTGCAGGAACTGTACATTTAATAAGATGAACAACATGCGCACTTTTCTTGTCATTGGATTCCTGGCAACTGCCCCAATCATCAGTTGGGGACAGGACTACCACTTTGCGAACAGCATACAGTTCCCTCAGCTGCTAAACCCGGGAGCCACTGGTAGCGGCTCTGTACACCGTACACGAATAGCGTCACTGTATCGTGGACAATGGGATAACCTCATCAATCAGCATTCCTATCAAGGCGCCTCCGTATTTGCGGATATGCGATTCTGCCTGCAGAACAGTAAAAAGAACTTTTACGCCCTCGGAATCGGCCTCCAACACGACTTCAGCCCACTCGGATACTTCTATAACAGCAACGGAATGCTGACCGCAGCCTACCACCAACATCTCGGCAATGAGACCTTTGCGTCTGTGGGTGGCAGTTTGGGCGGACTCGCTATGGGTATTCATCCGGAAAAGCTGAAGTTTGATGAGCAGTTTCAGAACGGCGCATATGACCCCTCTAACAGTAATGGCGAGAACTTTCTTCGCGACAATATTCTTCAACCTGACCTATCAGCAGGTTTTGTAATGTATAACAACAAGAGGGGATGGTCGGCGGGGATGTCCTGGCGACATTTAAACAAGCCTATTTACTCACTTCAGGGAGATGAGAACCGACTTGGTGTCGGGATGGTATTGTATGGTACCTGTACCATTTGGAAAACCAAAGCATACGGACAGAACCTGCAGGGAAGGGCATTGTATCGCAGACAATCCGTAACCGGAGCCAATAGCAAACAATGGCAAACCATGGCTGGTATCTTTTATCAAACCGGTTTCTCCGGGCAAACCGGCATAAAGATGACGGCTGGTGCGTATCTCCGGGGAGGTAGTTTGCCCGGCTCAGCCTTCTCTGTAAATACCATTGTTCCCGCTGTTCAATTTGGAAATGAACGTTTCTCTACCATTATCTCCTACGATGTAGATATTGCACGAACACGATCCCGATTTGCTGGTGGCCTTGAGCTTGTATTTCAAACCAGCTTCGGCAAATCCGACCGCTGTATCGTTTGTTCTGGTTATTAAGATGCGGACGTTTTGAGAACCATGGCTTTACAGATATTCGTTGTGAAAAACTACCTTGCAAAAATCGCCTTTTATAAAATACGATTCAAATACCCGTTAACTTGAACCCACAACGCTACTCCCTCACCGCCGGCAACCTGGCCAACCTGAGCCTCCAGTCCTTCACACTACCCGACCCTGCACCGGGCGAGGTACAAATCGCCGTGAAAGCCATCGGCCTGAACTTTGCCGATGTATTTGCCATTTGGGGCTTGTACGGTGCCACACCGAAAGGCGAGTTCACGCCCGGATTGGAATATGCCGGTGTGGTGGAAAAAACAGGGTCCGGGGTCACGCACCTGCGCCCGGGTGATCGGGTGATGGGCGTAACAAGATTTGGCGCTTATACCTCCCATTTGAATATTAACGCCCGATATACCATTCCTTTGCCAGAATCCTGGGACTTCCCCACGGGCGCTGCTTATCTGGTGCAAACACTCACGGCCTATTATGGCATGCTCACCCTGGGTGCCATGGAACGTGGACACAGTGTACTGATTCACAGTGCAGTAGGAGGTGTTGGTTTGCAGGCTTTGCAAATTGCGCGGGCTTATAACTGTTTTACCATCGGAACGGTGGGTAGTGCCTCTAAGGTAGATTTCGCTCTTGCGCAGGGGTACGACCGGGTGATTGTGCGTGGAAAAGATTTTGAAGCGCAACTCAAAACAGCCCTCGGGGACCGGCCTTTGCACTTGCTGATGGATAGCGTTGGCGGCCCGTTTTTCAGCATACCTTTCAATATGCTGGCCCCAATGGGCCGGGCGGTGGTTTTCGGCTCGGCCCGCTATGCTACCTCTACCGACAAACCCAATAAGCTCCACCTGCTCCGGCACTTTTTCACCCGTCCCAAAGTGGATCCGCAGCGACTCAT
This sequence comes from Saprospiraceae bacterium, assembly GCA_044347755.1. GTDB lineage: Bacteria > Bacteroidota > Bacteroidia > Chitinophagales > Saprospiraceae > M3007. Next base: position 68,463 of record JBIKUE010000013.1, read on the forward strand.
TGAAACCAACCGCGGGGTGATTGGATTTAACCTGATCTGGCTGTATGAAAATGCGCCGCTTATGATGCGTTTGTTACAGGAACTGGATCAATTAAAACTTAAACCGCCGCATGTAGGCCATACCTTCCCATTTGATCAATTACCCGAAGCCGTCAGGTTATTCCGTACGGGGAAGACACAAGGGAAGGTGGTAGTAAGGCTCGAAGAATGACGCAATGACACGAAGACACAAAGGCACAAAGGCACAAAGGCACAAAGGTGGTTTTCTGCTGGTTAGTATTGACGGGGCGACTGCCAGTCACCCCGTCAATACTAACCAGCAGAAAACATGAACAAATCCCCAACCTATCATACCTTAGTATCCTCCGTGCCTTAGTGGTAAACCCAAACACGAAAACACCCAAACACTAACACCCTACCTATGAATTCCCCTCTCGACTCTTTCCCACCCAATTTCACACCTACCGACGATGATCGGCCAGCAGGTGAATGGCTGGAGGGTTACTGGCGCCAAATGGCGCGTTGGGCCATCAGACTGGCCATTGTAATAAGTGTGTACTGTCTGTGGGGCCTGTATTGGCCTCTACGGAGCCTTCTTAACCACTTAGGCGAGTTGCAGCACTGGTTGGTACACCCATTTACCATGATGTTGTACCTACCTGCGCTGGTTATGTGCTATTATACCTATCAGTTTGGCAAAATGTTGGAGCATGCACAGTCTGCGCAGAATCAACTCAAACTGGAAGAAGCATTTGTGCAATTGCGCAGGTTTTTGATTGCTGGTATCGTAGCAGCTGTGTTTTGGGGACTTTCCTCGTTTGCGGAACTGTACAGTACTCATCAAATAATCAACCAGCAGGAATCATTTCAAGATGTACCCCTGGAATCTGAATAATCATGGAAAATAATCAAACAACAACGGAAGAACAAGTCGCAACAACAGGGCTTTGGCTCAGCAACCGATGGCTGGACGCCATAACTGGCATGGCCGGACTGGGCAAAACCGTCATGGTTATGGCCTTGATCGTTGGCGCTATTCGCAGTTTCAGCAGTTTGTATGTGCAGTACTACATATGGTCTATGCAACTGGCGGCGGATCGGGATTTTTTCCTGTTTGAAGATTACAATTGGCTGTACGTATTTAATACCCTGAGCTTATTCGCCCTCCTGTACCTGTACTTCAGGGGCATTATAGAAGGCTACAAAGCGTTCCAACAGTTTCAGCTTAGCAGCGTCGATGATGAGGCATTGCTGGAAGGACAGGAGCGACTGGGCAAGATGTTTACCTGGTTGTGCTGGTGGGCAAGTGCTTATGTGTTGTTGACGGCTTTTGAATATTTTTTCCAATATGCCTGATGTTTTTTTACCGCAGAGTCGGAGAGACGCGGAGGGGCCGTCTCATAAGTAACATTGTGAGTCGGCCTTTTTTGTGTTTACTGAGTTACAGCTTCGAATTGTAATTTTCTGTAGCATGGCGCTCCAGGGTTCAGGAGAGGTTCAAAAAGGCTTAAAAAGGCG
>JBIKUE010000086.1:0-20388 GCA_044347755.1 Saprospiraceae bacterium
TTGGGTGAAATCCGCTCAAACAGTTTGTTCTTCCCTAATTTTCGGCCGAAGAGGTAAGCTCCGGTATCATTGGTCCAAACAAGTAAAAGCAGCCCCAGTACCCGGTTTGGATAATAGGTTTCACCGTAGGCGATCATGAGCAGCAAAATCAGGGGGATAGCCAGATAAAATACAGATAAAAAGTAGATGCCAAGGTTCGGATACGGGGTTTTACCCGCCAAAAAGAGTTCAGTGGTGGCCAAAACCCCAAAAACCACAGGAATGAGGGCCGTTGCCAAAAATGGGTTCATTGTCCACCAATGCATGATATCACCACCTACCCAAACATATACCGATGTTGTTAGGAGGGTAACCAGTACAATTCTTAGTCTGACATGGTTTTCTTCCTGTTTGAATACAAGATTACCCAATTCCCAGGCGCCAATAGAAACAACCAATCCGAAAAGGATGAATAAGGCGTGCGGGCCGCCATATATGCCTCCCAGCATAATTAGGGCAAAAAAGAAAGCGGTAATGGTGCGCTGACGCATAAATGGAGTGTTAGATTATTGCTGTTTAGGTAGTGATAAGGGCGGTTGTTCCGGGATGCATTTTCCATGAAGAACCCTTTGAAACAAATTGCCAAAAGTTTGACCACTAGACTCCATTTTCTCCCGATTTCTGTTATTTTGAGCTACATCCCAAATGCCTTTTTCATTTTTGAATAACAGAAAGGGGAATACATAATTGTTCCCGGTCAGGGAATCTCCCATCAATCCAAAACGAAGGTCATTCACCTGAAGCGTATCACCCTGGTAAGGTACAACATTGTAATAACCATCAGAAAACCAACGGAGGAACTGGGCTGCTCTGGAGTCATCTGGCACCTGATCCATGAGGTAATGCTGCTTTGGAATGGTTGAAATGGGGCTGAAAACAGCTTTGCAGTCATTAAAGCCATATTGGCTGAAATAATATGCGGTATCTCCTTCCGCTACACCGCTCCACACGATGTTATTGAAAAGCGTTGGGTTGGTATAGTAGCGGCTGTATTGGATATTGTTTTGCTTCAGCGAGGCCTCAAACAAGCTATTGACCTCCATTTTATGCCATAAAGTATATCCCATCAAATAGCCACAAAACCAGATCAAACCGGCCCAGTTCCACCAACCACGAGCCCTGTTGGAACGATGAATCCTGGAGGCAACTACTAACAGAACCAGGAAAGGAATAGTAGCTACCGGATCTACCACCGAGACCGTACACCATTGCACCCGGGTATCGTTGAATGGTTGAAAGATCTGGGTACCCCAGCTGGTAAAGCAATCAAGAATCGGGTGCGTGAAAATGCTCCAAAAGAACACTGAAACCCAGGTAAGATAGGACGCATCCACCATTTTCAGGTCGCGTTTCCAATAATCTTTCCAGAGCTTGCCTGCGAATAAAAACCCTAACACGAGGGTTGGCGCCAAAGCATACCAACTCAATCCTTCACCCATAAGCACAGGAATAAAGTTGATGCCGGTTGCTGCACCTAAATAAAAGAGCAACCAAATAGCCATAGCTGCGGCTTTGTACCCTTTTCGCCGATGGACCTGATTACCGTAAAACCATTGGGTTAGTTTAGCAAGCAGCCAGGGAGCCAGCGCCGCAAACAAAAAAGAATGCATAAAGCCCCTGTGGAATGAGGTGCTTGCAATCTGGTCTGTAAACATACTGGCAAAAACATCCAGGTCCGGGATGGTGCCGCCAATGGCTCCCCAGAGCATAGCCCTGTTGCCAATTTTCTTGCCGGCTACCACCTCGCCACATGCCGCTCCCAGTACAATTTGAGTCAACGAATCCAATGGAAAATATTTAAGTTAAACTTGTTGTGCTATCACGCCCCTGATTAACGCTTCATTGCTTTCCCAATGCCAGGCTTCCAAACCAGGCAATGCTTTGGTGCTTTTAGTGTCAATTCGTGTTTTTCCGGTAAAGTGCACATCTTTTGCACCGGTAAACTCAATTACAGCATGAATGTTCGCAGCATTTAACCCTCCACCCGGCATAACTGCTATCCGACCGGCAGCCTGATCTACCCATTTTTTCAACAGCATTCTACCATCGTAAGCAGAATCCGCTTGTCCGGAACTTAATACCCTGACAAAGCCCATTTCGATTAATTGTTCCAGTGCTTCGTCAGGATTAGCAGAAAAGTCAAATGCCCGGTGACAAGTTACAGGCAAGTCTCCGGCGGCTTGTTTCATGGCCTGCATTTTAGGCAGATCCAGCTTTCCATCCGGAGTCAAAGCACCAACTACTACTCCGGCGGCTCCAACTTCGCGGCACAACCTGATGTCTGCTATCATGATAGATAGTTCCGCTTCCGTGTAGCAAAAATCGCCCTCTCTTGGCCGGATCAATACATGAACCGGGATATGAAGGGCTTCAACAGTTGCTTTAATTAGCCCAAGAGATGGGGTTAACCCGCCCACATCAAGGGCAGAACAAAGTTCAATACGATGGGCGCCGGCCAGTTGCGCGGCCAGAGCCGACTGAATATTTATGGCACAGATTTCAAAATTCATAGGGCAAAAATACTATCTTCGAGCAAGGATCCTTCGTTACCTTCGCACAATAACATCGGATTTTTTATAGACTTCATTTTACCAGACCGAACCATATGCGCAGATTGATCCTGTTTTCCACGATGGTTTTTCTACTTGCCGGGTTGCCATCCGGTGCACAGGATTTACATTTTTCCCAGTTTTATTTACATCCTCAACACCAGAGCCCGGCATCCGCAGGAGCCTTTCATGGAAGTTTGAGAATGAGCGGTATTTATCGTTCACAATGGCGAAATGTTCCGGTAAATTATCAAACATATGGGGTTGCCGCAGATTGGAAAGCCATACAACATGAAAAAAGTCAGATCGCCCTGGGAGTGCTGTTGCAACAGGATCAGGCGGGCGACGGTCAGCTTTCCTGGACTCAGGGGGGAGTCAACCTGAGCACCGGCCACAAGCTTGGCGCAAATAGCAGAATAGCTGCAGGTTTTGGCGCAAACGCGATTCAAAGAACCGTGAATCTTAGTCGGCTGAGTTTTAAAAACCAATGGAATGGAGATAATTACGACCCAACTTTACCCTCTGGGGAGCCGAATAGCCGAAATAGTGGATTAGCAGCCTCTCTTTCTGCAGGGCTACATTTTTCTATGCAATCCTCGGAGAAACGTACTGGAATCCATCTGGGAATGGGAGGTATGCACCTGAACCGACCGGAAGTCAGCTTCGGAGGCCTTGGTATGGCAAAGTTACCAATTCGTTGGAGTGTATGGACAGAAGGGTTGTATGAGTGGCGAAGCAATACTGATCTTTTGGCTTATGGTACTTTCCAAACCATGCATAAGGCAAGAGAAATAATCCTTGGCGCAGGTATAAGACAATTTTTAACGACTGGATTAGCTAACCTGACGGCAATTCGGGCATCCATTGGATGGCGACCAGGAGACGCCATTATTCCGGCCGTACAGATAGAGCGAAACAATTGGCTGGCAGGCATTAGTTATGATCTAAACATTTCTGATTTTGACCAGGCCACAAATGGACGGGGAGGCGTGGAAATTGCGGTTGTTTACCGGATCATACCGGTAGAAGTTTCCAAAATTGTTAAATGTTGTCCAATTTTTTAATATTTAAAAGACTGGAATATGAACATATAATTCATTGAATGTCAAAAAATACGATTATAAAAATGCTTCATTATTTTTGCTTTTGGCGGCCCCGGCATAAACCAAAAAACACAGTCGTAACGTTAGGTAGATCGTCCAAACCGATCCCCCCCCAACTTCGATTGTTAACCAAACAACTATGAAACGAGTATTTTTAATCTTAGCAACCTTTTTCGTCCTTCATCTTCTTCCCGCCCAATCCTTACGTTCATATGTGCGTGCCGGCGACGAAGCGTTCCGAAAAGAGAATTATGCAGCCGCCTTGCAGCTTTACGGTGACGTACTCAAAAGGCAAAGCAGTGATTTAAGTCTTTGGTGGAAATATGGAGAAAGTGCCCGCTTATTTCAGGCTTATCAGGAAGCTCAACGCTCCTATGAAAAAGTAGCCGCACAGCCCAGGCACCTTGATAAGCATCCATTGGTTTATTACCGCATTGCTGAAGTTCAAAAAAGCCTGGGACATTATCAGGAAGCCATTCAATACTTTGAAAAATTCCTGGAACAACAGCCCAAAAAGGCTGACCCCGTTTTTTTTGAACAAGCCAAGCAGGAAATTATCCGCTGCCAATACGCTTTAACCATCATGGCATTGCCGGTTACTGCCGACATTAAACACCTGGGCAAAGAAGTGAATAGTGCCTGGAACGAATTTGCCCCCACTGTAGTAGGCGATACCCTATTTTACACTTCCAACCGATTTGATAAAAAAGGAGACCGGGGTAAGGTAAAAAACAAGCTGAACAAGGTCATGCTGGCTTCCAAAGGTGGTAGAGGCCGGGAACCAGGCCGGGGATTCCCTTCGGTAGATACCGCTCATATTGCCCACACAGCCTTTTCACCAGATGGTCATTATGTTATATACAGCCTATGTAAAGACCTGACCGCTACTGAAAAACGTTGTGAGTTATGGTTGACCGCCATTGACCGACGAAACCGATGGCTGCCGGGTATTAAGCTTCCGGAACCCGTCAATCTGCCAGGTTACACTACAACACAACCCAACATTGGGTTTGATAAAGCACTGGAAGGCCCTGTTCTCTGGTTTGTCAGCGACCGTCCCGGCGGGAAAGGCAAATTGGATCTTTGGCAGGTACCTCTTGATACCAACTTTTTCTGTCCATGTAATTTGCCGCTTCCCGGCAAAAAAATGACGTACCTGCCTGAATTTGAGCAGCCTGAAAACGTCTCCTCCCTGAACACAGCCGAAAATGACGGCACCCCTTTCTTTTATACACCAACCCAGCAACTCTATTTCAGTTCAGAAGGTTGGCCGGGTTTGGGAGGATATGATATTTTTCACTCAAGCAAACAGGACGGACAATGGGTCAATGCTGAAAACGCCGGTCCGGGGCTCAACACCAGTTTTAATGACTTATATTTTTTCCTGAAACCAGGTGGGGTCAATGGTTATTTGACCAGCAACAGACCCGGAGCTTATTTTTTGGAAGAGAAAACCAAGGCAATCTGTCATGATATTTTCGCCTTCCAGCTCAAGCCAAAAACGCCTCCGGTAAAAGATACTATTCCGGAAGTGGTTCAAATACCAGAACCTAAACCGGTACCAGATCCGCCCATCGAAACCCCTCGCGTGCCAACATTCGAGGATTTTAAGGGATTGCCCCTTTATTTTGATAACGATGAACCGGATAAACGCACCCGTAAAACCACTACTCAAAAGCACTATGAAGAAACGGTCCGTTCTTATTTAGACCGTCAGCAGGAATACCGGGAACGTTTTTCAACTCCGCTAAAAGGCGTTAAAGCCGAGGAAGCGGAGCAACTTGTGGATGATTTTTTTGAGCAGGAAATACGCAATGGGTTTGAGCGGCTTGGGCAAATGACGGACCTGATTGAAGCGCAACTTGCCAAAGGAGAAAAGCTAGAGGTATTGATCAAAGGTTTTACCAGCCCCCGAGCAGAAACCGCCTACAATCTGAATCTGGGAAAACGTCGCATTAGCAGCGTTCGCAATCATTTTGAAAATTGGTCGGACGGAGCCTTGCGTCCCTATCTGAAATCCGGTCAACTTCAGATCACTGAAATCAGTTTTGGAGAAACCACTGCAAGATCCGGTATCAGCGATCGCCTTTCGGATGAGCGGAACTCCATTTACCACCCGGATGCCGCAAGGGAGCGAAGGGTAGAGATTGTGGAGATACGGAATCAGCGGTAGTTCCATTTATCAGGCTTTTTGCTAAAGCGGAGACAAGTAAGGTTTGGCCTTGTCTCCGCTTTTTTTGTTGCTACCTTTGCCCTGGGTATGTCTGAAAAATACCTGCAGTATTTTTCAGACATACCCATGTGAATGCTCATATGAACAGATCTTATTTTTGGTTGCTCCTGTTTTTCCTCTTTATTTCCTGCAACCGACATCTTAACCATCCACCCAAAATGGCGCACTTTACCATTCCTTTTGAGTCGAATTCCAATCAAACCCTTACCTATCAGGAAGCCATTTTCTGTTATGAAAAGATGGCAGCTGCTTATCCTGATATATTCCATTTGAGCACGGCAGGCAGTACAGACAGCGGACATCCGTTGCATGTGGCGGTTTTAAATACGGCAGGGGTTTTTGAACCGGAGGCCATTCGAAAGTCCGGCAAGCGCATTTTATTGATCAACAACGGCATACATCCCGGTGAGCCGGAGGGTATTGACGCCACCATCATGTTGCTTCGGGATTATCTGGAGAAAAAGGAATGGCAAAAAACGCTGGAACATGTAGTGCTGGTGGTTATACCCGTTTATAACATTGATGGATGCCTGAACCGGGGCTCTTTCTCCCGCGCTAATCAGGATGGCCCGGAGGCTTATGGATTCCGGGGAAATGCTCGCAATTACGACCTTAACCGCGATTTTTTGAAGTGCGACTCCCGAAATGCGCGCAGTTTCAACCAGATATTTACCACCTGGCTGCCTGATATTTTTGTGGATAATCACACCAGTAATGGAGCTGATTATCAGTATACCATGACGCTGATTGCGACCCAGCATAATAAGCTGGAAGCGCCATTAGGTGAGTTTTTGGAGCAAACCATGCTGCCTGAACTGTATGCAGAAATGAAAGCACGCAAGTGGGAAATGATTCCTTATGTAGACTCTCCTAAAGAAACCCCTGATTCAGGCATTGTTGGATTCTGCGATTATGGGCGTTACTCAACAGGTTATGCCGCACTTTGGAATACGATTGGCTTTATGCCGGAAACCCATATGCTTAAACCGTTCAAGGACCGGGTATGGAGTACATATCATTTTATGGATGTAGTGCTTCATTTTATGGCAAAGCACATTCCGGAGATCAGGGATGCGCGGGCAAAAGCATGGGAGAACACCCGCACCAAAACGGAGTTCGTGCTGGACTATGCCATGGATCAGAAAAAACAGGACATAATCACCTTCAAAGGGTATGAGGCCAAATACAAGCCTTCAGAAGTGAGTGGTTTGTCAAGGCTATGGTATGACCGGAATGCCCCATATGAGAAGAAAATTCCTTATTACAATCATTTTGTGCCACAAATCAAGGTGGACAAGCCGGCGGCCTATATCATACCGTTTGCCTGGGAGCATGTGATTGAACGGCTAAAAATAAACGGTGTGAAAATGACCGCCCTCAGCCAGGATATAACCATTGACACAGAAACCTATTTTATCAAGGATTTCAAAACCAGAAACGGTTGGGAGGGCCACTATTTCCACCATAGCGTGACGCTGGAAAAGAAACAAATCAAACGTAGCTTCAGCAAAGGAGATATGGTTATCCTGACCAATCAGCCTGCCAACCGTTACCTACTCGAAACACTGGAGCCAAACGCACCCGATTCGTGGTTTGCCTGGAATTTCTTTGAGCCCATCCTAATGCAAAAAGAGTATTTCTCCGCCTATGTGTTCGAAGATCTGGCCGCTCAATTTTTAAAGGAAAATCCTTCTGTGAAAGCAGAATTAGATGCCAAGAGAAAGGCTGAGCCGGAATTTGCCGCAGATGCTTCATTACAATTAGACTGGGTGTACCGGAAATCACCCTGGTATGAACCCACGCATCGGATGTACCCGGTTGCACGAATTACGGATGCGTCTAAGCTGCCTGCAGAATAACCCTTTAACCGCGCCCTTTAGGACGCGGCAACGGTACACCTTATTTGCCGGAACCAGATGCCGGTTTGGAGGATTTAAAGATTGGCTGAACAGATAAGGAATCTATCGGAGGAACAGCAGCCGGCTGAAAGGGTCTGCCGGGTCGCAACCTGCCCAAGGAATCATTCAATGCGGATTGCGCTTCCTGAAGCAGGAGCGAGTCGACGGTCTTCTCTGCTTTTTGCAACAGGGATTCCCGGCATTCTTCCCGCTTTTTTCGGATAAAAGCATCCACCCGCTCTGCAACTTTTTCCTGAACGATGGATTCCGTATCTCCGCCGCACGATGCAAGGCATATTGCGGAAATCAACATGGATAATAAAACTGGACGCAATTTCATGTGCTAAATCTTGGGACAAATGTGACAGTTTTTTGGGGAAACCTCAAATCCCATTTCGGATAAGCTTTATTATTTACAAACAAGGATTTGACAAAAAACAACTTTTTAACTAATCTAACAATGTATTTTTAGCTATTTTTTATTCTAATAGCGTTTATATGATAATTTTCGACATAAAAAAACTGCCTGCTCTTGTGATTCATATTAATCAATCATTACCTTTGCATTCACAGAAAATCGTCTAATTGATTGTTTTTCTGAAGTTTTACATGCAATTTTTCACCTTCGGGTGTCATTTTAAGAAGTTTTCATTTGGTTTTTTGGGGTTATACAGGGTGCTGCTGAGTAATCAGTTAGTGCCCTGTTTTTTTTATCCCTATGCATCAGCTTCATACCTTAGCGGCTTTCGAATACTTTCAACCATGAAAAATATCAAATCAGTCTTTTTACTGTTATTTCTGACCCGTTCACTGATTGGTTTTGGTCAGTTGGTACCATTTCCATATCAGATAAATAAAGAAGTTGTGGCCGATACTGCCATGGTGGTAACGGCTCATCCATTGGCAACTAAAGTTGGTCTGGATATTTTGAAAAAGGGAGGGAATGCAATTGATGCCGCTGTGGCTGTGCAATTTGCTTTGGCAGTTGTTTATCCACAGGCCGGCAATATTGGCGGTGGAGGGTTCCTGATTTACCGGGATGCAAAGGGAAAAAAAGTATTGGCTCTGGATTATCGGGAGAAAGCACCTGCTGCTGCTCAGGAAAAAATGTATCAGGATTCACTGGGCAATGTACTTGCCAACAAAAGCAGGTACGGAGTACTGGCATGTGGAGTTCCAGGCACCGTAGATGGTATGTGGGAAGCGCATACCAATCATGGCCGACTCACTTGGGGAGAAGTAGTAACACCTGCCATAGAGCTGGCAGACAAAGGGTATCAAATAACCGAGCAGGAAGCTCAAAACCTGAATGAGGAACGACTCACATTTGCACGTAACAGCAGTCTTAGCCCTGCTTTTGTTAAATTTCAGGATTGGAAAGCCGGAGAATGGCTGATTCAAAAAGAACTTGCCCAAACCCTTCGCAGAATCGCAGGCGATGGTAGAAACGGATTTTACTCCGGTGCTACGGCAACGCTCATTGTGAAGGAAATGGAGAAAAAAGGTGGTCTTATCACTCTGGAAGATCTAAAATCTTACAAAAGCGTTTGGCGTACACCGCTGGAATTTGACTGGAAAGACCTGCATATTATTACCATGCCACCACCCAGCAGCGGCGGCATCATCCTCCGGCAACTGCTTGCCATGGTCGGTGAATATCCTATGAAATCATATGGCTTCCATTCTGCAGAATCCGTACACCTGATGAGTGAGGCGGAAAGAAGAGCTTACGCTGACCGTGCGGAACATATGGGCGACCCGGACTTCTGGAAGGTTCCAGTTAATACCCTTACAGATCCGATGTATATCAAAGCGAGGATGGCTGATTTCAAGCGGGATACAGTATCCAATAGTTCAACCATCCTGGCCGGGGCAATAAAGGAAAGTGAAGAAACCACGCACTACTCTATTGTGGATCGAGAAGGCAATGCAGTTTCTGTAACCACCACATTGAATGATAGTTATGGCTCCAGAACAGTGGTTGGCGGTGCAGGATTCATCCTAAATAATGAGATGGATGATTTCAGTGCCAAAGCTGGCGCCCCAAATTTATACGGTGCAGTTGGGGGCAAAGCCAATGCCATTGCCCCAGGAAAGCGGCCACTTAGCAGCATGACACCTACGATTGTCGCTAAAAATGGCAAAAACTGGATGGTTTTAGGCACTCCAGGAGGAACAACCATCCCAACCAGTGTGTTCCAGGTCATCGTTAATGTGACAGAATTTGGCATGAGCTTGCCAGAAGCTATTCAGGGAAAGCGTTTTCACCACCAATGGAAACCCAATCAAATATCAGCAGAAGAGGGCTGCTTCACAGAAGAAGTTCAAGCCAAACTCGAAAAAATGGGACACAAAATAAATTATCGCGACCCAATTGGGCGTGTGGAAGGTATTATTCGTCTTCCTGACGGAAAATGGCAGGGCGTTGCTGATCAGCGGGGTGATGATGCCGCCGCAGGATATTGATATTGATCAAGCGGAGCAAACAAACATGAGTCATTCCAAATTTTTCATGATTGCTCCTGTTTATATGATCAAATCGCATCCCGGGCCTCGCAAGATGTCCAACTTACGCCGCGAGGTTGGACCTCTTGCGAGGTCCTAAAATCACCTATACCATGTTGCTACAAAGGTGAGACCTCTGCCGAGGTCTGCCTCGAAAGGCCATAAACAAAACATGCCCCCCCCAAATTCGGGACGACTCATGTTTATTAGACTTGTTGCGATGGGGGCGTTTGTGCGAGGTGGCAGCAAATTTTATTTTAGACAAGGCAAAATTTGCAGTCGCATGCGGGCAATTCGGCGTCCCGAGTACTCGGGACAACGCCGTATAAAAGAAAATTTGGCCGCATCGCGCAAACAGTACCCCGTCGCAACAAGTCTATTTATATCACCGAATCAATGCTATTACCATTTCACTATTGAAGTCAGCCAGATCCTTTGGTCTTCCTCCATAATCACGTTCAGCCCATACACACCACTCGCCAGCGAACCAAGATCAAGTATCACCTGGCCGGAGCCTGAGGGAACGTTTACGATGGATAAAATGATGCCCTGTGTGTTCATCACCTGGACCACTTTTAAACCAATTTCCGGATTGAAATTTACTATTAGCTGGTCCTGAACCGGATTAGGGAAAATATTGATTTGATGAACAAGCGCATGCGTGCTCAGAAAATCATCAATCACACCATTGCAATCATTGTCCAGGCCATCCGGCCCATTTCCTTCTGATCCATCCGGATTAACTAAAGCATTGAAATCATCACAATCCAGTGTATTTCCAGCAAACCCAACCGGAATTATTCCCAGGCAAGTTCTGAAAGTATCTACCGGGCTTCCAAAACCATCACCATCCGCATCAGTGAAGTAGTTTATGAATAACAACTCTTCGTCGATAACCCCATCGCAGTTATTGTCTATATCATCGCATATCTCCACTATTTCAGGATGGATATTGGGGTTATTGTCATTGCAATCCAGGTTATTGGCTACAAATCCGCCTGGAGGCTCAGGCGTACAAAAGGGTGCTTTACTGGTAGTTGTACCAAAACCGTCGCCATCCTGATCTTCGTAATATATCGTGAACGTAAGTCCGTCATCTGCATCACCATTGCAATCATTATCCAGGCCGTCGCAAATTTCAGGAGCACCAGGATAGGAATCTGCATTGTAATCAATGCAATCCATATTGTTTGTCACATATCCTGAAGGAGGATTCTCCTCACAGGTTTGTAGCACAGAAGTCGTATCGCCAAATCCATCGCCGTCAAAATCTCTGAAATAAGTGAATAGAGGTAGCCCGTCATCCGCTGTTCCGTTGCAGTCATTGTCCAATTGATCGCAAATTTCTGGGGCAGCTGGAAATACATTAGGGTTGGAATCATCGCAATCTACAATAATATCAAACCCATCCTGGTCAGCGTCATTGAAGTAAAATATTTGTTTAGCTCTGTAAAAAGCGTCTATACCAACCCGGGCGCCAATTTTTCTACCGGGAATATCATCTTCCGGCGGGTGAATACCGCCCCAAATTCTGGATAAACTGGTTTGGTCCGAGGCATCACGGTAAGTAGCCCACTGAAGGGTAACGTCTACACTTGGCCCCTTTTCCACACCCAGGAAACCACTGTTGGCAGGAATGTGAAACTCCCCCATCCCTCCCGGGAAATATTCATCTCCGGTGAGCAACGTAATGGCTTCTGCAGCAGCTCGGGAGTAAGTAGAATGTCCGGAAATATAACCAGCGAACGGAGGCGTAACAAAATTTTTCCGGAAAACCGGCCACCATCGCTCCGCCAGAGTCCATCCTACCCCGGCTACATCGGTAGCCGGATTTATAATAGAATCGTGCCCCTTCCAGGCAAAAAATTTGATCTTACCTATGTTTTCTCCTCCTGATCCGGCAAGTGGATCGCCTGCTCTGACTAACTCAATATATCCAGGTTGAAGAGGAATACCAGAAATATTAAAACTTAGGTCAAAGGGATCTGAACTCTGACCACGATCAGCCATATAACGAAGGGCAGAAATGGGTCGAATTCCATCATACCATCCTTTAATTCCCCAGGCGGCAATAGCTGCGTCGTGTAAGGCGCCCCCTAGCGTAAAATAGGCCTTAATATCATACTCAAGCGTATCCAATGTTGGTCCCACCCCATTAAATTTGCGTACAAACTCCGGGTGATCCATCACCTTGTTCAAGATAGAAAACCAGTGCCCGGGAGGGGTTTCGGAATTGGGACCGTCTGCCCAAAATTGAGCCAGTACACGGGTGTAGTCACCGCGGGGTACCCATTGTGGCTGGTAAGGTTGTCCTGTTTTTGGATTTATGGGCCGACCGAGGCTTGGACCGCCTCCGCTCAACAGATAAAAATCTTTGTACTCCTGAAACGTAGTTGGAAGCCAGGGCGTATTGCCAATACTTGCCGGTGAAATATCCCAAATGACGCTGTCTTCCGGACTTAGGTGCGATGACCAAATAGCAACCAGGCTATGGTTCCATTTATACACCTCGGATTCCCCTCCACCATCAACGGTATCCAGGAATGCAGGTGCACCCGGATCGTGGTATACCGGCCAATCGCTGTTATTTCGCTGATAAACGGTTTTTGAAGAGTCTGCCAAAGCGAAGGGCACGACCCTACCCCATTCCGGGCTTTGAAATCTTTGGAGTGCCGGAATAGGGTTGCCTTGTTGGTCTAATGCATTATTGAGTCTCAAAGGTTGCCATCGATTAGGATCCATGATGGTTGGATTACCTGCACTATCAGGCGTCATAGAAGGGTTTACAGGAACGTAATGGATGTAGGCATAATTTTGAGGCTCGTTGGCGCCATCTGTTAAGCCGTAAAATCCAACACAATCTCCAATATAATTACCCAAAGCAGCCGGATCGCCAGATTGGTAAAAATTGGAATTGATAGTCCAATCATATCCCAACTGGCCCATTAAATTCCGGAAACGTTGGATACTGGCAACCGAATTGGGCGAGTTTTGAAATCTGCGGCTCAATATCCGGTATGCGGCATAGCTCATGGCTTTTTCCCTTGCCGCCCGTATGTCTGGTGGTTGAGGAACGCCATCGAACTGACAGGTGAAATTGCCCACTGTCTTGCCCAGCAGGTAAGTATCTGCGCTCAGGGTATCGTAAGCTGCCCAGGCATCCCACATGGCCATAGATACGTGAAACAGGTTGCGTGCCTGTACGGGCGGACGCGCCAGATCTTCCCGGATGGCTTGCAACATGACCTCATTCCAACGCCTGGCAACGGATTTTTGCTGGGCTATGGCCAACTGGTTACAGCAAAGCAAGGTAAAAAGAACCAACCAGACCTTCCATGGGTTGTTTATCAGAACCATAATGTATGTTTAGTTAAATTGGTTATACCACCACAAAGAAACATCAGTTCAAGCAAACCGCTTTAGCATTTGATTAGAATTCCGTCCATTATCCATTGGTGAACCCTGCAGACATAAATACGTTCTACACCTTTGCTTACCATCAAATTATCGACCTTTGCCGTACATGGAAACCGTCCAGTACAAAGATCTTGGTAGCATGGGCTATCAGGAAGCCTGGGATTATCAAACGGCTGTTCATCAAGCGTTGATTGCGCATAAAATCAGTCACCGCGGACAGCCACTGGAGTCCTATACGCAGGCACACCAACTCTTGCTGGTGGAGCATCCGCCCGTGTACACATTGGGCAAAAGCGGGTCTATGGACCATTTATTGCTCACAGAAACCGAGCTGCACGAGCGTGGCATTTCGTTTTTCCCCATCAATCGGGGTGGCGATATTACGTATCATGGTCCGGGACAAATTGTGGGCTACCCTATTCTGGATCTGGAACGTTTTTTCACCGATGTCCATCGGTACGTCCGGAATATAGAGGAGGTGATTATTCGCACCCTGGCAGCATATGGCATAGAAGGATACCGGATTAAAGAATACACGGGCGTTTGGGTTCAAACACCTGCCATAGATGCGGAAGCGGCTACTCAACGAAAAATATGTGCCATTGGCGTACATCTTTCCCGCTGGACCACCCTCCATGGCTGGGCGTTTAACGTAAATACAGATCTCGACTATTTCCGCCATATTGTACCCTGTGGTATCAATGATGATGATAAAACGGTAACCTCCATGGCGCAACTACTTGGCAGGGAAATACCGCTTGAAGAGGTAAAACAACACATCAAAATCCACTTTTCCGAGGTGTTTGAATGCATCCTGGAAGAATAATGAGTGGAATTATCAGTCATTATTGACAGAACTCACATCAGGCTGTCTATTTTTGCCGGCAAATCATACGGATTCCCTCTCTTACTCAACAAATAACATGGGCGACGCACACTTAATTGACGACTGGAAACTGGAACAACAAGAATGGCTGGAGGCACTGGAGGAAGTGCTGGAGAGCCTGGGCAAATCCCGTTCGGAGGAGCTTTTACAGGCGCTCCGCCGTATGCTGGCCAAACATGGCGCCGCCACAGGCGGTTCTGCCTTGAATACGCCTTACATGAATACGATTGCTCCGGAGGATCAACCGGCTTACCCCGGCGATCTGGAATTGGAGTCAAAAATTGAAAATATCCTTCGCTGGAACGCACAGGCAATGGTTTTGCAGGCACAGGATAAAAACCTGGCCTTGGGCGGACACATTGCCACATATGCTGCCTGTGCCACCATGCTGGAGGTTCTGTTCAACCATTTCCTGCGCAAACGTTCGGCTGATTACGGAGGCGATTTGCTCATGTTCCAGGGCCATGCCTCGCCCGGCATTTATGCGCGCGCGGTATTTGAAGGTCGTTTGCCGGAACAAGCTATCGCCGATTTCCGGCAGGAGACTCTGGGCGGCGTATCCTCCTACCCACACCCGCGCCGCATGCCGAATTTCTGGCAGGCGCCAACGGTAAGTATGGGTCTTGGTCCAATGACGGCCGTTTATCAGGCACGCTTTGCCAAATACCTGGAAAATCGTGGCTTAAAACCGGAAAATGGCGGTAAAGTGTGGCACTTCATTGGTGATGGTGAAATAGACGAACCGGAAATCTACGGTACCATCGGTATGGCCACCCGCGAAAATCTGAACAACCTGGTATTCGTAGTACATTGCAATCTGCAGCGCCTGGATGGTCCGGTGCGCGGCAATGGCAAAATCATTCAGGAAGTAGAACGCCATTTCTTTGGCGCCGGCTGGGATGTAATCAAGGTGGTTTGGGCCAACGAATGGGACGAGCTTTTGGCCAAAGATGAAGAAGGCGTTCTTTTGGAGCGTTTTGACCGTATGCTTGACGGGCACTTCCAGGAAATTGCATCCACCAATGATGGCGCTTTTGTGCGGAAAATGCTGGTTGGTCAGCATAACGGCAAAGAAATCGTACAAGACGACTTAAGCGAACGTATAACCGCACTGCTGGCCGCTTATACAGACGAGCAGTTGGGTAAAATGCGTCGCGGGGGTCATGATGCGCATAAAGTATACGCCGCCTATGAAAAAGCAGTTCGTTCAGGTAAACCGGTAGCCATTATCGTGAAAACCGTTAAAGGCTATGGCATGGGTAAATCTGCCGAAGGCAAAAATAAAGCCCACCAGACAAAGGACTTGAGCGATGATTTCCGAGTGGAGATCAAAAACCGCTACCAAATTCCACTTACGGATGAAGAAGCCCGCGAGGCCAAATTCTGGTGGCCGGCAGCTGATGCTCCGGAGCGGAAATACCTGGTGGAAAGACGCGAAAAATTGGGCGGATTCTTGCCGGAGCGTTCTGATGTATACCCTGCTTTCAAGGCTCCTGATTTGAGCAATTTTGAAAAACAACTCAAAGGAAGCGAGGCTGGCAAAACGGTTTCTACCACTGGCGCCATGATGGATATCTTGGGTCAACTGATCAAAAATCCGGAAATTGGCAAGTATATCGTGCCCATTGTACCAGATGAAGCCCAAACCTTTGGAATGGAACCGCTTTTCAACTCGGTGCAAATCTGGAACCAGAAAGGCCAGTTGTACACCCCGCTCGAAATTGGTATCGCGGTAATCAAATACAAAGAATCCAAAACCGGTCAGGTTTTGCAGGAAGGTATCAATGAGGACGGCGCTACCGCCAGCTTCACAGCAGCAGGGACCGCTTACGCTCTTCATGGCGTTCCAACCGTGCCATTCTACATTTACTACTCCATGTTTGGCTTCCAGCGTGTGGGCGATATGGTTTGGGCTGCTGCCGATATGATGTGCAAAGGCTTCCTCCTGGGCGCCACTGCCGGTAGGACCACCCTGAACGGGGAAGGTTTGCAGCACCAGGACGGTCACTCCATCTTGCTGGCGCAAACCATGCCGAGCGTGATCCCTTACGATCCTGCTTTTGGCTACGAACTGGCGGTGATTGTACAGGACGGCTTGCGCCGCATGTATCAGGAAAACGAATCCAAGATTTACTACATCACCCTGTACAACGAAAACCTGCTGATGCCGGAAATGCCTAAAGGCGTGGAAGAAGGCATCCGCAAGGGCTTGTACCGCTATCAAAAATCCAGCACCAAAGGCGGCGCCAAAGCGCATTTATTTGGCTCCGGGGTGATCATGAAACAGGTGCTGGAAGCCGCAGAAATCCTGGAAAAAGAAGGCGTCAGCACCGATATCTGGAGCGCTACTTCCTGGACCGAACTTTATCGGGATGCAATAGCCTGCGACCGTTGGAACATGCTTAACCCGGGAGAAACAGAGCGCGTACCGTTTGTGAAACAAGCCCTCAAAGGTGAAGAAGGCGTTTTTGTGAGCGCCAACGACTGGATCAAAGTCACCGCCGGACAGTTGTCGCCCTGGATGCCGGAATCCTTCATGGCATTAGGCACGGATGGATTTGGCTTGTCAGAAAGTCGCGAAAACCTGCGCGATTATTTTGAGATCAGCCCGAAATACATTGCCCTGGCGGCCGTTCGTTTGCTGCACAAGCAAGGAAAAATCTCGGATAAAGCGGTGAAGGAGTTTATCAAGAAATACGGTATTGTGAGTGATAAAGTGGATCCGATGAGTGTGTAGGGTACAGGAGTGACGAGTACATGAGTACATGAGTACATTAGTACATGAGTAAAGAGGGGGGCGCTCGGTTTGGCATTTATACGGATGCCGGGCCGAGCGCTTCCTTTTTCAATCATGTACTCATGTACTCGTCACTTATGTACTTTAAGATCATGTTTGGGACTTTCTCGCCGGGCTAAAAACTGTCCTTTTTCCGCCATTTTTCACCTTTTTTCAGTCACGTAGCTCAGGCTCCCGATAGATCGGGAAAATCCCAAACATGCTCTAACTTTTTACCGTTGGGTTAATCCTTGTACCAATTTACCTCCGCCGTGTTTGAGTCTTCCCGACGTCCTCGGAACAGGTCTTGCTTAATAGGACCGTTGATTCAGTAGCAAAGTATTGATTATCAATAATTTTAGTGTGTACACAGAAGCATTGGTGAATATTATCGCCACATCGTGTTCCCGAAAACGCCAAACTGGACGGGGAAAAGCCCTAAAAAAGTG
Organism: Saprospiraceae bacterium; assembly: GCA_044347755.1. Lineage (GTDB taxonomy): Bacteria > Bacteroidota > Bacteroidia > Chitinophagales > Saprospiraceae > M3007. The sequence continues at coordinate 17,856 of JBIKUE010000086.1, forward strand.
TTATATTTTTTCCGAGGAGTACTCCCGCATATTTGTGCATTCGACCAAAAAATAGGGCGTAGATGGCAATAAGGTTTCCAACTTACTGGTAATCATGCCATCGTTTCATTATGAAGTATTGGTCGTTTCTATCTTAATAGGTCACAAAACGCTATTCAAAACATGAAACCTTTTAAAAGCAGAAAAACTCTTGCCCGGGAACTTCAGATTCACCCTAAAACGCTGAGCCGCTACATGAGAAAAATCGGATTCAAATGGGACAAAACGGCGATGCCCCCAATCGTTTGGGAAAAACTACTGGCCGAATTAAATTCCAGGAACTCCTCTGAAACAGAACTGAATGGCTCAGACACGTGAACAGGATTAAAAAATCTTCACTGTCCGATGTTATCCTTTTTTGTCCGATTTTGTCCTTTTGAGGTGAACAAAATTTGTATTGACCTTTGAGCCATACCTTTTTCTTCATTCTCAAACTTGTTTTTTATGAAACAGCTTCAATGTTTTTCACGGGTTTTGTCGCTATTTGTATCTCTTTTGGCGATGAACCTGGCTAGCGCCCAAACCAACACAACTCCGACACTTTTACAAACGGGCAACACTTTCATTCAAGACCGAATTGAAAGCAGTGATCCTCAAGGTTGGCTGTTCTTTAAAAATTCGTCTGACTTGAAAGAAGGACAACTATTTAGCGAACAGGCTTCGGCCGCAGGGCTTTCTGCCAATGACAACATGGTACTTGTAAAATCTGAGGCAGATGAACAAGGCAACACCCATAACAGATACCAACAGTACTACAAGAATATTGAAGTTGAGGGCGGAGAAATTTTCGAGCACGTGCGAGACTGTTATGTTTATTTGCTACATGGTAAAATCATTGAAGGACTTAACTTTAATGCACAACCGGTTATTACAGAAGCTCACGCGCTCAACAACGCAAAAATTTTCATCGGTGCAAGTCAGTACGCTTGGGAAAACCCGGACTGGGAACAAGATATTAAAGATGACACTGGCGACCCCAATGCAACTTATTACCCAACAGGCAGTCTTATTCTGACATCCTTGCCAGGAACCACACTAGAAGCTGGAAATTATAGGCTAACTTGGAAATTTGGGATTATTACTACTGATCCTGGTACTAATTTGACAATTTATGTAAATGCGATTTCTGGAGTAATCGAAAAGCACATCTCAGAAGTAAGATCTAATGGCCCAGCAGTAACATTATATGATGGCACACAAACTCTTGACACAAAATGGTTTGGGGGGATTTTACATGGCCACCATCATATGGTAGCAGATGATAATGGAAAGAGAATTGAAACTAAAAGGGGGCCTTCCACCAACTCGCCTCCCTTCAATATGTTTCACCCTCCATTAAAAAGCTGGAATCGCACAAATGATATTTTTGACCTGGACGATAATTGGGGAGCTGATCAATCCTTGAATTCTTCGGCACATTGGGCGGTAAGCCAATCTTGGGATTATTTTAAAAACATTCATGGCAGAAATGGTACTGATAACTCTAACAGAAGAATTAGAATATGAGCTGGCTCGACATGGTTTTCTGCCTCCTATTCGGATTTGGGAGAAATCACATATTTGGAGTTCGGCCCAGATGCACAAGGTCTTAACTCTGCCACATTAGATATTGCAGGACATGAGTTCACGCATGGGGTGGTAAGGTTTAGTGCGAACCTTAACACATTTGGCGAATCGGGCGCCCTGATTGAATCTTTTTGTGATATTTTTGGAACGATGATTGAGGATTTTTCTCGGGGTTCAAACAATTGGACAATAGGTGAAGATGCATCAACTATTAGAGACATGCAGACTCCCTCTAATACAGCAAACCCGAGCACTTATCTTACTGATCCACTTTGGGTAAATACAATTGGATGCATTCCTGGCAGTGCGAATGATCCTGGTGATAATTGTGGCGTCCATACAAATGCTGGGGTTCAAAACCATTGGTTTTATCTTTTATCTCAAGGTGGAACACAAAATGGCGTAATTGTACAGGGCATTGGAATAGATAAAGCAGCTCGTATAGCCTACACCAACCTTACTTTTTTTCTAGGGTCGAATGCTAATCACCCAGCTGCCCGTTTAGGAGCAATTAGTGCTGCCAATCAACTCTACGGGGTCTGTTCAAACGAGGTAATACAGACCACCAATGCCTGGGCTGCAGTCGGAGTGGGCGCTCCTTACTCAGGAAATTGCTTAACGATTAGTGGGGAAAGAATCATTTGCACAGATTTCACCACATTTCCATACCACTACAGTGCCACCGATTTTCCCGGAGCCACTTTTACCTGGACATATCCAACTTCATGGACAGGGGTTGCCTCTGGCCCGGGCAATAAGAACCTAAAGATTACAAGTTTGGGGAATTATAATCCACCAGGCGGTTATCCAGCCACAGCCATAATTGGTGTGACCTCTTCCTTAGGAGGTAGTGCCCAATTTTCCATAAAAATACACAACGGTGGCCCCATTTGTGAAGGGCTTTGTGGACATAATGGAGAGGAAAGAG
>JBIKUE010000189.1:0-7080 GCA_044347755.1 Saprospiraceae bacterium
AATTTGCAGGCTCCATATACAAATTGCTCGTATTCGCTCAAACTCATGCCGGCTTCCTGGGCAGAAGCATCCGTAGGATATTGGCACAAATTGCGCCGCAACCGGCGGTCGGCAGTGCGTTCAAAATAAAGTTTGTTGATGGGGGCCAGGGCCTTGTTCCGGATTTCGGCGCGTTCCGGAGTGGCGCCATTCCCTTCCCGGAGATTATAAGGAGCCCTGATATTCAAATAACAATCAAAGGTTTCCATTGCCAAACGCTGCAGGGTAGGCGGGTTCATCAGGGCCTCATGACTCGCATGCTGGAATAAAATACGGTCGCGCTCACGGAAAGCCCAGTCTACTTCTACCAGGGCCGCACCGGCGGCATAGGCCTCCCGGTACACTTCCCGCACCAGAGGCTCTGCCAGTAACGTACTGGCAATGAACACTTTATCGCCAGGGCGAACTTGCAAACAATAATGGGTGAGCAGTCTAGCATAGCGAGCTTGAATGGAATTCATATGCAAAATTTAATGTGGTTTTGATGCTTTATTTTCGGGTTTTGCCAAATTATAAACTGAAGGCCTAAGATTTTTTTAAAAAAATCAGACAAATATTTGTGGGTTTTATGATTATTGTTTTTCTATCTTTGGCGTCTTTTTAAAAAAGGGGGGTAAAGACTCCCGGTTTTGAAAAAAAAAGAGGGGACCCAAACTACCTGGTTTTTGCATTGCTGTTTTCAAACCTTATAGGTTTTGGAAACCTATAAGGTTTGAAAACAGCAATGCAAAAACCTCCAAATGAATAGAACGCTCAAATGTCGGTCTCATTCGGCATATCATGGTATAATACAACGCATTTAGAAGATGTCAGAAATTGCTAACGGTCATGGCGCGCTAGTTGAAAGCCTTCAGAAATATTTTGGCTTTGATTCCTTTAAAGCTGAGCAGGCAACCATTATTCAAAGCCTGCTGGATAAAAAAGATACTTTCGTAATCATGCCTACAGGCGGCGGCAAAAGCCTCTGCTATCAATTGCCAGCGCTCATGCTGCCGGGTACCGCTATTGTAATCAGTCCTCTCATCGCCCTGATGAAAAATCAGGTAGACAGTATCCGGGGCTATTCCGATGAAGATGAAGTAGCTCACTTCCTCAATTCCTCGCTTACCAAGGCGCAAATGAAAAAGGTGAAACAGGATATCACCGACGGGCGCACCAAAATATTATATGTAGCACCGGAAACCCTCACCAAAGAAGAAAACATCGAGTTCTTCCAAAATTCAGATATCTCCTTTGTAGCCGTTGACGAGGCCCACTGTATCTCCGAATGGGGACACGATTTCCGCCCGGAATACCGCCGTATCCGCGTGATGCTGGACGCTGTAGCCCGTGATGTGCCTATTATGGCGCTCACCGCAACCGCAACCCCAAAGGTGCAACAGGACATCCTGAAAAACCTCGACATGGCCGAAGAGAACACTTTTGTGTCATCCTTTAACCGCGATAACCTCTTCTACGAGATTCGCCCGAAGATCAAAAAAGATCAAACGATCAAGCAGATCATCCAAACGATCAAGGAGGAGTTTCCCGGGGAGTCCGGCATCATTTACGTACAAAATAGGAAGACAGCCGAAGACATCGCCGAGATGTTGTGCGTGAACGACATTAAAGCCGCACCTTATCACGCCGGTCTGGACCCCAAAACCCGCGCCAACACGCAGGATAACTTCCTGATGGAGGAAATCGACGTGATCTGCGCTACCATCGCATTCGGGATGGGTATTGACAAGCCGGATGTGCGCTTTGTGATGCACTACGACATGCCTAAATCCATCGAAAACTATTACCAGGAAACCGGTCGCGCCGGTCGGGATGGTCTGGGCGGAAAGTGCATCGCATTTTACAACTACAACGATATCCTGCGCCTGGAGAAATTCCTGCGCGATAAACCCGTAGCCGAGCGCGAAATGGGCGCTCAACTGATGCAGGAGGTAGTGGCCTATGCTGAAACCGCTTCCTGCCGCCGCCGATTCCTGCTGCACTACTTTGGCGAAGATTTCCATGAGGATAATTGCCATAAAATGTGCGACAACTGCAAGAATCCAAAGGAAAAAATGGAAGTGAAGGAAGAGATTGCCGCCGTTATTAAGGCCATTCTCGACCTGAACGAAAACTACCTGATGAAAACGGTGATGGATTTCATCCGCGGCAACGAAACCAAGGAAATGAAGGATTTCCGTTTTTCCGAAATGGAAAACTTCGGCGTGGGCGATGACCGGGACGAAAACTTCTGGAGCTCCATTTTCCGCCACGCCATGATCAACAACCTGATCTACAAGGAAATTGAGCAATTCGGCATCCTGAAAGTCTCCAAAGAAGGTCGTGAATACCTGAAAGATCCAAAACCTATTCACATTACGATCAACCACGACTACGAAGACACCGATTACGATATCGACGACGAAAAAGGCGGCACTGCAGTACTCGACGAGCCGCTGATGAACATCCTGAAAGATTTGCGCCGTCAGATTGCCAAAAAGCACAACTTGCCGCCGTACGTTATCTTCCAGGACCCATCCCTCGAGGAAATGGCCACTCAATACCCGATTTCCATGGACGATATGTCCAAAATCGTGGGGGTATCGCAGGGTAAAGCCCAGAAATACGGACAGCCCTTCGTGGACGCCATCAAAAAATACTGCGAGGAAAACGAGATTGAGCGGCCGATGGACTTCACCATCAAAACGGTGGCCAACAAGTCGAAAACCAAGGTGAATATCATCATGGCCATCGACCGGAAGATCAGCCTCGAGGAAATTGCCAAAACCAGCGACATGTCGATGCCCGAACTGCTCGAAGAACTGGACGGCATTGTGCAATCCGGCACCAAACTTCGCCTCGATTACTACCTCAACAAAGTAGTAGACGAGTATGTACGCGAAACCGTTATTGAATATTTTAAAGAAGCCGACACCGATTCCATCGACGAGGCTTACCAGGAACTCAAAGACGACGAAATCACCTGGGAAGAAATCCAGCTGATGCGCCTGAAGTTTTTGAGCGATTACGCGAATTAGACGTTGGATGGTTGGACAATGGACGATGGACTTGCGCTCGGGGTAGTGGATGATTTTCACTTCATTGAGCGCAAGTCTTAGTACTAAAACTTAACTGTTAGTGTGTTTAACGTGAAAAAAAGCGCGATTTGTGCTGGTGGAACAGCACAAATCGCGCTTTTTTTGCTGATTGATCAGCACAAATAGTGTTTATCACTTGCCATGTTTGTTAAACGCACTTTTTCTGAGCAATCAATGCGCCACAACCAATTTATTGGTTGCCAATACATTACCACCTCCCAGCAGTTGTATAAAGTACAGCCCCGACGGAAGTGTTTCCACAGGAATGGTTAAAGAAGAGGAGGCAAAAGGATATACGGCGCAGGTTCTGCCGGAAATATCCGTAAGGCGCAATTGAGGATCTTTTACCCCGCCCTGGTATACAACACTGACAAAATCATAGGCCGGATTGGGGTACACTTGCAGCGCTGGTAGATGTTGGCCCGGCTCCTCTGACGCTACATTTTGCAGGTTAAGGGTGCGGCACATGGTATCGCATGCGTTGGCGTTGCACACGCTTAGGCATACCTGATAAGAACCGGGCTGCATATAGGTGTGTATGGGATTTACATCATTGGCAGACTGACCGTCGCCGAATTCCCAATGCCAGGAAATGGGCTGGTAAGCAGAATGATCCGTAAATTGTATTTTAAGGGGTAAAGTATCCTGATCCCATCTCCACCAGGCCAGCGGGCCGGGAGCAAGTCCCAGCGTATCGCAAGCGCTTCCGTGCAGCGGGCCAAGCCTGTAATTAGGGAAATGGGGTATGGTGGCAGAATTTTCATTGGGGAAGTGGATGCCCCCCAGCACCACCTCGCAGGCCTTTCCTTTGTTATTGGGATACCGGATAAAGTGTCCGTAATGCGTCCAGGAAAAAGGCATGATGTATATTTTACCGTCCATCATGAGGTTCATGCGGGCAAATTTGGGAAAGGGGCCCTGCCATATCGCCACGGTATCTGCTGAGGAGGCAATATCAGGAGCTTCCAGATCGTATTGAACAATCCAGGTAGAAGAGGATACGTACAAAAAACGAGAGTTGGGCGAAACTGCGGCGCCGGCGCCAAAAGACCATTTTTGCGGAAACGTGATGAGCACCGGATTAGAGAGCAAGCCACTGCAGCGATCGAAATCATAGATGCGCAATCCATTCCAGGCATCAAAATCAATGTATTTGGCGCCGTTGGGGGTAAAAAGGTTTTGACCTCCGCCGTCCTTGAACTGGTACCAGGGTGGGTGAAATCCTATCTGTTGCGTATCGATTTGGGTAAAGCCTTCAGGTTTCAGCAAGGCGCGGTAATATACATTCAGGGTATCATCCTGTGCCATCACCCACCAATCGCGACCATTGGCATGGCGACAAGCGGAAAGTCTGGTTATCAAAGCTCCTTCCCATAAAATTTCGTTTTTGATTGTGATTATCCCGTGACTATTACGCATATCGGCCTGGGAATAAAGAATTTTTGAAACAGTGGCGCCAAACCCCAAGGCATATTCCTCTAAGGAATGAATTAGATAAAATAAGGAATCTGAATGGCTGGCAGGCAATCCAATGATACCATCCGGCATGGGATGCCCTTCTGCATAAAAGTCCTCAGCCAATTCATTCCAATTAAGACTATCCCCATTTATTAACTTTTGATGCTGACTATTTAATACTTGAATTCCGTTGGAATATAAAAGTAGATTTCCATTGCGATCAGATAGTGTGATGGAGCTTAAATAATGGCCTGAACTGCCTTCAAATAACTTTAAGTCGTACGGATATTCCTTAAAATCAATTTTATTACTCGGCACTATGGTCCAACCTTCATACCCTGCGCCGCTGATCCAGTGGGCGTCATGGTATTGGCAGTATACATGAAATGGAAAACCAAGAAGCAGAAGTAATACAATGGGTTTCATACCTGAGAATGATGAAGCGGGGAGGTGGGATATAACCTCACCTCCCCGCGGGGTAAGGGGCTGAATGCTTGCAACATAAGGAAAGATATTCAGCATTTCACTTTTCAGGCCTCTGAATACACGTTAATTTACCATTTTTTCATGTTGCAATATTCTGAAATCCACCCCATTCTTCTGCCTCACCCCCTTTCTTTTCCACTTTCCTGTCTACCTTTGCGCTTCTTTTAAGATAGTTGGACTGTTGGACAATGGACGTTGGACTTGCGCTCGATGAAGTTGAAATGATCCATTACCCCGAGCGCATGTCCAATATCCATTGTCCAACAGTCCAAAGTCCAGAATAATGCAACCGAAAGAATTTTTAAAAAAACTCGGCCTGCGCACCCGAAATCAGGGTACCTCTACCGGCCAGAACATCATTTCCGGCAGCCGCCGTTTTATTGAATCTGTATCCCCCGTAAACGGCCAATCCATTGGTTTTGTGGGCGTTACCACCCGCGACCAATACGAACAAGTGATCCAGTCTGCCGAACAGGCATTCAAGGTTTGGCGCGACATGCCGGCGCCCAAGCGCGGCGAAATCGTGCGCCAGTACGGTGAAGTGCTGCGCCAGTACAAAGACCCGCTGGGACGCCTGGTATCCTACGAAATGGGTAAAAGCCTGCAGGAAGGCTGGGGCGAGGTACAGGAAATGATCGATATCTGCGATTTCGCAGTGGGACTTTCCCGCCAGCTATATGGCCTTACCATGCACTCCGAGCGTCCGGGCCACCGCATGTACGAGCAATGGCACCCGCTGGGCATTGTGGGCATTATCTCTGCCTTCAACTTCCCGGTAGCTGTTTGGTCCTGGAACGCAGCCTTGGCCTGGGTTTGTGGCGATGTTTGTATTTGGAAAGCGTCGGAAAAAGCGCCGCTGTGCTCCATTGCCTGCCAGAACCTGTTCCAGAAAGTGCTGAAAGCCAACGATTTGCCTGAAGGCATCAGCTGTATCATCAACGGCGATTACAAGGTGGGCGAATACCTCACCAAGGATCACCGCGTTCCGCTCATCAGCGCCACAGGCAGCACACGAATGGGCCGCATTGTGGGCCAGGCAGTGGCCGGTCGTTTCGGCCGGAGCATCCTGGAACTGGGCGGCAACAACGCCATCATCATCACGCCATCTGCTGATATGAAAATGGTACTCACCGGCTCTGTTTTTGGCGCCGTGGGCACCGCCGGTCAGCGCTGCACCAGCACCCGCCGACTCATTGTGCATGAAAGCGTGTTTGAACAGGTGAAAACCACTCTGGCCAAAGCATATCCGCAGCTCCGCATTGGCGATCCGCTGGATCCGAACAACCACGTGGGGCCGCTGATTGACAAGCATGCTGTGGAAAACTATCTGCATTCCATTGAGCGCGTGAAAGCGCATGGCGGCAAATTCGTGGTAGAAGGCGGCGTACTGAGCGGCCCGGGCTACGAAAGCGGCTGCTACGTAAAACCTTGCATTGCCGAGGTGGAAAACCACTGGGACATCGTACAGCACGAAACCTTTGCCCCGATCCTGTACCTCATCAAGTACAAAACCATCGAAGAGGCCATTGCACTGCAAAACGCAGTGCCTCAGGGACTTTCTTCGGCCATCATGACCACCAACCTGCGCGAAGCCGAGCGCTTCCTGTCGGTCAACGGTTCAGACTGCGGTATTGCCAATGTGAACATCGGTACTTCCGGTGCAGAAATTGGCGGCGCTTTCGGTGGAGAAAAAGAAACCGGCGGCGGCCGCGAATCCGGCTCCGATTCCTGGAAAGCATACATGCGCCGTCAGACCAATACCATCAACTACTCCGAGGCATTGCCACTGGCGCAGGGAATCAAATTTGATTTTTAAGGCGCTAACACAAAGGCGCTAACACAAAGGCGCGAAGACGCAAAGGCACAAAGAAGGGCCACTGATAAAGATGGAAGAATGTTATACTATGACACAAAGGCGCGAAGACGCAAAGGCACAAAGAAGGGAAGTTTTAGGTAATATGTAATAACCATTACCGGTAATAACCAAACAACTTTGTGCCTTCGCGCCTTTGTGCCTTCG
>JBIKUE010000030.1:0-43949 GCA_044347755.1 Saprospiraceae bacterium
CTTTGTGCCTTCGCGCCTTTGTGCCTTCGTGTAAGTGCCTTCGTGTAAGTGCCTTTGTGCCTTCCTACTCAGGGTGCCCTGCAGCAATCCAGCAGTTGATGCTGTCGCGTTGAGCCTGGCTCATACCACCGCCTACGGGCATGGTTTTATCAAGCACTACGGTTTCCAGAACATCTCCGTTATGGAGGTAGTTTTCAATTCCATCATATGTACGGAAATCGCCTACAGCACCGGCTACGCCACTTCCTGGGGCATGGCAGCTGATACAATATTGGTCAATAATTCCCTTCATGTTGAGGGTGTAGGTAAGGTCTGCATTCGGAATATTGCAATCCGGCCCTTTCGGATCATCGCCTTCACAGCTTTGCAAAGAAAACACGGCCGCAAAAAGGGCCAATAGAACAATAAGACGGAGATTTTTTACTTTCATGGTAGCGTTTTATGTGTTGAAATGGTGAACAAGCCTGTATAATGCCTTGCCGGCTAACTTTGTTTTAACGGAGCGTAACAAACCCTGAAAATGTCATTGGGCGACGAATTCAAGAGCGTTTTTCCAATAAAAAACTTCGGACGGCGCTAAAACTCACCGTTTGGTGCTGAAAATAATGCTGCGCTGCCGCTGCTTCTTCATCATTAGCACCCAGGTGATTGAGGATATTAGTGAGGTGCATTTTCATATGCCCCTGCTGAATACCGGTAGTGATCAAAGAGCGTACGGCAGCAAAATTTTGTGCCAGGCCTACAGCAGCCGTAATACACATAAGTTCCTCCGCACTGGGATTGCCCAGGAGTTCCAGACTAAGTTTAGCCAACGGGTGCAACGCCGTTAACCCTCCTACGGTACCCATGGCCAGCGGGATATCCAGTTCAAAGCGCAGGGTTCCGTTCTCTACCGTGCATGAGCTCAAACTACGGTATTGCCCGTCGCGGCTGGCATAAGTATGCCCACAGGCTTCAATGGCCCGGAAATCATTGCCGGTTGCCAGCACTACCGCGTCTATGCCGTTGTAAATACCCTTGTTATGCGTGGTGGCCCGGTATGGATCAATCTGTGCAATGCGTACGGCGCGATGAAAGCGGCGGGTAAGCGCCTCTGCATCCAAACCCTGTGAGCGTGCCAGTTCTGCAAAAGATTGAATGGGGCATTCCACCCAGGCACGTACCCTGCATTGCGGAGTGTAATTGGAAAGAATGGACATGATAACCTCTACATCCCGCTCTACATCGGAAAGATTAGGGTAGTCGGTAAAAAAATCTTCCAGCGTATCCGCAAACCGCTCCAAAACAGAATTGATGAAGTTGGCGCCCATACTGTCGCAGGTCTCGAAAGACGCGCGCAACTGATAGTATTCCGGCTCAACGGAAGCAAAATCAATCAGTTCAATGTCCAGAATACCCCCGCCTCGCTGCTCCATATTAGCCGTCAGGTCGCGGCTGGATTCCAGCAACCGGGCTTTCAGATCCGGGAACAGGGAACGCAGGGTTTCAGGATTTCCCGGCCAGTAAAAATGAACCTGCCCGAGTTTTATTGTTCCCACAATTTCTGCATGAAATCCGCCGCGTTCCTGCCAGAATTTGGCGGCACTACTGGCGGCAGCCACCACACTGCTTTCTTCAATGACCATCGGAACGGCATATTCCTTTCCATTGATCAGGAAATTTGGCGCAATGCTGAACGGCAACGTATAATTGGCAATGGCGTTTTCCGTAAACCCGTCGATTACTTTTTGAACGGATTCTTCGGCATGTTGCCAGGAGCTCAAAACTGCTTTTGATGAAGCTGAATCCGTGCTAAAATTCGCGGTCAGCCACTGAATTTTCTCCGTTTTGGAAAGTTTGGAAAAGCCGTTTATCGTTTTTGTCATGATGGTAATAAATCATTTAACCTGCAAGAATGCATAGGCCAGTTCCAGGCCGCGGATTTGGGATTGAATATAATTTCTCAGCGTTTCATAATCATTTTGGGCATATTTCAGGAACCCGGAAGCCTGGCCGTACACCGCAGCCAGGGCAGATTTTCGGATCAGGTAATAGCCATCCATGAAATCAGAAACGCCACCTGAAAGTATAAGATTTTCCACCTGGCATTGTGTGCCCAGTTCGGCATGCAGGATATTACTCCACTCCAGCATTTCAGAAGCACTATGTCCCACTGCTGCCATTTTTTCAAATACCGCCATTTTTTCGGGATCACTGCGCAAGAGCTCAAGTTTGGCAAAATTAGTGCCGCCTCCGGCCGCAAACTCTATACCGGCCAGCGGCAATTGCATCAGTGCCCGCATACTGGCCGGCCCAAAACCCTGACCAACTTCTTTTACGATAACTGGCGCATGTAGTTTGGACAACACCTCCCGGATCACCTCCAATGGAGCGCGCAGGAATACATCACCCTCTGGCTGCATGGCTTCCTGCATGGGGTTTACGTGTACAATAAGTCCATCGGCACGAAGTTTTTGCAACAATTCGGGAATGCGGTCGAACTGGTTTTGCTCCAAAAGCTTTTCAATTTGCGCGACACCCAGATTAGCAAATAATAGTGCTTCCGACCCCATGGCATCGCGCACATCAAAATCCGGCAAATATTCATCGGAATGCAGCAACTGCCGGCATGAACCAAGGCCCATACCCATGCCAAATTCTCCACAAGCCCGTGCAAGGTGGTGATTTATCCGGCCGGCCATAGCCGTACCGCCAGTCATGGAAGACACCCATATAGGGGTGTGCAGGGTTTTGCCCATAAATGGCGTAGACGGCAAAGATCCTGAAGCAGGATGCGCTGCCAGCATAGGCTCATAATAAAACCGGGGATCCAGTGCTCCGGATTCCACACGACTGCGAAAGGCCAGTTCAATGTGATCTTTTTTGCGGCTTTCGGCCGTAGGGTCGTCGGTCATGGTCAGATTTGACTCGTTCGTCATAAAAAGCAAAGGTACAGGATTGATTCTGCCCACAACAAAGTTGCAATTGTCTTTGTTTTGCGTTGCCGGGTGTTTTAGTACCTTGGTGTTTTGGTGTTTGAGTGTTTTAGTGTTTTTGATGCGGTGTTTTGAACCTAATATAGTTGAATGAAATGAAATCCCTTTATCTGAAATATAAGCTCACGGATCAGTCCATTGATCGCATTATTGAAATGGCTTGGGAAGATCGTACGCCATTTGAAGCCATTACCTTTCAATTTGGCCTCTCGGAAGCGGAAGTGATCCGGCTGATGAAACACGAAATGACCCTTCAGAACTGGAAAAAATGGCGTGCCAGGGTTCAGGGAAGAGCCACCAAACATGAGGCGCTTCGATCGGAAGATGTAGATCGGTTCAAATGCAGCCGGCAGCGTCAGGTCACCCGAAATCGAATCAGTAAACGTTAGCAGACCATGAAGAGCATTATAACCTTTCTTTGCTTGATCTTTTTTTCCGTTTCGGCCATCTCTCAAAAAGAGTTCGCGGCCTTTGAGCAGGAACTTGCGCATCACCGGGCGGAATACAAAGCTGATTTCCTTACCAATCCACGCTCGCCCCTGCGCGCTGCCGACACTTCGATGCTGGATTTTTTTCCAGCAAAAAAAGAATGGGCTATTCCGGCAGCATTTGAACGCACACCAGATGCTATTCCGTTTATCATGATGACCTACAGTGGTCAGAAACGGGATTATGTACAATTTGGCAGCCTTACCTTTAAGCTGGGCGATCAAACGCATACACTCCGAATTTACCAAAACCTGAAACTGATTCAGGACTCCACATACCGGGACCACTTATTCTTACCTTTCAAAGACCTGAGCAACGGTGGAGACACCTACGGAGGAGGCCGGTATCTGGATTTTCGGCAGGGTGATATTCAAAACGGTATTTTGATGCTGGATTTTAATAAGTGTTACAACCCATGGTGCGCGTACAGCGATGGGTACAATTGCCCCATACCGCCCCGCGAAAACCATCTCGACATAGAAATACCCGCCGGTGAGCGAAATTTCAGAGGAGAAAAGAAGCATTAATCTCTCCGTTTAGGCAGCAAAAACAGAATATGAAAATAGGCATTGTTTGTTATCCTACTTATGGCGGTTCCGGCGTTGTAGCCACGGAACTAGGGTTGGGATTGGCCCGAAAAGGCCACGAAATTCACTTTATCACGTATCGCCGTCCGGTGCGTCTGGCCCATTTTCAGGCCAATGTATTTTATCATGAGGTGGATAATGAGGACTATCCGCTGTTTGAATATCCGCCTTACGATACGGCACTGGCCTCCAAAATTGTGGATGTAGTGCATTACCAAAACCTGGATATCCTGCATGTGCATTATGCCATACCCCATGCGGCGGTGGCTTATATGGCAAAAAAAATCCTGCTGGCTGAAGGCAGGTACATACCGGTAGTTACCACCTTGCACGGCACCGATATTACACTGGTAGGGAACAACCGGGCCTTTGCTCCTGTGGTGGAATTCAGCATCAATAAAAGCGATGGCGTAACGGCTGTTTCGCAAAGCCTGAAGGAGGATACCCTGGCGCTATTTCACATAGAGAGAGAGATTCGGGTAATCTACAATTTTATTGATTTTGAACGATTTAGAAAAACCAACAAAGAGCATTTCAAAAAGATTATTGCCCCGGAAGGTGAACGTATTATTGCCCACACCTCTAATTTCCGGAAAGTAAAGCGGGTAGAAGATGTAATCCATATTTTCCATAAAATCCGGCAACAGGTACCCTCCAAACTCCTCATGATTGGCGATGGTCCGGAGCGACAGCACTGCGAACAATTGTGCCGTGAACTGGATTTATGCGATGAGGTTCGTTTTCTTGGCAAACAGGACGCCATTGAAGAGCTACTTGCCATCTGCGATTTGTTCGTTATTCCTTCAGAAAGTGAAAGCTTTGGTTTGGCTGCGCTGGAAGCCATGGCCTGCGAAGTGCCCGTGATTTCCTCCAACAGTGGTGGTTTGCCGGAGGTCAATATTCATGGCGTGACGGGTTTCCTCAGCGATGCCGGCAATGTATCCGAAATGGCAGATTTTGCCATTCAACTCCTTCAAAATGAAGATATGCTCCGTCGTTTCCGCGCCAATGCCCTGGAGCAAGCCCGCAGATTTGATATTGACCGGATTTTGCCGGAGTACGAGCAGTATTATGAAGAGGTGATAGCAAGAAGTGTCATTAAGGTGGAATAAAGTGGTTGTGTCAAAAGTAATTTTTATCGCATAGGCGGAGAGACGCAGAGTGCTTGATAACCAATTGTTTATGCCTCTGCGCCTCTCCACCTCTGCGGTAAAAATAAAAATGCGACTTTTGAGACAGCCTCCTACAAGGTGCTTTTTGTCCGCAAACCACCATTTTTATGATCAAAACAAGGATGGATTTTCCGGAGAAACTACCTTTGTCGGATATCTATCCTTGTTTGCATGAAACATCTGATCTTTTCCCTAACCTTCCTGTTTGTTGCTTGCTCCATTTTTGCTCAAAACAGTTCGCATATCACCGGAAACCTGCAAGCCAACGGCAACTTCTTTTTTGCTGCCGACTCTGTGCTTGGAACAGCCGGCATTCCACAGTACGACAACCAAAAATTTGGCGCAGAAACCTGGCTTTCCCTGAACTATTCCCACAATGGCCTGGATGCCGGTGTTCGTTTCGACATGTTCAATAACTCCAATCTGCTCAACCCTAACGCTTCTTTCTCCGATGTAGGCATTGGCAGGTGGTACATTCACAAACAGATCGATAAGTTTGATATCGCAGGCGGGTATTTGTACAGTCAGATAGGATCCGGCATTATTTACCGCTCTTATGAAGAGCGTACCCTTATGATAGACAATGCGCTTTTTGGCGCCCAGATTGGCTATAAAATCAATGAAAACTGGAAAATAAATGCTTTCACAGGCCGTCAGAAACAACAGTTCAGCAGATATGGAACCATCCTGCGGGGGGGCTCCATTGAAGGATTTATTAAACCAGATTCTACCAAAAACTTTACGCTGGCTCCCGGTGCAGGTATTGTGGGTCGTACCTATACCGCCGAAACCATCGATGATGCCAGATTTGAAGTAGCTGGTTATTTTAAGGATGAACAAATTGGTCTGCAATACAATACCTACGCGGCAACTATTTACAATACGCTTACTGCCGGCCATTTTACCTGGTACATAGAGGCTGCCGGAAAAACCAAGGATGTTATCTACGACCCATTTGCTCCGCGTTCCATCCTGATCGGCTCTGAGGTGCAAACGGTAAGCGGAAAACTGGTGAATCGCGAAGGATATACCGTTTATACCAGCTTATCATACTCCAAAAAAGGATTGGGTATTACCCTGGAAGGTAAACGCACCAAGGATTTCTCCTTCCGCCAAAACCCGAATGCGCTGGGTATTCAGGGACCAATCAACTTTCTTCCACCCATGGCCAAGCAAAATACGTACCGCCTAACGGCTCGTTTTGCACCGGCCACTCAGGAGTTGGGAGAACAGGCAGTGCAGCTCGATGTACGCTACAAACTGAATAAAAAACTTTCTGTAGGGATCAATTTCTCCGACATTCAATTCCTGGACGGTACTGAACTCTATCGGGAAATTACTCCGGAATTCACCTACAAACAAAAGCGCAAGTGGCAGTTAATAGGCGGATTGCAGATCCTGAAATACAATATATTCATATACCAGGGCAAGGATGCTTATGTTGACGCGCTCACCCCTTATGGAGAGTTTTTATATAAATTCTCTCCTCGAAGATCTATCCGTATTGAAGCGCAATACCTGCACACGGAAGAAGAATTTGGCTCCTGGGTGAACGGCCTGGTAGAGATTGGGCTGGCCCCCCACTGGATTTTCTATGCATCCGATATGTACAAACTCAAGCATGGTAGCCTCGATCCCGGTTTGAGTCCTGAAAAAGCCAAAGACAAAACTAAGTATGACGGCACCCATTTCCCCTCTCTTGGTGTTGTATATTCGCACAAATCCAACCGAGTGTCCCTGGCTTACGTCAAGCAGGTGGAAGGTATTAACTGTGCCGGCGGTATTTGTCGTTTGGAACCGGCGTTTCACGGGGTTCGGCTAACCTTAAATTCATCTTTTTAAAACATAGGGGATTCCCCCCCCTTCAATAGTCAATATTAAAAAGTCCGCTGCCATGAATAAAATACTACTACTTGCCTGTGTAGCCGCCATCGGTGTTTTTGCCGGTTGCAAAGAAGAACCCATCATCATTCCGGATCCAAGCCTGAATATTTCCGGCCGAACGGTGCTGGTGGAAGAAGCTACCGGCGTAAGGTGTCCGAACTGCCCGGTTGGCACTCAAACGCTTGTAGCCTTACAACAACAATACGGAAAAGACAAGCTGATTGTAGTGTCGCTTCACGCCGCCTCTGCCAATTTTCTCGTGCCTTTTGCCTCCAGCCAATACGATTTTCGTTCCTCAGAGGTTCAGGAACTGGCCTCCTATATAGGCCCACAGGAAGGTTTGCCAACTGCAGCCATTAATCGCCGAATCTTGCCGACCGAAATATCTCCTTTTATTACCCCACACACCCGTTGGGGAGGCGAAGTGGCACAGGATCTGCAGCAGGATGCCAGCATGGCCATTTCTATTGCCAACAATTTTGATCCTGCTTCCCGTGCCCTGAATATTAAAGTGGATATTCTGCCGGATCAGGCACTGAGCGGTGAATTTCGACTCACGGTGCTGATTGCACAGGATAGCATCCGGGATCCTCAGTTGAATGGCAACACCTTAGTTTCTAATTATGTACACCGTCACATTGCGCGCGATATAGTTTCGGCGCCATCAGGCGATGTAATTACAGAAGCTTTTGAAGCAGGGTCATTGATTACCCGGAATTACACGGTGACCCTGCCGGATGGTCCTACAGGATTTGACGAGAAACATTGCAGCGTAGTAGCCTTCGTTCACCGGGGCGGAAACGCCAATAAGGAAGTGCTCCAAGCCGCAGAAAAGTATGTGATTAAATAGAATTGCAAAAAATTGCACAAAACCCCGCCGAAAGTTTTCACTTTGGCGGGGTTCTTTGTTTATACCCATTGTACTTTTGCAACACAATTCGTAGCCAGCATCTTTAACATCCACCACTTTCAGATATGTTTCACCTGACTGAAGAACATCTTGCCGTACAACAGGCGGCCAGGGATTTTGCCCAAAATGAACTCAAACCCGGCGTTATTGAACGCGATACCAAAGGCCAGTATCCAACCGAACAGGTTCGCAAAATGGGCGAACTCGGTTTTCTGGGTATGATGGTCTCCCCGGAATACGGAGGCGGCGGCATGGATACGCTCTCTTACGTGCTGGCCATGGAAGAGCTTTCCAAAGTAGACAGTTCCTGCTCCGTTATCATGTCGGTAAACAACTCACTCGTATGCTGGGGTATTGAAGCCTTCGGTACGGAGGAGCAAAAAAGAAAATACCTGCCCAAGCTTACCAGCGGCGAATGGATTGGCTCCTTCTGCCTGTCTGAACCGGAAGCCGGTTCAGATGCTACCAGTCAGCGCACCACTGCCGTGGACATGGGCGACCACTATCTGGTCAACGGCACCAAAAACTGGATTACCAACGGCGCTACCTCCAAGCTCCATCTGGTGATGGCTCAAACCCATGTGGAAAAAGGCCATAAGGGTATTAACTGCCTCATTGTAGAGGCCGATTCACCCGGAGTAACTATTGGCGCAAAAGAAGACAAATTGGGTATCCGCGCTTCCGACACCACTTCCATTATGTACACCGATGTAAAAGTGCCCAAAGAAAACCGCATTGGTGAAGACGGATTTGGGTTCAAGTTTGCCATGAAGACCCTTTCTGGCGGCCGAATCGGAATTGCTTCTCAAGCCCTTGGCATTGCAGCGGGAGCATATGAGCTTGCCGTTGCTTACTCCAAGGAGCGTCAGGCCTTTGGCAAACCTATTTCCAATCACCAGGCTATCGCTTTCAAAATTGCCGATATGGCAACAGAAATTGAAGCAGCCCGTTTGTTGGTATACCGCTCTGCCATCATGAAAGACCAGGGCCAGAACTACGATCAGGCCGCTGCCATGGCGAAACTCTATGCCTCCGAAGTGGCCATGCGTCACACCGTTGAAGCCGTTCAAATACATGGCGGATATGGATTCGTAAAAGAATACCACGTAGAACGCCTCATGCGCGATGCCAAAATCACTCAAATTTACGAAGGAACCTCTGAGATACAACGTGTAGTGATTTCCCGCAACGTGCTCAACGGGGATCTCTATGTACCAATGACGGCTGACGGTGGACAGTAGACGGCTTACAGTGGACGGCTCGTGGTATTTAGCATTAATAAATTACCCCGAGTCTAGCCCGTAACCCGTCCACCGTAGGCCGTAATCCGTCTACCGTCTATGCAAACATTCCTGGAGTACCAATTATTTTCCTATAAAGGCTACACCCTCACGGTAGCCATGTTATTGGGTATTTTCCTGGTTTGGCTACTTACAACCTTGTTGCTCAGAGCCGTCCGGAGAATTATTCATAAGGGATCCGAAAGACTGCTGAATGTAGTAGATCGCGGCCGGCAAATGTCTGTTTATCTGCTGGTCAAATACTTCGTGTGGACGATGGCAGTAGCGGTAATGCTGGAAATGGTCGGCATTCATGTTTCTGTCATCCTGGCCGGTTCTGCGGCACTTTTGGTAGGTTTAGGCCTTGGCATTCAGCAAATATTCCGGGATATTGTTTCCGGAGTGTTCCTTTTGTTTGAGGGTACCATAGAAATTGGAGATATAATTGAACTGGAAGGCAAAGTGGGGCGGGTGGAAGAAATTAACCTTCGGACCTCCAAACTGGCAACCCGCGACGGGCATACCATGATCGTTCCCAATCATAAATTTATCACGGAGAACGTGCACAACTGGACCCACCAGAATGCCGGAGCCACAGCGTTTTCCGTTCAAATTATGGTGCCCATCAAAACCGACGACCGCGTGGTACGTAAGGCTCTTACACAGATTGCTTCAGAAAACACCTCCATCGTCCATCAGGTTCCTGCCCATGAACCACAAATCCGCCTGGCTGATTTTCAGGAAAAAGGCACCGTATATGAAATCCGCTTCTGGACCAATCAAAAATTTGAAGTGGACAACATTAAGAGTGATTTACGCTGGGCCGCACAGGAGAAGCTTAGAGAGTACATGAGTGAAGATTACATGAATACATGAGTGAAGAGGGAGTTGGTGCGGCCTTAGATGCCGTCAGGGCCAAAGGCCCGTACCCATAACAAACTCAACGCGTTCCCTCTTCACTCATGTATTCATGTACTCGTCAATCATGTACTACTTCAGCATCTCTTTCCAGTTTCGCACCGGCAGCCGTTCTCTGTGGCTCCACTTTCCGGTTTCCCAGTTCATAGATTCAAGGCCTGAAAAGCTGAGTTTGTAGTCAAACTGTGAAGGGATATCATGCGTATAGCCATGATAATAATAGTCCAGCCCCATTTCTTTAGCCATAAGGATTTCCAGCAGCATGGTGAGCGTGCCCAGGCTGCGGCGCTCATAATTCGGGTTGAATACGCAATACGTACCGGAAACAGCTTTTTTCCCTAAATGAAAAAAAGAGCAGGCAATCAGTTTGCCATCCAATTGAACTGCGAGTTCCCGGCCTTCAGTAGGCATCAAATGCGCATAATCCGGATGAATAAAAGAGGCAAGGGTAGTGGATTGTTTTTCGTGAAAGCGATTTCGGTGCAAATCAAACAATCGTTCCCGATCAGAGTCAAATTTGGCGGGCGCACTGATCACCAGTAAATCTTCATTCTGCCTGAGGATCTTCCGTTGACTCCTGGACAACTCAAAATCCGCAAGCCGGATACGCAATGGAATGGTGCGGCATAATTGCATCCGCCAGGTAGAAAAATTATGGCGCACAAAGCGTTTTCCCAACAATCGCCATCCCTCCGCCAGGATCCTGTCCAGCGTTTCTGGAGTGAGCTGAACCATATCGGCCCGCTCATCAATCACATTTTCGAGGATGGTGGTAGAACTCATTAGGAGTCAAAATTATAAGGAAAACACTGAAGTTACAGCAGAAAAAATAAAGGCGCAAAAACGCAAAGGCGCAAAGCTATACCTGCTTTAAGAAATCGGTACCAAACTTTGTGTCTTTGCGCCTTCGCGCCTTTGAGTCGCAGACCTTATAGGCTTATCAAACCAGCACTTCAGGCACGAACTGCTTGTAGATACCTGCCTGCATTTTCTCCCGCACGGCAGAGAAAGCATCCAGTGTGATCTGAATATCTTCTTCCGTGTGGGTGGCCGTTGGAATAAGTCGCAGGATGATCATGCCTTTGGGGATCACCGGATACACCACTATAGAGCAGAATACACCGTAGTTCTCGCGCATATCTTTCACCAGGGCCATGGCTTCTTCCACTTCGCCGTGCATATACACCGGGGTTACGCAGGTATTGGTATCGCCAATATCGAAGCCGCGTTCCTTCAGGCCATTTTGCAGCAAGCGGACATTGTGCCAAAGTTTTTCACGGAGTTCTGGTTTGGTTGTAAGCAGTTCAAAGCGTTTCAACAAGCCTTCTACCAGTGGCATCGGGAGCGACTTGGCGAAGATCTGGCTGCGCATGTTGTATTTCAGGAACTGGATAATTTCCGGCTGTGCGGCAATAAATCCACCAATCAGTGCCATACTTTTAGCAAAAGTGCTGAAGTAGATGTCTACATCGTTGGTTACGTTTTGCTCTTCTGCAGCACCGGCACCTGTAGCGCCCAACATACCGTAGCCGTGGGCATCGTCAATGAACAAACGGAAACCATATTTTTCTTTCAGGGTGCAGATTTCGCGCAGTTTGCCCTGATCGCCGCGCATTCCGAATACGCCTTCCGTGATCACCAGAATTCCGCCGCCACTTTCGTCGGTGAGGCGTTTGGCGCGTTCGAGGCATTTTTCGAGGCTGGCAATATCGTTGTGCGTGAAGGCAAAACGTTTGCCCATGTGCATGCGTACCGCATCCACTATGCAGGCGTGGCTCTCAGCATCATATACCACCACATCGTGGCGGGTAAGCAGGGCATCGATGGCCGACATAACGCCCTGATATCCGTAATTGACCAATAAACCGGCTGGCTTGCCCACGTGGTTAGCCAGTAAGGTTTCCAGCTTATGGTGCAACTGGGTATCACCGCTCATCATTCGGGCGCCCATTGGGTATGCAAGACCCCATCGTGCAGCAGCTTCTGCATCCGTCTTGCGCACTTCAGGGTGATTGGCCAGGCCAAGGTAGTTGTTGATACTCCAGCAAACTACTTCTTTCCCTTTGAATGTCATACGGTTCCCTAATTCGCCTTCCAGTTGAGGGAACATGTAGTAGCCTTCCGCCACTTCGGCATATTTGCCCAGCGGGCCTGCCTGCTTGTAAATTCTTTCAAATAAATCCACTGTTCAGGAATGTGTTGGTGAGTGTATAGACGTTGGATGTTGGACTCTTGGACATTAGATCTTGTACGTCCGGCTTAAGCCCCCCAATCGTAAATCGTAAATCATGTAATCGTTAATCGTAAATCCTCAGGCTTCTACCTCATTCTCCTCCATAAATCCTTGCTGGACCATCCATTTGTCGGAGAAAAATTTGGTAACGTACTTGGAACCATGGTCAGAGAACAATAATACCACCACATCATTTTCGGTGAGTTCGCCCTGAATTTGTTCCAGTGCCTGAAGTGCTGCGCCGCTGGAGTAACCTACCATCATGCCTTCCATGCGGGCGAGTTCGCGGGCGCGCAAGGCACTGTCTTTATCGGTTACTTTCTCAAAACGGTCAATCAGATCAAAGTCCATATTGGCCGGGATGATGTTTTTTCCGGTGCCTTCAATACGGTACGGATAAATCTCTTTTTCGTCGTATACGCCAGTTTCGTGGTATTTTTTCAACACGGAACCATAAGCATCTACGCCAATGATTTTAAGGTCAGGGTTTTGCTCCCTCAGATACCTGCCAGTACCACAAAGCGTTCCGCCAGTACTGGTGCTGCCGATGAGGTGCGTGATGCGGCCGGAAGTTTGCTCCCAAATTTCCGGACCAGTGCTGAGGTAGTGCGCCTCACCGTTCTCCGGGTTATAATTTTGGTTGATATAGTAGGCGCCTGGAATTTCTTTGGCCAGCTGTTCGGCACGGCGGTAGTAAGATTCGGGGTCGTTGGGTTTCGCTTCCTGAGGACACAAGTGCACCTCAGCGCCCATGGCTTTGAGGTTATTCAGTTTGTCCTCGCTGATTTTACTGGTTACGGTGAGTACACATTTATACCCTTTAATGGCTGCTACCATGGCCAGGCTGAATCCGGTGTTTCCACTGGTGGCATCCACAATGGTTCCTCCCGGTTTGAGTTTGCCCAAACGTTCTGCGCGCTCAATGATGTGCAATGCGATGCGGTCCTTGGCACTTAAGCCCGGATTAAAGGCTTCAATCTTAGCATACACCGTAGCAGGAATGTGGAGTACAATATTATTCAGGCGAACAAGCGGGGTCTTGCCAATCGTTTCAAGGATATTGTTGAAAACCATATGCCAAAGACTTGTTTAAAAAGTGAAAATCGGATGAAATCAACTGCAAAAGTAGGGAGAAAACCGGTAGGAAAACTACACAATTTACAAATGTAAAATTAACAAAAAAAAACAATTGTGGATACTTGCAAATTCCAAACAGACATTTACCTTCGTGCGCTCTTGCAGAACTTCCTTCTGCATTTGCGTTATATCACTCAATCGTTTCAAGTTTTAATCTCCAACACACACTATGTTAGTTTTATTTACTGCACTTGCAGCCATTGCTCTGGTTCGTTTTTATCCGGAATTGGTTGCCTACTTCACCGCTTTTGCGGCCCGCCGTTAAACGGCAATCCAGTTTCCCGCTTTTCTCCAACTTCAAAAAATTGATTAGGCCGGTCCATTAGGACTGGCCTTTTTTGATTTTAATTTCTCCAGTCTCGAACGCACAAAGTCCAATCACGGCTCAATCATTAAAAAACCATCCGAAGCCACTCCTCATCCCCCAAACTTTTCTCAATTTCGCCCCCACATTAACCACATTAATCACATTCCCCACATTCCCCACATTAATCACATTCCCCACATTAACCACATTCCCCACATTAAATCACATGCGCAGTCTCCCGCAATTACTCGATCTCATTCAGCAATACGCTCAGGAAAACCCTTTCCCGGGGGAATTGCCGGAGTTATACGAACCCTGTGCCTATATTCTTACGCTGGGTGGCAAACGCCTTCGACCGGCACTAACGCTAATGGCCGCTGAACTATTCAACCAACCGGCCGAAACTGCACTGCCTGCGGCCTGGTCGGTGGAATTATTTCACAACTTTTCGTTGATGCACGATGATATCATGGATGCTGCACCTTTGCGAAGAGGGCAACCAACCGTGCACCATAAATGGAATCAAACCACCGCCATCCTGAGCGGCGATGTGATGTTGATTTTTGCCTACAGGTTCCTTACACGGTTCCAGCAACCACAAACAGTGGCCAGGCTGGTGGATATCTTCAACCGTGTAGCCACAGAAGTTTGTGAAGGCCAACAAATGGATGTCAATTTTGAAACACGCAGAACCGTCAGTATTCCGGAATACATCAGAATGATCGAACTCAAAACGGCGGTATTGCTCGGCGGAGCCCTGGAAATGGGCGCCGTATGTGCTGCCGCTTCCGAATCTGACTCCCGGCACCTGTACGAACTGGGCCGGTTAGCAGGAATAGCCTTTCAGATTCAGGACGATCTGCTGGATACCTATGGCGATCCAGCTAAATTCGGGAAACAGGTTGGCGGCGATATCCTGCAGAACAAAAAAACACTACTGGTGCTTAAAACCCTCGAAACCGCTCCGGAAGCCGATCGGCAGGAATTATTGCATTGGATGCAAACCGGTGCCGAAAATCCTGATGCCAAAGTGGCTGCCGTGCGCGCCATTTTCGACCGGAATGGTATACCAGAGCTGATTGAAACTGAAAAGACGCACTACCAGGAAGCGGCCTTCCGTCATTTAGATGAAGTGCAAGCGCCCGAGGAACGCAAAACTGTTTTGCGCGGTAGCCTGGAAGCGCTGTTTGAGAGAGACCGATGAGGGACGATGGACGGTAAGGCTGCTTTTTAGTGCTGTTTGGACTATTGGCAAGGAAGGAATCTCAAGAGCAACGCCACCGTAGGCCGTCTACCATCCACCGTAGGCCGTTACCTCTTGAAATCCAGTAAAAAGTGCCGGACGGTTTCCTGAAACAGGGCCTCATCGTCGTTGAAGAACGACACCTCCACCGGCAGAACGTATACAGGGAGCTGATTTTTCCAGAAAAAATCCCGGTGTAATTCCAGTCGCATGGCGTCTTTTTCGGTAGTAATGATAATCTTGTTTCTGCTGTCGAGCCGATTGAAACGACGCATCATATCGTGCAGCTCGTCTTCCTTGAAAAAGTGGTGATCTTCAAATTCCAGGGTTTGCGCACTTCGCACGGAGGTACCCAGGTGCTTGAGCAGATAGTCGGTATTGGCGATGGCGCTTACCAGCAAAACATCCGTGTCAAGATCCAACGGGCGTTTTTGATCCGGCCGAAGCAGATCGTAAGGCATTCCATAACGATAGTGGGAAAAAAACACCTTCTGGCGGGGGAATGGATCGATTTCCTGGATCATTTTTTGGCGATCCATTGCAGAAAGTTCCGTCGGGCATTTGGTCACAATGATCAAATCAGCCCTTCGGTAATTGTACCGGCCCTCACGCAATCGACCTGCAGGAAGCAGCCAATCCCGTGTAAATGGGCGCGAATACTCCGTGAGCAGAATATTGAGTCCGGGGGTAACAGCCAGGTGCTGGAAAGCATCGTCCAGCAATACGCATTGGGTTTGCGGGTTGCGTTTTACGAGTTCCGGTACGCCCAGTGCCCGACTTTCGCTGACACAGATGGGAACTTCCGGAAATTTTCTTTTGAATTGAAGCGGCTCATCACCCACCATTTCCGCGGTATCAAGAACAGACGCTTGCTGAAAACCGGTGGTATTTCGGCCGTAACCCCGACTTAGTACGGCTACTTCCAGGTAATCGTTAAGCCAGCGGAGCAAATATTCAATGTGCGGCGATTTACCCGCACCGCCCACCGAAAGGTTTCCCACGGAAATCACCGGCAAGTCGAAATGCACACTGCGCAGGATACCCACACGGTACAAAAGGTTGCGCATACCTACGCCAAGGCCATATAATAAAGCCAGTGGCAAAAGAAGTATGCGTATTACGATATCGTCAGACATAGCGAGGAAACAGCTGCTAAGAGATTCGGTTGCAAAACTGGGAAAAATTGGGGAAAGGGTTTTACACGGAGGGGTTACGCACAGATTTTACGCAGATTGCATTTAAGGCACTTGTTACATGGAACAACCCTTCAAAAAGCCAACATGATCAAATATACCAAAAAAACGAACCACAAAAAGCACAAAGGAGGCCGTCTCACAAGTCACTTTTTTATTTTTACCGCAGAGACGGAGAGACACAGAGAGCTTGAAAATCAACTATTTATACCTCTGTGACTCTCTGCCTCTGCGGTAAAAATTACTTTTGAGACACCCTCCTCCATGACTTTGTGGTTCAAAAAATAATGGTGTAAAACGAAAATGAGCCATCCCAAAAAATTGGAATGACTCATGTTTAGTTTGGTGTGGTACCTCCCAGGATCGAACTGGGGACACATGGATTTTCAGTCCATTGCTCTACCATCTGAGCTAAGGCACCAAGCCTGCTGAAAAGCGGGTGCAAAGATAAAGTCATTTTTATGAAACTCGGAAGCAGAGTTTAAATTTTTTTAAAAAATCATTCTCGTACCTTTGCGGCATGTTTCGGTTGCTGCTATTAAGCCTGTTTCTTTTGGTTGGTTCCGGGCGTGGTTTCGCTCAGGACTCCGGCAATCCTTTTGAGCTGATCCATCGGCTTCCAAAGGAGTTGCTGGCGGTTGAAGCCGGCAATCTGGCGCCGGTCAATCCATTTGATGTGGTGCCGCACCGTGCGCCTGTGGCAGCAGAAGGCATGGCGGAGAACAAAACCGAAGCATTCAATCCATTTGCTGTTTTGCCCCGGGGTGGAGGCTTGTCAAACACCATCATGGCCGCTTTACTATTGATGGCCTTCGGGTTTCTAACCTTTTCGGTGGCTTCCAACCGCAGTGCCGTGGGTAAAGCATGGGCGGGTTTTTTGAGCGATAATGGTTTTTCGGTGGCACAACGCGAAGCGTCCGGCTTTGTAGGTATCACACCTTATTATCTGCTATATGGCAACTTCCTGTTCAACGCCGGGACTTTTATTTTTCTGGTTACCCGGGTTTTCAATCAGGAAACCTATAACAACTTCCGTTTCCTGTTGGTTTGCATGGCTGGTGCTGCCGTGGCATTTTTGTCGAAACACCTGATGCTGAGCGTCATGCGCAGCCTTTTTCCGCTGGAAAATGAGATCAGGAAGTATAATTTTCTGATTATTATTTTCAATTGCATCCTGGGATTATTCCTGGTGCCTTTCAACCTTTTGATTGCATTTTCGGCCAAAAACAGCAGTCAACAGCTCCTCCTGGTATCCTGGATGCTTGGACTGGTAGCTATTTTCTACACCTATCGCAGCTTAAGATCCAGTCCAATGGGCGCTAAATTTTTGATACAGAGCCCATTTCACTTTTTGTTGTACCTTTGCACCGTTGAAATAGCGCCACTGCTTCTATTGATCAAATTAGCCTTGATGCAAAACGCCTGATACCACGGAACTTTTTGGCTCTTTAAGGCATTTTATCTGCTGGTCGAGAACAATCCAAAACGTTCAATTTAAACACAAATTTCACACAAAACGTATTCCCGAATGTCTGCAACTGCATCCGCTGCACCTGTTCAGGATCCCATCCCAAGCAAAGTTCAAAACATCCTCATTTCACAAGGTCAGCCTGCTGTGAGATCTGCCTACGACGAGATTGAAAAACGTTTTGGCGTCCGCATAGACTTCGTACCATTTGTGACTGTGGAAGGTTTGACCGAAAAAGAATACCGTAAAAACCGCGTGTATCCGAACGATTACAGCGCAATCCTTTTTACGAGTAAAAATGCGGTGGACCACTTTTTCCGACTCTGCGGCGAAATGCGCATCAAGATGTCGGACGAAACCAAGTACTTCTGTGCTACCGAAACCATTGCCAATTACCTGCAGAAATTTATCAATTTCCGCAAACGCAAGGTGTTTAACGGTACCAAGTCTGTACTGGAACTCAAATCTTACATCCTGCGCAACAAAGAAGAAAAGTTCTACCTGCCCTGCGGCGATCAGGGCAATCTGGAGGTAACAAATTTCTTCAAAGATCTGAAGGTGCCTATTCAGGAAGCGGTCATGTACCGCACCGTAAACAACGACCTTTCCGGCCTGAAAGACATCAAGTACGATATCATTGCCTTTTTCTCCGCAAACGAGATCAAGTCCATGTTCGAGCAGTTTCCGGAGTTTAAGCAGGAAGACCGCCGCATTTGTGTATTCGGTACCGCAGCCCTCAAAGCTGTAACTGATCGCGGCATGAAAGTAAACATACAGGCAGGCACCCCGGAGGCGCCATCCATAGCCGTAGCGTTGGAAAATTATCTGAAAGTGGCGAATAAAAATAACTAAACGCCATATCCTCTACATGCAAGAGCCATCCCAAGCAAACGCGGGGGTGGCTCTTTTTTTATACCCCACAAAATAATTTCTGCGCTGATTATCTGCCTTTTCATCCATCATTTTACGCCATTTATCCAACTATTCCAATGGCTTGAACAAGTTTTCTGACCTTTGACAACCAATAAACGAGTAACCATAAACCCCAATAACCTTCGGCGGCTAAACCCGCCGATACATAAACCCCAATAAACCTCATAAACCTCATAAACCCATAAACGGCATATCCAACAATGGCAATCCAACAGCCTAAACCCAAAAAAAGAACCCTTCTGTATGTGCTTATCGGCGTGTTCGCACTGCTCATTGTAGCGGCCGCCATTAAAGCAAGAAAAAAACCCAAAGGCGAAGAAGTCACCATTGAGAAGGTTGAAAAACGCACCATTCGCGAAACGGTAAGCGCCAGTGGTAAAATATTCCCTGAAACAGAAGTAAAAATCAGCTCCGACGTATCCGGTGAGATCATTGACCTGTATGTAAAGGAAGGCGACTCCGTAACGGCCGGTCAGATATTGGCTAAAATTCGTCCGGATGAGTACCAAAGCGCCCTGGAACAAGGGCAGGCCGCCGTAGGTACGGCCCGTTCGCAACGGGAAGTTTCCAGTTCTGGCGTACAAAACAGCGCCGCTCAGATTGAGCAGCTAAAAGCAGATCGGAAACGACTGGACGCCCAGCTCGAAGTGGCTCGTAACACCCACCAGCGCAATGAAAAACTGTACAAAGAAGGCGTGATCTCCACTGCCGAGTACGAAACCACCCAGAGCAATCTGCGTTCCGCCGAGAGTGCTGTAGCTGCTGCTGAAGCCAGTTTACGGGCAGCAGAAAGCGGGCTCAATAGCGCACAAGCCAGCGTTCGGGCTTCTGAATTCGGCATCAACAGCGCCAATGCCCGCCTGAAAGAACTCCGCACCAGTCTGCAAAAAACCATCGTAACGGCTCCGGTAAGCGGTATCATCAGCAAACTCAACGTGGAAAAAGGAGAACGTGTAGTAGGTACCCTGCAAATGGCCGGTACGGAAATGATGCGCGTGGCTAACCTGCGCAGCATGGAAGTTCAGGTGGATGTTAGCGAAAACGATATTCTCAAAGTTAGTCTCAACGATGAGGTAGATATCGAAGTAGATGCATACCTGGGCCGCAAATTCAAAGGCAAAGTTTCTGAAATTGCCAATAGCGCCAGTAATGTAGGCGCCACCGGAATGAGTCTGAATACGGATCAGGTAACCAATTTTGTGGTTAAAATCCGGGTTGACCCAAACTCTTACCTCGACCTGCTCAAAGACGGACGACGTTATCCGTTCCGCCCGGGTATGTCGGCTTCCGTGGATATTTTCACCCAAACCTCTGAAGGCCTGTCTGTACCTATCATTTCCGTAACCGCTCGAGAAGACGATAAGGATAAAGATAAAAAAGACAAAAAAACCGAGGAGGAAAAACAGGATGAGGAAAAAGCGAAGAAAAAAGACAACGATCTCATCAAGGAGATTGTGTTTGTAGTGTCTGGCGACACTGTGGGTATCCGGGAGGTAAAAACCGGCATTCAGGATAACGATTATATCGAAATCGTATCCGGCCTGCAGGAAGGCGAAACCGTAGTTACCGGCCCCTACTCAGCCGTAGCACGCAAACTAAAAGGCGGCAGCCGAATCCGGGTGGCCGAGAAGAAAAAGGGCGAAGGCGAAAGCAAAAAAAGCGGGATTAGTATTGAGGTAGATTAGACGGTGGACGGTGGACGATAAAAAAAACCTCGCAGCCAGGCTGCGGGGTTTTTTTATTGGCCGCCGGATAGTGGAATGTCAACTTATATATTGATTGTTCACGAAACCTGGCTTTTTAGACATACTTTGTAAGCAATAAAAATCAGTATTTCTTTTTTAGTCACCTTAAACTTCTACAATATGCATAGCACTCCCTATTTTTTTCGCCTGGCAATTTTTTCCACAGCGTTGATTGTCACCCTGTTAGCCGGTCAGAATCTGAACGCCCAATCCACCTCAAAGGCGCGTTACAACAGTGCCACCAAGGTGCTTTCCCTGGATGAAAGCTCCGCATTTGGCTACCAGTACCATTTGGACATTTCAGCCATGGGCTTTGCTTCCAAAGAAAAAGCCGACCTGTTTTTCAGCGGTCTCACCACTGAGTTAGTTTCCTATCAAGTTAATTTTGATAAAAAAGATGCTGCTGTACTGCTAAATGTTCGGTCCAAACCAGACTGGAAAGCCAAGGAATGGAATACTTACCTGGCCACTTTGCCGAAACTTTAGGTTCTTGAAAACAATTCTTTTTCCGCACTAAAAATCAGACATTATGAAACTCTTCTCCTCATTGGGCAGGATGCTTTGCATCTTGTGCCTGTTCCTCTCTTGGAACGCCAATGCACAACTTTCTGTTTCCAGCAATAACAACCCCGCAGATCTGGCTGGCCGATTGGTTGGACCAGGCGTAACCATCACCAACGCTGTATTGAAATGCCCTAATGGCGCTTCCGGCACCTTTGCCACAGGCCCATCCATCAATGAAGTAGGCATAGGCAAAGGCATTTTGCTTACCTCTGGACAAGTGAGCCTGGTGGCAAGTGCCAATAATTCCGGGGGCATCACAGGCCTGAACAACGCCCCCGGAAATCCCGATCTGGACAAATTACTCCCTGCACCGACGCCTCAAACCTATGATGCCTGCATGCTGGAATTCGACCTGGTTTCCATTGGAAATCAGGTAACCTTTGAGTATGTTTTCGGGTCAGAAGAATATGAAGAATACTACTGTAGTCAGTTCAACGACGTATTTGGCTTTTTGATTAGCGGCCCCAATCCTTCCGGAGGCGCCGCGTACAACGATTTAAATATTGCACTGATTCCAAGTACCTCCAAGCCGGTTTCCATTAATACTGTTGGCCCTCCCAAATGTGGCCAATTTGCCACATCGCCACACTCCAACGGCAGCCCCGGCCCGGGCGATCCCGCTT
Organism: Saprospiraceae bacterium; assembly: GCA_044347755.1. Classification (GTDB taxonomy): domain Bacteria; phylum Bacteroidota; class Bacteroidia; order Chitinophagales; family Saprospiraceae; genus M3007. Next base: position 21,662 of record JBIKUE010000030.1, read on the forward strand.
TTTATCAGAACATGACCGGCGCCACTACCTTGCAATATGACGGCAAAACGGTGCTGCTCACAGCCAAAATTGCACTAAAAGCTTGTCAGAAATACCACTTCAAATTAGGTGTGCAGGATGCCAGCGATCAGCGACTGGACTCCGGAGTGTTTATCAAAGAAGGCAGTTTTAAATCAACCCCTCCGGAAATTACCTGCCCTCCTAACAAAACAGTTAACAATGACCCCGGCCTGTGCGCCGCCAGAGTTACCTACGGCAACCCGACCACAGTGAGCGATTGTCCGGTAACAGCAGGCTGTAGCCCCGCATCCGGAAGTGTATTCCCGGTTGGTATAAGCACCGTAACCTGTACGGCAACTGATCAGCTGGGCAATACCGGCACTTGCCAGTTTACCATTACCGTGAAAGACGCAGAAAAACCGGTTATTACCTGCCCGGCCAATACCACCGTAAGTTGCGAGATGCCCACAAACCCTGGCGCCGTTGGCAATCCCGTGGTGTCTGATAACTGTGCCACCCTGGCTCCTGGCTTTACGGATGCCACCGTCCCTGGATCTTGCCCAAATGAATTCACCATCAATCGCACCTGGTCTGTGGCCGATCCGGCAGGGAACATCAGCACCTGCCTGCATGTAATCAAAGTAGAAGATAAAAAATCGCCTGTCATCACCTGCCCGGCCAACATCACCGTAACCTGTGATACCACAGCCGCCAAAACCGGCATGGCTACTGCCACAGATAACTGCGATCCAAGTGTATCAATTGCCCGCAGGGATATACACATCCTGGGCGATTGCGACTGGTTCTGCATCACCGAGCGCCACTGGACCGCTACCGACGATTGCCGGAACACCAGCAAGTGCGTACAAACCATTACCAAGGATGTTACGCCACTTATAGAGGGAGCTCTTGCTGCCGGGCCACTAAAATGGGGGCAAAATGCCGCAACCGTAACCCTTCCTCCCGGAAAAGGCGCCTGTGTGGTACAATGGCTGCCATATTCAGGTACTACCCCTGTGGCCCTGAAATTTGACGACGCCGTAGCAGATGCGGATTGCCGCCTCATGACCAACCCGATTGATCCTTCAGGCCGCATTGTAAACCCATTGTTGGGCGAAGCCATGAAATTGAAAATCTTTGTGCGCCTGAATCCTGCCCTGGGCGCCACCAAACTGAAAGACATCCCTTGCGAGATGCATTTTATTGTAAAACAGGCACTGGCTCCCAATCCGGACGTGAATGAACTGCTCCGTGTAACCGACCTCACCCTTGGCAACGTCAATGTTCAGCTGTTGGTGCCGGAACATGCCATGCACCTGTTGGCCGTGCTGAAATGCGTAAACGCCGGCCGGACCGTTTGCAAACCGTAATTTGAACTAATGCGGGCGCGCCCCGCTGGGGCTACTCAAACACTTCAAACTCATCAAACACTTCTAACCCCTCAAACTAATCCAAATCACCTACCTTTGTGCCGCGTTCCGGGATGCCGGACGCGGCACAATGTTTTATGGAAAATCAAAATGTATCCCCACAGGAACCTGCACAGGTCAATACTGAAAAAACCGAATGTCTTTCCTCCAACATGACCTTGTTCTGGAGGGTGTTCACGCCCATTTTCGGCGCCGTATTTCTGAGCGGTCTGCTGATCACTTTCCTGCTTATCCCCGAGGAAGATCTCTATCTGTCTTTCCCCATTTTATGGGCCAGGCTGTTCCTGTTTGCCCTTTGGCTGGGCTGGCTGCTGCTGGTTCGCCGCACGCTTTGGCGACTCAAACGCGTAGATGCCGGCGATACCCATTTTTTCGTGACCAATTACTGGATCACGGTGCGGTATCCCTGGACAGATGTGGAAAAAGTAGAAAACATTCGTCGCCTGGGCCGCAAGCTCGTAACCATCCACCTGAAAGCCCCCGGGCGTTTTGGCCAAAAGATCACCTTTTTACCGGGAGACCGGTTTGAGGCATGGATGGCGGAGCGGGGGATGGCTAGTGTCGCGGAATGATATTCCGGGAGGGGGCGGAGTGCTTTTGCGAACACAAAGGTTGATAATAGCTATACCCACCGGAAAGTGGTTTGCGAAAATGGAACATATTTTAACTTTGTGAGATGATTCAACTTGAGGATGACACGATCAAGCCGAAACGGTGTTGTTGGAAGGGATAAATGTGAGGATTCTTCCGTTACCTTATTTCCTTGCCTCAAAAATGGATGCTTTTTTTGATCGCGGTAAGCATGATTTGTTGGCCAGTCATGATTTTGAAGACATCGTTTACTTGTTCAATTATACAAGTGATATTGTGGAAAAAATCAGGCATTCCGGAGATCTGGAGGTAATTTCCTACCTGGCAGGTTGCGCGAGAGAAAAATTGGGTAATGAAAAAATAATGGATGCATTACCAGGCCATTTGTTTTATGCAGATGCAGACGAACGGATGGATATGATTATAGCTAAAATGGAGGTTTTGGCAAGTTTTGACCGGGTAAAGTAACGACCGGGAATTATGGAGAATAGAATAAGGATCCCGAGAAAATTCGCCTAACTACCCTTACATTTCCCTACTTTTGGGCCTCGTTTTGCCCATCCATGAAAATTAAACCACTGCGCGCCTGTTTTCCGCACCTGGAGAAGGTGGAATCCTCGGATCTCTTTTGCGATGAAGCCAAAAACCGGTACAATCAGTACGTGGAGGACGGTCTTTACGAAAAAGTACCTCAACAGGCCCTTTTTATTTATCAGATACAGTCGATCACGGGCGAACACATCGGCCTGGTAGCTCTGAATGAGGTGGACGATTTTTTTGCCGGGAAAGTAAAAAAACATGAAGCCACCCTGAGTGCGCGGGAAAAACATCAGGCGGAACTCTTCATGCACTGGGGCGCCATTCTCAAACCTGTACTCCTTACCTATCCATCCGTTACCGAAATAAACGCCTGGCTACATGCGCAAATTGATGGGAGAAAGCCGCTGTTCGTAGCCAAATTCAAACAGGGGAAGGTGCATCACCGAATCTGGGCCATTACAGACGAAACGATGATCGCCCAGGCACAAGCGCTTTTCTCCCGCCACGTCACTTCCACTTATATCGCCGACGGGCACCACCGCACGACCACCATCGCTACCCTGCATGAGCAACGGGATCTGTTTCCGGGCTTCGATTTTGATCACCTGTTCTGCGCTTTTTTCGCCACGGATCAATTGGATATCCTGGATTACAACCGGGCGGTGGAGCTGCCCAAAGACATGAGTTCGGCCCGCTTCATGGCCCATTTGTCCCGCATCTTCAATATAACTTGCCTGGAAGAAGCCCGGCGCCCGGCAGATAAACACGAACTGGTGATGCACTTCCGAAAAGAATGGTATTCCCTGCACTTCCGCCCGGAAATCATCCAGGGGCTCGACGAAGAAAATGTGTTGCTCGACGCTACGCTGCTCAACCAGTTGGTTTTAGGAGAAATGCTCCATATCAAGGATGTGCGCTCGGATAACCGCGTAACCTATGTGGATGGAAGCAAAGGCCTCGAAGGCCTGGCCAAGGCCTCCCGCAGCCGCAATAAAGCAGGCTTTGCCCTTTACCCTGTACATTTCTCCGACATGATGGATCTCGCAGATGCCGGCGAGATCCTTCCTCCCAAAAGCACTTATTTCGAACCCCGCCTCAAGAGCGGCTTGCTGGTGCAGTTGTTAAAGGTTTAGATGGGTCATTGGGGGTCATTTTAGGGGTCATTTATAGGTCATTTTAGGGGTCATTACAGTTATTTATCCGACGGGTTGTCATTCTGAGCGCAGCGATGGATCTGATTCTGAGGTATATTACTCCGCAAGAGGCTTGGCCAGATCCTTCGCTGCGCTCAGGATGACAACCCACGATGATCAAATGACCTAAATGACCTACAAATGACCTTTACTTCCCATAAACCACCTTCCCCCCAACAATCGTTTTCAACACTTTGGCCTGAAGAATTTCTTCGGCCGGGCAATTGAGCAGGTCTTTGGTGAGCACCACGATATCGGCATACTTGCCGGGAGTGAGGGAGCCTTTTTCTTTTTCTTCAAATGCTCCCCAGGCATTCCAGATGGTATAGGAAAGCAGGGCTTCTTCGCGGGTCATTTTTTGTTCCGGGAAGAATTCAAACCCGGTGTCGGCGCGTTTGCGGGTAACGGAGGCGTACAGGCAGGGAAGCGGATCCACGTCTTCTACCGGTGCATCGGTGCCGTTGGTAAGGTGTGCGCCGCTGTCTATCAAACTGCGCCAGGCGTAAGCGCCGGTGCGTGCACGTTGCTCACCAAGTCGTTTTGCGACAAACGGAGCATCGCTGGTGCAATGAATGGCCTGCATGGAGGCTACCACACCCAACTGCGCAAACCTTGGAATGTCCTGCGGGTCAATATGTTGTGCGTGTTCTATACGCCAGCGGGCGTCTTTGTCGAGCCGGGCATTTTCCGCTACATTCAGCACCTCGCGGTTGGCACGATCGCCAATGGCATGTACACAAAGTTGTAATCCATATTTTTTACACACCTCGGCCATGACAATGATGGTATCCAGCGGGGTAGTATTTTGTCCTACAAATCCAGGCTTATCGTCGTACGGCGCCAACAACCAGGCTCCGTACGAGCCCAGCGCCCCATCGAAGTAACATTTCACCGCTCTGGAGGTGAAAAAGCCTTTGCCCAGGCCAATTTGCGGATAATTAGCCAACTTGGGAATATTATGCGCCTGTGGCTGGCTCGCCATAACCCAGAGTCGGACCGGTAACTGTCCGGCTTCAGCCAGGCGGCGATATTGTTCCAGTGCCCATAAACTTGAACCTGCATCCTGAAAAGAAGTAATCCCCTTGGCCAGGCATTCCTGTGCCGCCAATTGACTGGTTTTTTCAAATGCGGCCACCTTTTCTGCTTCAGAACGCAGGTTCAGCCAGTCGGAAAATGGTTTTTCGATCAGCGTCATCGCATTTTCCTCAAATACGCCGGTGAGGTTTCCCTTGGCATCGCGTACAATTCGGCCGCCAACGGGGTCTGAAGTCTCCCTGGAAATGCCGGCCAGTTGCAGCGCTTTCGCATTGGCAATCAGTCCGTGGCCGCTGGCATGGTATAAAACCACCGGGTTATCAGGCGAAACGGCGCTCAGGTTATGGTGATATGGATAGCCGTTCACGGTGGGGCCTGCTGATTCAATCCATTTTTCCTGATGCCATCCCCGACCTTCAATCCATTCACCCGGCTTAACATTTTTGACTTTTTCAGCCACCATGCCAGTAACCGCCGCCCAGCTTTTGGTTTGAATCAGATTCAGGTTTTGAAGACTTTCACCCAACCCGCCAAAATGTCCATGCCCTTCTATAAACCCTGGCATGGCAAAAGCACCCTGCAAGTCAATCAACTGCGTTTTTCCGTCGGAAAGCTTTTTCATATCTGCGTCCGATCCCAGCGCCAGAATACGGTCGCCCGCAATAGCCACTGCCGTCACCTTGGTATGTGCAGAATCGGCGGTAAAAAAATTGCCATTGAACAGAATCAGGGTAGGCGTCTGCTGTTCTGGTGATTTACCAGCCTGTTGGCAGGCAATGAATAGCAGGGCAAAGAAAGAAATGGTAAAAAGTCGTTGCATAAGAAAAAGCGGTTTAGAATATCCAATGTCCAATGTCCAATATCGAATATCCAAGTGGTGCGGGTGCTTGGTGTCAGCACTGCTGCTTGGTTGTACTCGCCTGATGGGCGAGGAGGTCTTGAATACTTTGGCCATGCAGGCGTGTATTTTCATGCCAACGTGCTGACACCAAACACCCGCACCACTTGGACATTCGATATTGGACATTGGACATTGGATATTCCCTACTGTTTTCGTCCAAAATCTGCGGGGATTTCCCCCCAGGCTTCGGTTTCCCATTTGTGGATAGGATTGGTGATTTTATTGACGGCCAGCCAGTTTTCTGCGCGCTGGATAAGCTCAAAGATTTTTTTGTTGCGGCTGGTTTCTTCCAGTTTGGTGTTGCATTTGCCTTTTTTGACCCAGCCCTGTGCTGTTTTGGAGTCGGAATAAATGGGCATTTGGGGCTTGTTTTGCTGCTTCAACATGGCCAATGCATGCACAATGGCCAAAAATTCGCCGATGTTATTGGTACCATCAGGCAACGGCCCTACGTGGAATAATTCCCGCTGATCAGCCGTCCAGACGCCCCGGTATTCCATGTCGCCCGGATTGCCGGAGCAGGCAGCATCTACCGACACGCTTTCCCGGATAATGGAGGAGCGAGACGCCGGTTTGGCAGCTGCTTTGGCAGCAGGATCATTCTTTTGAACAAACTTCCAGTAATTGGTTTTGAATGCAGCTTCCGCTTCTGCTTTGCTTTCAAAACTCTTGTATTTGGCGCCTGCCACCCCATCTACCTGACGCTTGCAGTCATCCCATGAGGTATACACCCCGGGAATGTGCCCTTCCCAAACCACATAGAATTTTTGTTTAGCCATGGGTACGGTTGACGGTGGACGGCTTACGGTGGACGGTGGCGTTGCTCTTGAGATTCCTTATTTCCAATAGTCAAAAACAAATTCAAAGAGCAACGCCACCGTCCACCGTAGGCCGTCTACCGTAAGGCGTTTTAAATTTTAAGCAGATTCACGCTGTAGTATAAGGAAGCGCCCAGGAAGGAGAGTTGGCCATTGCAAAGGGCAGGGTTGTTGTCACAATATCTGACATACAAATTATCAATATTAGAGAAGCCATAGGTGGCGCGGATACCCATAATTCCTCCCAGATCCTTTTTCCCAAAATTCACTTTATACTGGAACCCAACATTCAAACCAAGGTCATTCTTTTTGAAGTCGTTATTGACCTTGACAATTTGATTTTCTTCAACAGGCAATTGAAGTCCTTTACCGTTCAACCCAACCATTCGGCCATAATACGGACCAGCCATCAGGGAGAATCTGCCGTCTCGCCCAAAAGTGAGTTCGGGTATTACGGCTAAAGTGAGCCAAATAGAATTATAGGTTAAGTCTCTTTGGTAGTTTATAGGTAACGAATCTGTTTCAACATAAAAATTGGCCATAGCAGAAGTTCGACGGCCTACGGCACTCAACTCTGCGTTGATGGTAATAAACCCACCGCGACCTTTGAATCTGGTTTGAATACCAACCTCCCAACCTGGTTTCCAACCGAATACCGGCTGACCATCAGGCAATCCTGGAATCAGGCTTCCAGTACTGCGTAAAGAGTGGGCATTAAATCCTACCCGCGCCCGGAATTCCACAGCGCCAGGGGTGAATTCGCGTTCAAATACATATTCTGTTTTCACTTCCCTGCCATTGCGTTTGCCAATGGTTTCTACCTGCATTTCCCGGTTTCCGAGCAGTAGATAGCGGATTTTCTGAGGATCGTCGTGCTTGGGATTGCTGAATACGAAGAAACCTTCTTCATCTATCTCCGTTAATACAAACGGTACTGGCTGACCGCTGTTCTGGTTGCGTGCAATAGAAATATAGGTAATGGTGGTATCGCGCAATTCCAGCCGCAAACGCTCGAGCAATATAGAGTCGCCATTTTCAGGTTTGATCCGGATGCTTTTACCCACCATGGTAGAGTCGTTTTCTTTCCACCAGATTTCCAGGCGGTCGCCACGATCAGTAGGCATAAACCAGGTGCCGTCCAGGCCTCTGCGAAGCTCACGGAACAGGTCTTCCGGATAATCTATCTGTGCTTGAACAAAGGATTGGCTGAGTAAAAAAACCAAAACGGGAAGTAGTCGGCGAATTTGCATGGAGAAAATTTTGGGGCAAAAAAACGGTAAAAAATGGTGGTAACATAATTATTCACCGCAAAGTACGCCAAGAGCACAAAGGGGAAGCAGTTAACCCTTTGCGCTCTTGGCGTACTTTGCGGTGAAAATGCTACAATATAGCCCGGCTACTCCGCAATTCATCCTTCACTTCAGGCTTCAGACGGTCGGCAGCCTGAGTGAGCATGTCTTCGTCTCTCGGGAAAGGCAAGGGGCGATTACCGATCCGGGCTTTGGAGTCAGGAGTTAACGCACGTTCATCACCACGGAAAGTAGACGCGTAGTTTTCAAACAACACTTCAGTAGATACCTCGCAAGTTTCCAGCAGGTTCTGGCCGTTGTGATTCCGGATTTCAAGCGAGCCGGCAATACGGGTTGCTTTAGATTGGAACACTTCCAGTATATCAGCCCGGATGATCACCATGCGTGGGGTTTTAATATCGTTGCCCAGGCTGTCCTTCATCACGTTTCCTCTTTTATCCAATACATAATCCCATCCATCCTGAATCTTTCTTTCATCGGTGTAAGCACGTTCCTGAACACGTTCCGGACTGATATCAATATTACGGATTTTTAGCACCGCACGGTAATCGTAATGCAGCCCTTTTTCTTCCACGAAAGAAAAATCACGCCATTCGGAATCCAATCCTCTTTTATCGATGGTGAGCAAACGCTCAGCAAATTGTTTTGGCAGCACCTTGTCAGACTGATTTTTTACTTCAAGCAATACATAGGAGGTACCCAAATCGCGGGCTTTTGCCAGCAACCGATCTTTCTCCCGATAAGTAGGGTAATATCGCCGCTGCAAGTCCTGCAGTTGACCGTATGCTTTTCGGGCAGCCAGTTTGTCGCCATTTTCAGCTCGTTTGAGCAGGCTTTCCGCAGATTCATACAGGTGTTCGGCTGCTTTCTCCCGGCTCTCGCGCTCCATGGTAGCTATGTCTACAAAATCAAATTGGGCGCGATAACCACTTTTTGCTCTCAGTGGGGTAAGCGGCGACACCTTATTCTGGCGGTCGCGTATTTGCAGATGGATGTTGTGGATGCGTTCCCAAAGTTCTGCACGGTTTTCTGCTTTCAACTGAGTCACTGTATTTAGGTCACGTGCCTGGGCTTTACGAAAAGCCAATTCAAGGCCTTTCACGTATTCTTCTTTCTTTTTGGGTTTGCCTTTTAATTTTCGGATACAAAAATCAATAGCACTGTCATAATCTCCACTTTCGACATACTTTTGAGCGCTACGGCAGGAGCTTAACAAAAAGGCAACTAAGAGAATCGGGGCAAAAAGACGGGCTGCGGTGTTCATAATTCGTTCGTTTTTGATGCGTTTCTAACTTGATGCAAGTATGCGCCAGAATGATTATTGAATTCTATTAAGGCTTGTTATGACTTTCGCAAAATTTGTTAAAATCCTGAATATATCGCTAACAAGTCTGAACATACTGTGAATTCCATTGAAAAAATAACAGAATCCACCTCCAAATACCGCCACCTCGAAAAAATGAGTGTGGGGGAAATCCTTGCCAACATCAATCAGGAAGACCAAACGGTCCCATTAGCTGTTGAAAAAGCCATTCCTCAGATAGAAGCCCTGGTGACCTCCATCGTACCGAAAATGCAGGAGGGTGGCCGACTCTTTTACATAGGTGCGGGCACCAGCGGCCGGCTGGGTGTGGTGGATGCTTCAGAAATCCCGCCCACGTTCGGCGCACCTCCGGAATGGGTAGTGGGAATTATCGCAGGTGGCGACAGGGCCATCCGGAACCCGGTAGAAAATGCAGAAGACAGCGAAACCCAGGCCTGGCTCGACCTGAAAGCATGGCAGGTAGACGCGCTGGATACCGTGATAGGGATTGCCGCCTCAGGTACCACGCCCTATGTGATTCATGGCCTGCGCACCTGCCGGGAACACGGAATTACCACCGGATGCATCACCTGCAATCCCGGTGCACCTTTACTGGAAGAGGCTGATTATCCCATTCTGGCTGTAGTAGGTCCGGAATTCCTCACCGGTAGCAGCAGGATGAAAGCCGGTACAGCCCAAAAACTGATTTTGAATATGATCTCCACCGCTGTGATGATTCGCCTGGGGCGGGTGGAGGATAATAAGATGGTGGATATGCAGCTCAGTAACAATAAATTAGTAGATCGGGGCGCCAAAATGGTAGCCCAGGCCACAGGGCTGGAATATGAGTACGCCAAAAACCTGTTGCTCCGATTTGGCAGCGTAAGAGCTGCACTCCATGCCTTTGGAGGAAGGTAGGGAGGTGAAACATAAGAGGAGTTGAACCACAAAGTCACGGAGGACACAAAGACTATTTCACTTTGTGTCCTCCGTGACTTTGTGGTTCAACTCCTCTTATGTTTTACCAACTTTTCTTTAACCTACTCATTCCTCTCCGTTGAAATTATAATGGCAGTTCCAATTTTTATCTTTGGTAGCACCGGGATCCATGCTTTCAATGATCTCCTGGTATTTGCTACGGAGCGCTTCAGATTGCTTTTTATTGTTGACTTTCAATTCCTTGGCGTCAATTTTGAGGGAAAAATTATTGGTATCCTTGATCAGTCCGTCGCGCATCAATTCGGTTGAAAGGCGCTCCTTGGCTGCCTGAATTTTAGCTTGCCATTTCAGTTGTTCACGCTGAAAAACACTTTGTTCCCGGACAAATTTTTCCTGTTCGCGCTGCCATTCTTTTTGCGCTTTTTCCCATTCTTTTTGCCCTTTGGCCCACTCTTTCTCTTGTTCTTTCCATTCTTTGGCAGCCCGTTTCATTTCTTTCGCCATTTCTTTTTGCTGCTCTTTCATGGCTTCACGGGCTTCTTTCATAGCCATCTCGATCTCTTTGTTGTGCTCTTTGGTGTATGACTCCAGAAAAGCGGCGCGATCTTCCGGACTATCTCCCAAATAATAAGAAAAACCATTGCGATCATCCATCAGGAAATGAACCCCGGGGATGTTCAGCTCTTCGCCTTTTTCCAGTTTTTTACCATCCATAAATACCTCCCCATTCCTGACCACTATTTCCCGATGTTCGCCATTATTGTTTAGTTTAATAATGGTATTGCCGTCGCCATCTTCATCTGTAATCACACTAATACCATCTTCGAGTGGAAATCCGGCCATTGGGGGCATTGGGGGTAAAGACGGTAAGGGCGCTATAGGCGCCAGGGCTGCCGGGAAATCAGGATGATTGAAATGGTAAAAACCCGGAAAAGCGGGTGCGCCAGGGGGAGAAGGCGGCGCCGGCATATCTTCATTCATCTCTTCCAGCAGCGCCTCGTGTTCCGTGAATTCAGATGCCGGAATTTCTTTTCCGTCAATGTATAATTTGGCCAGTTCGCCGTTTTGGTATTCAGCTTCCACCTTGGAACTGCCGTCTTCACGGGTTACTTTACGGGTGATTTTTGGCTTGGGAACCGTATCGGAAGGCATTTCCTTCTGATCGAAATCAAAGAAGGATGCCGGGAATTCGGTAATTTGCGCCAGTGCCTTTTCAAAGGCAGGCGCAGTATTGGCCCTCAGGCCCACCAGGGCCAGTAGTGCGACCAGAATAACGGTTGCTGTGATCTTTTCCATAACTTGATGTTGTTGTTGTGGTGCTTGGTTGAGAATGCGTCGCACCCGATCGAGAAGGGTACGTCGTTTGCCACCGAGTGCCATGGCAAGCGCCGGAGCAGGAGTGGCCAGCTCCTGCACCTGCACCAATGCTTTGGCAAATGCGATGGGGTTTCCGGTAATGGCCAGTGCGGCATCATCACAGGCATTTTCCCGTTCCCGGTGAATGACCTGAGATATCCACCATACTGCCGGGTGGTAATAGAAAAGTGTTTCAATAAAAGCTTGCAGGAGGTTGAAAAACCAGTCACGCCGGGCAATATGCGCCAGTTCATGGGCCAGTACTGCTTCTACTTCGGCCACAGAAAGCTGGTTGACAAAGCCGATCGGCAGGAGGATCAGCGGTTTCAGCCATCCTACGGTAAGTGGTGCATGCACCAGAACAGACTCCAAAAGCTGAATACTTCCCCGAATACCCATTTGATGCCCTAACCATTGTACTTTTTCCTGCCATGATGCTTCAAGGGTATGCACGCCGCGCGTCCGCAAGCGATGAACCCCAATCAGGCCGCCACCAAGTCGAAACAGAAAGAACAAGAGACCAGCAGACCACAAAGTCACAATAAGGGTGTGGTTGGCATCCATCCATGCGCTGAATTGCTCCGGAAGCGTGGTTTTAGGCAAATCATTGTACCACCAAATACCTGTGGCCGGGAAAGTTGCTCCGGATGCAGGTTCTGCAGAAGTAACCATGACAGGTTCATACTTCCAGAAAAAGGTACCTATTGCTGATACAAGCAATCCGATCAGGGTGAGGTAAGCGGCCATATACCGCTTGTGTGCCGACCGCAAGCGCGGGAGCAGTACCAGTAAAATCAGCGCAACCAAAGCACCCTGCCAAAGGGAGTGCGCCAAAACCCAGCCTAAAGCGCGGAAAAATGCATCCGATGTTGGTGTCATAGCTTAACGTTTAGTGTTTGGTTATTTCCCTTGTTCAATTTTGGCAATCAACGCCTTGATTTCGTCCAACTCCTCCGAACTCGCCTCGTGGCTACCCAGCGCCTGCATGACCAAACGGGCAGTACTGCCGCGAAATGCGTTGTCCACAAAATCCTGAAGCAGCAGATCCTGTGTATCGCCTTCCAGCACTATTGCCGTGTAGATATGCGTGCGGCCTTCCTCCTGCCTGCTCACCATACCTTTTTCAAACATGATCTGCATCAGCTTGAGTGTGGTGGTATAGCCCGCAGAATCCCTGGACTTCAGGCCAATGCGGCGCTGTTCATTGAGCAGGTCGTTTACGGTCCGGACCGTTGATGGGCCCTGCTCCCAGAGGATGTGCAGAATCTCGAGTTCTGAGTCGGTTGGTTTGGATATCATATCAGCTTCGGTAATCTTTTCGATTGCAAAGATTCTACGAAAGTCTTCGTAGTTGCAAATTTTTCTACGAAATTTTTCGTAGATTAGATAAAAGGAACATTCAGGTAATTATTTTTTTGTTATAAATAACTGATTTTCAATTTGTTAAAATATTTTTTCATTTTTTTAAAATTTCTGGCAGCGAATCTGGCAACGCGTGCGTTCCTCATTGTACCAAGAAACAAGCAGGTTAAACCTGAAAATCGATTCATCTTTTTAATCACCAAACCGACAATACTAAACCATGACAGCCACTTTCACTTACACACTCGTATTAGCCGCCATTTACGCCGGCAGAAAAATTTATGCCTTGAGAACCCCAATGGCAGCCTAACCAAAAAACGTTCACCACGCACAAAAACGCCCCGCCGGATTGGAATCCGGCGGGGCGTTGTGTCTTTTATCAAACCCTACGGCGGCTGAAACCGCCATTACATCAAGCTTTTCATTGCTTCTCTTTTGGTGAGGGCTGAAACCGGGTGTTTAACCAGAAACGCCTGAACAGCTTCAGGCCTGATTTTACCATATTGCCGCAACGCCCAACCGGCTCCTTTTTGCAGGAAAAATTCCTTGGAAGTTGCCAGTTTGCGCACGCAATCAAAAAGCAGTGCCTCATCCGTTTTTTCCTTGTAGGTAAGTTGGAAGATCATGCATACCCGCTGCAACCAAATATTACCGGAATCCATCCAGCGTGCTATGGTAGGTTGAATCAACTCCGGGAAACGTTTGAAATGCAAACCAACGAGTTTATTTACCCAATCTACCGTATCCCACCAGGAGCGGGTCAGAATCAACTCTTCCAGAAAGTAAATGCAGTCCTGTGGTTGTTTCTTTAGTACTTTTTGAAGCGTTTCCAATCCAAAATAATGCATTTCCCGGTGCTCATCCTGAAAACACAGCCGTATCAGGGAATACAGTTCTTCCTCATTCGGAATACCTTGTTCTATGTGGATGGCTTTGGCGAGCACGGTCCATTGTGGCATTTTTAATCCAAAAAATTCAAACTGATGCTTCATATAAGCCATCTGACCCTGGGCAACGTCTGGCTTGCCATGCGCACGGAAGCGCTCACGTACCAAATGATAATAATTTTCGGGTGTTATCATATCTCAAAGGTACAGCATGCGTATAAAAAAGGTCCGACCAGTTACCTGGACGGACCCAAAAACTATGTTCATCTCCAAATCTATCTAACTATGGCCAGTTTTTGAGAAACTATCCCGGAATGAGTGCTTAACTGAAGCGTATAAAGGCCGGAAGACAACCCGGCAGTATTGACGGTAGATTCATTTTGGCCAAATCCTGCAGTCTGTTCCAATACCACCCGACCCTGTACATCAACCATGCGGATTGCCGTTGGAGCGAGGTCTTTGTGCTGCACCAAAACCTGAGTAGAAGCAGGATTGGGCATCAAACGGATGCTTTCCTTTGGCAGCACCGAAGTGCTCAGTGCGGAACAAACCAGGTCAAAACCTCCGGCATAAATATTCCGAAGAACCTGAACTTCCTCCATGGCCGAACCCAGGCCGCAAGGCAAGTCCTGATCAGTATGAAATGCCCATCCCATCACCAACTCATCTACTTCACCAGGCTGTAACAACCCAAGCTTTGAGGACCCCAGCAAACGGACATCGCCAACCGGAATGAGTTCGGAACACATGCTCCAGCCATTTGGATCGGATGGATCATCCGGATAATGATGATCTACCGGAACAGTTCCCCCATAACCATTTCCACCCTGGGTGATTGGGGAGCCATCCCGCCAGGAGCCTGTGAGGTAATTGTAATATTGAATGGCTGATTGAGGATCGGTGGTTCCCGGTGGATTCCCGCTTCCGGTACTGTTAGGTACATTAAATTTATCCAATGGCCGATTCAGGAAAGAGATGGTTTGCACAGGGGGAGTATCGCCGAAAGTAGGTGTTCCAAGGCAGGTAGAGCCAGGCTGACCGTCCACGGCGTCCTGATTATAGGCAAAAATGGTACTCAATTCCGGGCTGCAGCCTACGTAATCATCCAGGTAACAACCCAGATCAATATCTGCCCAAATCCCCACGAAAGTAGAATCACAATTGTCGGAAGCCCGGTTGATGAATTTGTGCACCGTAAACAGCGTGCGATCCAATACGGGCACATCCGGACAATCAAAGGTCCAGGTGGTTAGTTGTATTTCCATTTGAAGGGGTTTTCCGCCGCTTGCGCTATGAATGCCGCCACCTTTTTGGTCGTTAAATACGCACCAAACAACCTCAGCCGGGACAAAAGGAAACATTCCACGAACAAGCACTGCAGGGTAGTCGCCATTCAACGGATCATATATCCCGTTGCTGTTTCCATCATAGAACGGCGCAAGACCCTGTCCATTGGGCAGGCTGAAACCGTTTACGTCCTCAAAGTGGGGATTTCCCATACCCGGCCAGCCAGCTATTTCCGGATAGAGCGACTTCAGTTGATCCGCAGTAAGGGGCAATGAGGCCAAAAAAGCCACGATACGATCGTCCGTTACCCGAAAATGACGATCCCAGTTGGAACAGGTATTGCCGTCGGTAGTCCCATCAGGCTTAAGTGGCCCTGCCGAAAAGTCAAAACTGTTATTATTCCGGTAATCTGAGGCCGCCAATTTCAGGTTGCCACCCGGATCTACACCACCCAACCAAAGGCCTGCTGTAAATATAGTGCTGGGATTTTGGCCGCCCGGTGTTGGGTTAGGAATAAATTGTCCGGAACTAAAATCGGTAAACAAGTCGCCGCCATTCAGGATTCGGGCTTTTAGTTTATTGCCCTGAATATCCATCTGAGATTGAGGATTGGCGCATACCTGGGCAGAAATGAATTGTGGCAAATACCACAAGGAGAGCAGGAACAGTAGTTTTTGCATGTTGCGGGTTGTGTTGTTTTTTAAACTTTTAATTACCAGGAAGACGTATTCAAACAGAGCCTCCGTTGGGAAAGGGCAGGGTTTTTCCTGATCACTGTTTCAGTCATTCTGTTACGGTGTTGAATAAGCCCTTTGACTGTATGAATCGCCAATTCGGGCAAATTGACTGGTTTGACAGCGTGGGAAGTTGGGGAACTTCTATCTTCGCATTCCGGATATCACTACTTTTTTCAAGCATTATGTTTCAGCGCCAATCCAGATCTGCTTTCCCTGCCCGCAACCTCTTTGTTCTGGGTGCTGCAGTACTCGGCTTTTTGTATTTTTTACTCAGAAACGTACAACAAACACCTCCAGAAGCAAGCATTCCCATCACTCCGCAAGAGGAAAAACAAGACAGCGCCAACCTGAGCCCGGCTGAGTGGTTTTTTGCTTTGCGCGAATGGCCGGATTTTGTGCCAGACGTTACTACGTACAGGGATGCTTTGAAAGCTGCACGCCAGGCGGCACAATCGCGGGATGAAAATCCGGGCTTTAATACCGCCTGGCAATTGGAAGGCCCGGCCAATATTGGCGCCAGAATTAATACCATTGCGGTGAGCCCGTTTAACCCTGATTTGATCCTGATCGGATATTCACATGGCGGGATTTGGAAAACGGAAGATGGTGGTCAAAACTGGCGGCCGGTTTTTGACAGCAATAGCTTTTTATCTATCGGTGATATAACCTTTGATCCTTCTCACGGCAATGTGGTATTTGCCGGCACCGGCGATCCGAACATCAGCGGATATCCGTTTATTGGAGACGGTGTGTGGATGAGCATGGATTATGGTGAAACATGGGCTCATCTCGGTCTGGAAAACCAAGGCATTATCTCCAAAATTCTGGTAGATCCAAACGTCCCCAATCGTTTGTACGTGGGTGCTATGGGATTGCCCTTTGCCAGGAACAATCAGCGCGGATTTTACAGTGGAACCGCTTTAGGTGGTAACTGGCAGCAAAAACTTTTCATCTCAGACCAAACCGGCATTATTGACCTGGTAATGGCGCCCGGAAATCCGCAGGTGCTATATGCTGCTGCCTGGGACCGAATCCGCAACAATCAGGAAAGTGTAGTGAGTGGTGAAAATGCGCGTATCTGGAAAACCGTAGATGGCGGAAATACCTGGGCCCAACTCGGCGGCGGATTGCCTGATGGTGTTTTTAGCCGGATCGGACTTGCCATAGATCCTTCCAATGCCAATCATATTTTCGCTACTTACGTCAATACCAGCCTGGAATTTTCAGGCTTGTTTGAATCTTTTGACGCCGGCCAAACCTGGAATGAAAATCCCTGTCAGGGATTGGACTATGGATTTCAAAGCAATTTTGCCTGGTATTTTGGCAAAATGCGCATCAATCCGTTTAATCCACTCGATATCTGGCTGCTCGGTGTTCAAAGCTATCAATCCCTCGACGGCGGCGAAACCTGGCAACTGGCGGCCGGTTTTGGTCAAGGCGTGCATGCAGATCATCACGACATTGTATTTCTGAGTGCACAGCATTATTTGTTGGCTACCGACGGTGGCCTGTATCGTTCCACCGATCAGGCGCAAACCTGGGAAAAAACGGAAAACATTCCCACCACTCAGTTCTACCGCGTGGCTGTGAACCCACACCGGTCGGAATATTATTACGGCGGTGCTCAGGACAATGGAACCAGCACCGGGAATACCGCCAACCTGTTCAACTGGCAGCCGGTATTTGGTGGCGATGGCTTCCAGGCGGTGTTTCATCCCACCAATCCAAATATCTTCTATTATGAGTTTCAAAACGGCTCCATTTTCGGCACAACCGACGGAAGCAATTTTGATCAGGCCACGAATGGCATTGAAGGCAGCGACAGGCGGCACTGGGATATGCAATACACCATCGGACAGCATGATCCGAATGTGATGTACACCGGCACTTATCGGGTTTACCGTGGTGAAGGTCACTTGCCCGTTTGGACACCCATCAGTGAAGACCTTACCGACGGTATTATTTTTGGTTCAAGGTTTCATACCATTACCACTGTGAACGAAAGCCCACTTGATCCGGAGCAGTTATACGTGGGCACCACAGACGCCAATGTTTGGCGTGGCAATCCGCAGAGCCAGACCTGGGTGAATATCTCAGCAGGCCTGCCCGACCGTTACGTGTCTTCCATAAAAGCTTCGCCCTCTGATCCAAATCGTGTTTTTGTGAGCCAAACCGGCTATAAAAGCAACGATTTTGCACCACGAATCCATCGTTCCGACGATCAGGGAGCAAACTGGATCTCTATTTCCGGCGACCTGCCTAACCTGGCGGTAAATGATCTCGTGATCCTGCCCGGACATCAGGACAGCGTCATTTTTGCTGCCACGGATGGCGGTGTGTACGGCACCACCAACGGTGGTCTGCACTGGGAACGCGTTGGAACAGGCATCCCTATTGTTCCGGTATATGATCTGGATCTTAACCCGGCCAAACAAACCCTGGTAGCAGGCACTTATGCCCGGAGCATTCACACTTTCCCATTGGACTCGCTCCAATTGGGTCAAAATTCCAGCACCTTCACACCAAACGGATATGCATTGCCAAGCCTCAGTGTCAGTCCTAATCCGGCATCCGGACAGACTTTACTGACGGTAGAAAACCTCAAATCCAATCAATGGGCAGATGCGATCATCTCCGATTTATCGGGCAGGCAGGTATTCCGAAAAACAATTAAAGGTTTTGGAAAACACGAAGAACCGGTTGATTTGCAGGATGTTCCACAAGGGGTGTATGTGGCCTATCTGCGCTCCAACGGCAAAATAATCAGCGCTAAAAAACTGGTGGTTACCAGGTAAAAGGCGCAAAGGGGCGTAGACGCTAAGGCACGAAGACGCTAAGGCACGAAGCGGGGATTGGGCATCAGCCCAATCCCCGCTTCTTATAAATATCAGCGCAGCCTGAAAGGCTGCAACTTCGCGCCTTAGTGTCTTTGTGCCTTAGTGGTAAAATGCCCTTCCGCCTACGCCACCACCCTTAGCGCCTTTTCCAAAAGTACAAATTCCACGGGTGTTTCTCCCAGGTATTCGCCATCTGCTTCTAGCAGGGTGGGCGCATCGGCTATATGTTCTACCCGGATATGCCGGGCCTGATGACCTTCAATTTTGGGATGGCTGAGCAGGGTTCCGTTGTAGAAGCGGGGTGTTTGCAACAATACTTCCAGTTTGGAAATCCTGCGGGCAAAAGTGAGTGCAAACAGCCCGTCATCAGGAACTGCATGGGGCACCAGCTGCATACCACCTCCGGAATAGCGGCCCAGGCCAATGTTGATCGTATAGAAATAATCCTCCACCGATTGCCCGTCGAACGTAATACGGGCCTTGGTGAGCCGGTAAGCATGGAGGTATTGGGCAACTTTAAGCAGATAATGCGCCTTGTTCCGTGCAGGATGTTGGGTTAATTTTTTTCCAATAAAACCGTCGTACGCCATGCCGGCCACGTTTACAAAATACCGCGACTGGGTTTGTCCGTCGCGTTGGTATTGCACCAGGCCGATATCCTGAAAGCGCACCTGACCCCGTTTCAGTTGTTCCAGCCGCCGGCGGGGATCCACTGGAATGCCGTGTTCACGTACCCAATCGTTGCCCGTTCCAAAAGGCAGCAGGGTGTAAAATACTTCTGAAGGAGGCACAAAACTTTGGCTGAACAAACCATGCACCAGTTCATGATTGGTGCCATCTCCGCCAATACCCATAATATATCTGCCACCCTTGAGCAGCGTGTCTTCGATGAGTCGGGCTGCATGCCCCCTATGTTCCGTGAATTGTACCGAGTAGGCAAAGCCGAGTTCCTGCAGCAGGCGCTCTATTTCCGGCCAATGCCTGCCCATGGCGCCGCTGCGGGCTGCCGGATTGGCAATGATGTGCCAGAAGGGTTGAGGATCGGGTGTTTGCATGTTGCGGGGCAAACATAATTGGGAATGGGGAGAAAAGGAAAAGAAAAATGTGCGGCCTTTCGTGTAATTCAGTTCATACTTGTACCTTTGCGCCATGTTTAAACCCATTATTTCTATCAACATTATTATTCGGCAGTGTAAGCACACCTGACGAGGTACTGTTGTTGGAAAGACACGAGACCCCGCCCGGTGTGCGCCGAGCGGGGTCTTGAGTTTAACCACAGCCTCCACCTACTCATAGATATGTATCGCGAATTCAAACACCTGAACCTCCCCGCCATCGACGCTGAAGTGCGCCAATTTTGGGAGAATGAAAAGATTTTTGAGCAATCGGTCAACCAACGCTCGAAAACCAATGCTTTTGTGTTTTACGAAGGGCCTCCTTCCGCCAATGGCAAACCCGGTATTCACCACGTGATGGCGCGTTCCGTGAAGGATTTGTTCTGCCGTTACAACACCCTCAAAGGCTACCGCGTAGAACGCAAAGGTGGCTGGGATACACATGGCCTGCCCATTGAATTGCAGGTGGAAAAAGAACTCGGCATCACCAAGGAGGATATCGGCAAAAAAGTAACGGTAGAGGAGTACAACACCGCCTGCCGTCAAACCGTGATGCGGTATAAAAACCTTTGGGACGACCTTACGCGCCGCATGGGATACTGGGCAGATCTGGACAATCCCTACATCACGTTCGAAAACGAATACATCGAAACGGTTTGGTACATGCTCCAGCGCCTGTACAACAAAAAAACGGCCGATGGCCTTTCTTTCCTCTACAAAGGCTTTACCATCCAGCCTTTCAGTCCCGCTGCCGGAACTGGCTTGAGCACCCACGAACTGAACATGCCGGGCACCTACAAAGAGGTGACGGATATTTCTGCCGTGGCGATGTTTAAGGTTAAACGCGATGATGCCTCCGCCGCGCTGTTTGATTCGGCTGATGAAGATGTGCGCATCCTGGCCTGGACCACCACGCCCTGGACGCTGCCTTCCAACGTAGCACTCACCGTGGGCCCGAATATAGATTACGTAAAAGTCAAAACCCTTAGCCCATACACAGGCGTGCCTGTGAGCGTAGTGCTTGCCAAAGCACGTGTATCTGGTTATTTCAATGCCGACGACGAAAATCAACCGCTCGAAGATTTCAAAGTGGGCGATAAAAAATTGCCGTATGCAGTAGCCAAAGATGGCATCAAAGGCAAAGACCTCGTAGGTGTCCGCTACGAACAACTCCTGCACACGCCGGCTGCCTCTACCCCTGAACTGGAAGCCAATGCCTTTAGAGTGATTCCGGGCGACTGGGTAACCACCGAAGACGGTACCGGCGTAGTACACACAGCACCTTATTTCGGCGCCGACGACTTCAAGGCCAGCAAAGCGGCGGGAGTTCCATTTATCGGCCTGCCGAATGACAAGGCTGCCGACCTGCCCTGGCCGCTGGTGGATCGCCAGGGAAAATTCGTAGAGGAGGTGCCGGAATTCGGCGGCCGCTACGTAAAGGCAGAATATTATTCCAACGAAGAACAGTCCAATAAAGATTTCAAGCCCACCGATTTGCTGATTGCACTGCGGTTAAAAGAAGACAACAAGGCCTTCAAAATTGAGAAATATAAGCACACTTACCCGCATTGCTGGCGCACCGACAAGCCGGTGTTGTATTATCCGCTAGACTCCTGGTTCGTGCGCGCTTCTGCGGCCAAAGAGCGCCTGGCAGAACTCAACCGCACCATCAACTGGCAGCCGGAAAGCACCGGTTCTGGTCGCTTTGGCCAATGGCTGGACAACCTGCAAGATTGGAATCTTTCGCGTTCCCGTTACTGGGGTATTCCACTTCCTATCTGGCGCACCGACGACAGCGAAGAGGAGATCTGCATCGGCTCTACCGTTGAGCTGCGCGCAGAGGTGGAAAAAGCCAACGCCCGTTTGGGCCTGAACCAAACCCTGCCGGAAGACCTGCACCGACCTTTCATCGATGAAGTGGTGCTGGTATCGTCCAGCGGCCGGCCTATGCGTCGGGAGTTGGATCTGATAGATGTATGGTTTGATTCCGGCGCCATGCCATACGCTCAATGGGGCCTCGATTATGAAAAACTGAAAAACGGCGACGACAAGCCGTTTAAAGCTCCATTCGATGTTGCCTATCCAGCCTCTTTTATTGCAGAAGGGGTGGACCAAACACGCGGCTGGTTCTATACGTTGCACGCCATTGCGGGAATGGTATATGATTCCGTAGCGTTCAAAAACGTAGTGTCCAACGGCCTGGTTTTGGATAAAAACGGCGAAAAAATGTCGAAGTCCAAAGGCAATGTAGTGGACCCGTTTGACACGCTTTCCGAATTCGGGGCTGATGCCACCAGGTGGTACATGATGTCGAATGCCAATCCCTGGGACAACCTGAAATTTGACACAGCAGGCATTCTCGAAGTACGCAACAAACTTTTCGGGACGCTGTATAACACGTACAACTTCTTTGCACTCTATGCCAATCTCGACGGGTTCAAGCACGATGAATTTAACGTATTCCCATATGAAAAGCGCAGTGAATTGGACCGGTGGGTGATTTCCAAGCTCTATTCCCTGGTAGCGGAATACCGCGCGGCCATGGATGATTACGACGTAACGAAAGCCTGCCGGGCCATCGAGAATTTTGTAGATGAACACCTGTCCAATTGGTATGTGCGTTTATCGCGCCGCCGTTTTTGGAAAG
>JBIKUE010000102.1:0-17264 GCA_044347755.1 Saprospiraceae bacterium
TGCCTGATGGTTACCACCCAGCTTATGGCATCGGTGGCGCCATTCTTTGCTGATTGGATGTACCGCAACCTCACCGATCCGATCCGGGACATTGCAAAGGCTAAAAACACCCCGCTGCGCCACGAATCTGTGCATCTCTCTGACCTGGTGAAACCAGAGCCAAACAAGATTGACCAGCAACTGGAAAAACGCATGGACTATGCCCAGCGCATCTGTTCTTTGGCTCTTAGCATTCGGAAAAAAGAAAAACTGCGCGTGCGCCAGCCACTGCAAAAAGTATTGTTGCCGGTGCTGGACGAAGCCTTCATTGCAGAAGTGGATGGAGTGAAAGCCCTGATCCTAAGCGAAATCAACATAAAGGAGCTGGAATATGTAACCGATGCCAGCGGTTTGTTGAAAAAAGGCGCGAAAGCCAATTTCAAAACCCTTGGCGCCAAGCTCGGCAAGGATATGAAAGACGCCGCCGCGATGATTGCTGGCTTTACCAATGAGCAGATCAATGCACTGGAAAAAACCGGAGCCCTGGCAGTTACGCTGAACGGCAACAACTACAGCATCACCCCGGAAGACCTCGTTATTACCACGGAGGATCTGCCGGGTTGGAAAGTAGCTACCGAAGGCGCGCTCACGGTAGCCCTGGATGTGTCTCTCAATGATGCCCTGCTGGCAGAAGGCACCGCGCGCGATCTGGTAAACCGCATCCAGAATCTGCGTAAAGACAAGGACTTCAACGTTACAGACCGCATTGCCGTGCGCATAGAACGGCATCCGGCTATTGAGGCCGCGGTGGCACAATTTGGAGAATATATTAAGGAGGAGGTTTTAGCCAATTCCCTTTCGCTTACCGACGGCTTAAACGGAGAAACCGTTGAACTAAACGATGACGTAAGTCTGGTGATGGCCGTGGAGGTGGTTTGAAGGGTTTGAGGGGTTTGAACCTGCCTGTCGGGAGTTTATCCGGCAGGCAGGTTCGTTTTTTTTAGCTTGTTAACTTCATGCAAAAGAAGGTGTGGTGCTACCACTGGTGCTGAGCGGCGCTTGTCCTTTGAATAAATTCCCGTCTATGCGCCTGTTATCTTTACTATCCCTGCTAGCCACCTTTTTCTTGCCTTTTTGTTCATCGATTCCGGCCCAAAGTACCTACCCGGATCATGTGGGCGACATCAAACCCGATAATACGCTGGATGATCCATCCTTTCGGGTATGCAGATCCAATGATATTCCACAGTATTATTCTGTGAATAGTGGGTTTGAAGGAGAAAAACCTGCTTTGCTTCGTTATTTTAGTCAAAATTATCACGTTGAAGAGGCTTCAAAGTCCCTAAACGCATATATCACGGTGCGATTTGTGGTGAATTGCAATGGGCAGACGGGGCGTTTCAGGATATTGGGGATGGGGATGGATTATCAGCCAATATTAGTTCCTGACCCCATCTCCACACAATTACTTCAGCTTTGCAAAGCATTGAAAGGCTGGAAAGGTGGCCAAAGTGAAGGCATTCCATATGATTATTATCAATACCTCACCTTCACCATACAGTCGGGTGAAATCATCCGCATCATGCCATGAAAAAATATTTACTTTTTTTGGTGCTAGGCGTAAGTGCCTTGCCATTAGAAGCCCAAATCAATTGCAACCTTTTCAAGTGGGCTGGAGATTCCGTTTGTTACAGAGCCTGTCAGATATATGATTTTTCCAACAATGCCTACCAGGGAAGCCGGGCTTCGCAAATATTGTACGATAGTGTGATAGCCATTTGCCCATCGTTTGATTTGGCTTACATGGAAAAAGCAGTTCCTTACCTGAAACGTGGCGACTTCGCCAACTGGCGTTACCTGATGGACCAGGCCGTATCTTTAAATCCAGCCGAACACCTGGGCTACCGGGGCTGGTGCAGGTACCAATTTTTGCGCGATTATACAGGGGCATTAGAAGACATCGACGCATTGGAAAAACTCAAACCCACTAACATGGGTTATTCTGTTAATGGGGACTATCACCTGAAAATTGCTCAGGCACTTTGTCATAAGGGTTTGGGCAACAAACAAAAAGCCATTTCCATTATTGAACAACAACTGGCTACAGAAGGCTATGAACCAGGGTATTATGATTACCTTCACCTGGCTGTTTTGTACCTGGAAACTGGCCAGCCAGCCAAGTCGCTCCCGCTTTTGGAAAAACAGCGCCGGCTTTCTGCCAGTTTTGCCGAAACACATTATTACCTTGCCAAGGCTTGGTTTATGCTGCATATCGAGCCTGAAAAACGACAACAGGAACTGCAAAAAGCCCTGGATTTATATCAAACTGGTCGCCACCGATCTGATCCATATACCCATCCTGATGACCGGATTTATCTTGAGGATATACGGAGTGCCATGGAAAAATGGTGATTTTCGGAGGTCAGGTTTTACCGCGGAGGCGGAGAGGGGCGGAGGGGATTGTTGTATCCCGGAATGGTATTCCGGGAAGAGGTTTCAGGGGGTGGGGGCGCAAAACATGTTCAGCCGAAGATTGGGAGTAACAAAGTTTCAAAATGACATTCACCACGCTTTTCCATTTGGGTACCAAGCTAAATCCAAGTGCAGCGCCAACATATCAAACCCTTCAAACTTCTCAAACCCTTCAAACCTCTTCCCGGAATACCATTCCGGGATACCTCAAACCCTTCACCTATATGACCCGCCTTTACCCTATCCTTCTCCTATTCCAAACCCTGAATCTGTTCAGCCAAAACCTTGTAGCTATACCGGATTTGCAAGCGGTAAAACAGGGTCAAACGCCGACTGAATCCTGCACCAATTTTGCCGGAACGGCCACAGACAGCACGTTCATCGGCATGAGCAACGATCACGAATTGAACACAGTATTTCTGTGCTACAAAGATTCCCTGCTCATTCACCACCAAGGCGATGCAACCCTCTCGGGCGATCCGCAACCTGGCACTACTCCAGGTGTGGCATATGCGTTTTATACCTGTCCGCCCTTTGTAACCGGCCCTACGCTTCAAGATATTGCCCTTAACCCAGGTCCGGGCGACCCTTGTCTGCTTTCTGGTGCTCCCAGTGGACTTTATGTAACGCCAGGCATTGTTAATGGCGGTGACACCTGGTTTTTTAATAATGGTTCTTTGCAAACCACATTCAATTTAGGGCAACCCCTGAGCCTGTATTTTGCTCCTATAACCCTCGATGATTACCAGAACACCTCTTATGAATCTTCTTTCATTGGAGCCCCTCCGGGGCCTTGCGTGCACGCGAATACGGCCGCAGCTTTTGAAGTGGTGTATTTGAATGAGATAAAGGCTAATAATGTCAGCAATAATTTTGGGAACGACTGTTTAGGCCGGTTTACCGGTTTTGGCGGATACCCGCAATACGAAGGCCAGGCAACCTATCATATTGAAGTTAGCCTTGCCGGAGATCCGGATACAAAGGCCCAGGTAATGGTTCCACCTCATAATTCGTTCCATCTGGCAAGCATTCTGTTTTCTGCTCCTCAACCAGGTATTTATGACGTGGTTATAGCAGATGGCAAAAGCTGCGGCAAACAATTTCAAGTAAATATGTTGGGCTGCGATGCTTCGGATAATGTGATCCTGGATGCCGGAGAAGTAGCCGCTGTGCCTGGCTCAATCGCCTGTGTGCCGATAAATGTGACGAATTTTGACATACAAAGTGGCTCTTTTTCCATGACCTGGGATCCATCCCGACTTCAATACACAGGCTTGAGCAACTTTCATCCGGCTATTGCCGGGTTCTTTAACCCTGGTACTTCCGTAAACAGTTCATCTGTTGGCAGTGGAAAACTCGGTGTACAACTCTATAACTCCAGTAATCCCGGCGCCGTAATCAGTATTCCGGATGGAGAATCGCCCTTTGATATTTGTTTTCTGGTGCTGGATACTACCGGCGCGCCTTGCATCACGGTGGATATTAATCATCAACTGGTAGGCATTGCAGTAGAAAATGCCCTCGGACAATCCATGGCTGTAACCACCATTCCAGGCGGTGTTTGCCAATCCGTTGGCACACGGGAACCAGCTCCCGCACCGGCTTTCCGCGTTTCGCCCAATCCAATTGGCCGCCTGACACCTGAATTAACCATTTGGTCTGATCAATCTGCTCAAGTTAACATTCGCCTATTCAATGCCCTCGGTACAGCAATCCGTTTTCACGAAATGGAACTTCAGCCCGGCGCCAACTGTTTCCCAATTTCGGGCATCAACCTGCCTGCAGGCTCGTACTACCTTCAACTGATTACGCCTGATGGTACAACGCAAACGGTAAGGCTGGTGCGAGATTAGGGGGAGCGGGGCATCTTGATTGTTTACGAACTTTTGAAGTTTCATAACTGTTCCTTCAGTCCAAAATCCAGCGTCCAACCATCCAATATCTTCATGCACCGCCATCAGACTCACCCCATTCTCCGTTTCTGGAACAGCCCGTTGTTTCGTCCGGCGTTGAAAAACAATTTTCGACTGGCTTTGCCACTAATGCTGGGCGAGCTGAGCAGTATCCTCATGGGGCTGGCCGGTACGGTCATGATCGGGCATTTTGACGAATCATCACTGGCGGCCTATAGCGTGGGAAGCGTAGTATTCGTGATGTCTATGCTTGTCATATGGGGCGGCGTACGGATGCTGCCTACTCCTGTGGCAGAAGCGCATGAGCTGCGCGATGGGCCACGAGTGCGCATGCTCGTACATGCCGGACTCTGGCTCAGCGTGTTTTTTATGCTGGTGGCGATTCCCTTGTTGTGGATCGGCATTTACCTGTTCCCATTGCTTAAACAGGACCCGGAGGTTTCGGTAATAGCTGTTGATTTTCTGAAAATAGTGGGCTACAGCATGCCGGCGCTTATCTTGTTTGCTGTGCTGGTCAATTTCGCCGATGCGTTTACTTATGTGCGTCAAACCATGGTTATTTCCATTGGCGGGCTGGCGCTGGATGTGTTGCTCAACTGGTTGACGATCTTCGGGAAATTCGGGTTTCCTAAATTAGGGTTAAATGCCATAGCCATCAATACCGGTATTACACATGCCTTGATGTCCATGCTGCTGATCTTGCTCATTTGGGGTAAAAAAGACCTGCAATATTTCCGCAACTGTCGGACCAGTTTGAAAGAAGTCTGGAATCAAACCCGTTCGTTTATTCGCTCTGGTATTCCTTCCGCCCTTCAAATCATGGTGGAATTTGCCGCTTTTGGCGCGGGTACCATCCTCATCGGTCAAATCAGTAAAACGGAGCAGGCGGCTCATCAGATTGCGTTGAACCTGATTTCAGTCACTTACGTCACCATGATGGGTGTATCCACGGCCGGCATGATCCGGGTAGGGCAAGCGCTGGCATACCGCAGCAAGGTGCGGGTATGGATGGCAGGGGTGAGCACCATTTCCCTGTCTATTTTACTCATGATGTTGCCTACCGGCTTGTTTTTATTGCTGCCTGACGCTATCGCCTCTTTTTATACAGAAGACTCACAAGTGATGCACATGGCAAGCAGTCTGTTGCTTTTTGCCGGCTTGTTCCAAATAGCCGACGCCGCCCAATTATCCAGCATTTCCATGTTGCGCTCGCTCAACGATATTAAATGGCCAACCTTTCTTTCTTTCCTGGCCTTTTGGGTATTGGGTCTGCCAATAGGCTACTGGCTGGCCGTACATCAGGGCTGGAATGCCAAAGGAGTCTGGGTGGGTTACCTCGTTGCCTTAACCGTACAGGCGGGGCTATTTATGTATCGCTTTTTTGACTTAACTCGTAAAATACGATAGCCATGTGCCGATATGCCATGAAAACTTATAAGTGCCATTATGCCTGCTTTGATTGTAAAAAATCATTCAAGCGCAGGTTAATGCGGGATATAGGAAAGGATGAAAAGCAATCTGTGCCAGCCAAATGCCCTCAATGTGGTCATTTGATGGCCAATATGGGAAAAGACTTTGAGGCGCCAAAAATGATTGATTCAAAAGCCTGGGAACATCTAAAAAGCCTTTATTCTGTTGGTATAACCTTTCATTCCTGTGGCTGCTCCGGGCCGGGATATATCCCTAACAGCGCGGAACAACTGAAGAAGTATCTGGAGTCTGTTCAATTGGATTTTCAGGCTCAACTCAAATTCTGGCGTTCACGCCAGGAACCTGAAAACGACAGGGAAATAGAAAGGGAAAAATCAAAATTTGGAGATTATCTATATCAAATCCCGCTTGAACTCCGCCGAAAAAACAAAATCATATCAACCCAGGATGCCGTTACCTACTGGATGGGTAAAATAGTGGAGATAGCGCAGCAAATAAAAACCGTGCGCGTGCGGCCATAGAGCAAGTTGGGGATTTCCCGTTTCTGCACTGCCACTTATGTCAAATGATCTGACATGGCAATGGTCAAGGCCAGCAGAACCTGCTCTTCCTCCGGATTCAGGTTGCGCAACAGGCCAACCGCGCGGGGAATAGGTGAAACTGCACGATCCAGATTGGTCAGGGTAGCGCTCTCTCCCTGTCCTATAATCACCGGCCATTGGCGCAAATCAGCGTCCAGGTTCAGTTTGGCCAGCATTTTCCCCTGACGTCCGGAAGAAAGTAATACGCCATCTACCAACACAGCATATGGATCGCCGTTAAGCCAAATCTCTGTTTCCTTTCCTTTTTTGCGCAGGATAAGTTCTCTGTCGGTCATCTGTACTACAACCGCAGCTGTTTTACCACTTTTTTGCCCGGCATAATAGGCTACCGGTTCCTGATAAATGGTTTGATACACACCTTCAAACACGCCATCACGCCAGCCAGCTTTTTTCAGGATTTTAGGTTTCCCGGAGAGGTGTGTCAGTGTCTCCGTATTAAGCGGCAATGGTTCATTTGCCATGCGAATACGGTTACGCGTACGCAGTTTTTGAATCAGTTCACGCCATGCTCGCGAAGCCGGATTGAATGCCAAACCGCTCAATACATTCGCCACGAAATAGAACAATCCCGTGATAAACAATCCCAGCATCAGGACCGAGAACAATAAGCTAATCAATGCGCGCATATTTTTTTATGGCAAAATTAAGTATAATTTAGGGGGTGAAAAGCCGAAATGCCGACGTACAGGTTAAATTCATGGATAAAATACCCGGTTTTTTTAACTTTCTTCCGGCTTAATAGATTCTTTGCCTACTTTTGCCGCCGTTTTTTACAAACTTTCACGTCAAAACAATATAATAGAGATGGAGTCTCTGGTTTATTTACTTCCGATTTTCGGTGTCGTAGGTCTTGTGTATATGTTCTTCCTGCAAAAGTGGGTAGCCAAACAAGACGCCGGCGACGATAAGATGCAAGGCATCGCCAAGCATATTGCAGAAGGTGCCATGGCATTTCTAAAAGCCGAATACCGTATCCTCGGTATTTATGTAGTGGTTGCAGGTATCCTCCTCGGATGGCTCAGCACTCAGGCTGATACCAGTCACCCACTGATCGTGGTGGCTTTTGTAATTGGTGCATTCTTCTCTGCACTGGCCGGCAACCTCGGTATGCGTGTGGCTACCAAAGCCAACGTGCGCACCACCCAGGCTGCACGAACCAGCCTGCCACAAGCTTTGAAAGTATCTTTCAACGGCGGTTCCGTGATGGGTCTTGGTGTAGCTGGTCTGGCTGTACTTGGCCTGAGCGCTTTGTTCGCTTTGTTCTTCGTATACTTCATGAATGGCTCCTACGCCAACGGTGGCACCACTGTCATGAGCCGTGTATTGGAAGTGCTCGCAGGTTTCTCCCTGGGCGCTGAATCCATCGCACTCTTCGCTCGCGTAGGTGGCGGTATCTATACCAAAGCAGCTGACGTTGGCGCTGACCTTGTAGGTAAGGTAGAAGCCGGAATTCCGGAAGACGATCCGCGAAACCCGGCCACTATTGCCGACAACGTAGGCGATAACGTGGGCGACGTAGCCGGTATGGGCGCCGATTTGTTCGGTTCTTATGTAGCAACCGTATTGGCTGCAATGGTGCTGGGTAATTCTGTGATCCGCGATTCCGGTGGCATTCAGGACAATTTTGGCGGCATGGGTCCTATCCTGTTGCCGATTATGATTGCCGGCCTGGGTATCCTGTTCTCCATCATTGGCATGTGGCTGGTAAAGGTGAAAGAAGGTGCAGAGGCCGATGCCGCTACTGTGCAGCGCGCGCTTAACACCGGCAACTGGGTGAGCATCATTCTCACAGCAGCTGTTTGTTTCCCGGTGATCAAATGGATGCTTCCAGACACCATGACCATGCGTTTCTTCGGTCAGGGTGCCCAGGAAATTTCCAGCACCAATGTATTCAATGCCACTATGGTAGGTCTTATCGTGGGTGCGTTGATCTCTGCTATTACTGAATATTACACTGGTTTGGGTAAAAAGCCGGTGATGGATATTGTTCGTCAGTCAGGCACCGGCCATGCCACTAACGTAATCGCTGGTCTGGCTACGGGTATGATGTCTACCTGGATGCCTATCGTAATGTTCTCCGGCGCTATCTGGGGTGCATACGAACTCGCTGGCTTCTACGGTGTGGCTATCGCCGCTTCAGCTATGATGGCTACCACTGCCATGCAGCTGGCCATCGATGCGTTCGGTCCAATTGCCGACAACGCAGGTGGTATTGCCGAAATGAGCGAACTGCCTAAAGAAGTGCGCAACCGCACCGATGTACTCGACTCTGTGGGTAACACCACAGCGGCTATTGGTAAAGGTTTTGCGATCGCTTCTGCAGCCTTGACTGCTCTGGCGCTCTTCGCTGCTTACGTAGATTTCACGGGCATCGAAGGTATCAACATCTTCAAAGCAAAAGTATTGGCAGCCTTGTTCCTGGGCGGTATGATTCCGGTGGTGTTCAGCGCCTTCGCCATGCAGAGCGTGGGTAAAGCGGCTATGGACATGGTAGAGGAGGTTCGTCGTCAGTTCCGTGAAATTCCGGGGCTGCTGGAAGGTACCGGCAAAGCTGAATACGGTAAATGTGTGGAAATCTCCACCAAAGCGGCCCTTCGTGAAATGCTGGCTCCTGGCCTTATCACCATCATCACTCCTATTCTGGTAGGCTTCATCATGGGCCCTGAGGCACTTGGTGGCTATATGGCCGGTGTAACCGTGAGCGGTGTCATGTGGGCTATCTTCCAGTCTAACGCCGGTGGCGCATGGGATAACGCAAAGAAATCCTTCGAAAAAGGCGTGGAAATCAACGGCCAGATGTACTACAAAGGCTCTGAGCCGCACAAAGCAGCCGTTACGGGTGATACCGTAGGTGACCCATTCAAAGACACCTCTGGTCCATCTATGAACATCCTGATCAAGTTGACTTGTCTGGTTGGCTTGGCTATTGCGCCAATCCTGGGCAACCATGGTTCCAGCTCTACCAGCCGCGACAATATCAAAATGGAAATTCGCGACAGTCGCTACCCACAGGGCATGTCTGCGCCAAACCGCCCGGCTATGGGACAGCCAGCCGGATCCGGCGCTCAAGGTGCTACCGGCATTCAACAGCAGGGTGCAGCTAATGGACAGCAAGGACAAAGTGGTCCGGGCCTTACTCCTGGCGGCATTTCCAGAACTCCAACACCTGAACAGCGTGCTGAAATGGAAAAAATCATGGAAGCGCGCCGCAGACAACAACAGCAAGGCAATCAGCCTACTATTTTAGATCGGAATCAGAAGAAGCCGAACTAAGTAGGTTTATGAGGGTTTATGTATGATTATCCTTGAAGTAACCAGCCCCGGGCGCGTGATGCACCCGGGGCTGTTTCATTTACCCCATCCATCAAAAGCTCACTTTTGGGTGTAAAATATTTGCTCCATTGGCGCAAAGGCTGCAAGCCTTGTGCCCGCTATTCGCGCCGGTTCTACCGGCCAACCCAATCTTCCTTCCTGTAACATTTCCTGGATCAGGCGCTTGTGATGCCAATGCCTGATTGCCTCAACACAAAAGGCGAGATGATTTGAAACACAAAAGGCATAAATGGGCACAAAAGATGCTCGATTCGATCTTTTGTGCCTGGACCGAATTTAAGGTTTCTATGAGATTCTAATATCCAAAGAATCAAGGATTGTGTTATCTTTACCAAGACAATATGGCTCATGTTTCAAAAAACAATCCTCAGGTATCTCCAAACTTCCCTTTTAGGATGTTGACTATGCCAGTCTCGAACTCGAGCGGGATGCCCTGTTTATTTTGGAAAAATTCTTCAACTACGGGCCTTGGTCAGACTATAAAGCGTAGGACGGGTTTAGGATCTATTTTTTTAATTTCCAGATCAATCTTGCCATGATAAAAACAACTTTTACATTCCTTCTTTCTTTTTTGCTGCTTAGCTCGGCTATTCATAGCCAATGTTGGAAAAGTGTGACTGCCGGTGATTATCATTCACTAGCTATTAAAACCGACGGGACGCTCTGGGCCTGGGGGGGTAATGGGAATGGACCATTGGGTTATGGAACCAATATTAGTCAATCCAGTCCAGTCCAAATCGGGTCTGCCAGCGACTGGGAAACCATTGCTGCAGGTGATTATCATTCCCTAGCTATTAAAACCGACGGAAGCCTTTGGGCTTGGGGTGATAATTCTTATGGACAATTAGGTGATGAAACTCTAGAGAATAAGGATAGCCCTGTTCAAATCGGAACCGCAACAGATTGGAAAAGCGTCGTTGCCGGAACTTTGCATTCCCTTGCGATTAAAACGGATGGAAGCCTTTGGGCTTGGGGCTGGAATGGGACCGGTCAGTTGGGCGATGGAACAAATAACTCCAAAAACAGCCCCTATCAAATTGGAACCGCAACAGATTGGAAAAGCGTGACCGCTGCGGCCTTCCATACGCTTGCGTTAAAAACCGACGGTAGCCTTTGGGCCTGGGGTTCTAATGGGCAGGGACAATTGGGTAATGGAACCTATGAAGAAAATGCCAGCCCAAGCCAGGTCGGAAGTGCCACAGATTGGCAAAGTGTGGAGACAGCATTTTCGCATACCCAAGCATTAAAAACCGACGGAACACTTTGGGCATGGGGCTCGAATTGGGATGGACAAATGGGTGCGGGATCCATCGTAGAAGCAATTATTCCAATTCAGATTGGGACTGACAATGATTGGAAAAGCTTGACTGTTGGAGTTGCTCATTCCATTGCACTAAAAAGTGACGGAACGCTTTATGCCTGGGGGTGGAATCAAGCCGGTCAATTAGGCGATGGAACGGTAATCAACAAAAACAGTCCCGTTAAAATCGGAACCGACTCCGATTGGGGAAGCGTTGTTGCTGGGTTCAGACATTCTTTTGCCGTAAAAACCGATGGAACGCTATTCGCTTGGGGGGATAATGACGACGGACAATTGGGTGACGGTACGAATGGCATCAAAACGAATCCCCTACAAGTCGGGGACTCCGACGATTGGCAAAGTATGGTGGCCGGAACCTCACATACTATCGCCATAAAAAGCGACACAACACTTTGGACTTGGGGATATAACTGGTTCGGTCAATTAGGCGATGAAACGTTGGCAGAAAAAGCTTCTCCCGTTCAAATCGGAACTGCAAGTGATTGGCAATTCGTGGCTGGCGGGCATCATCATACCATTGCCATAAAAACAGGAGGAACCCTTTGGGCTTGGGGAACTAATGGGCAGGGACAACTGGGAGATGGTACCAATGACGACAAAAAAAGCCCTGTTAAAATCGGAACCAACTTCAATTGGAAAACCGTGGCATCAGGAGCCTTCCATGCTCTTGCCATAAAAACCGACGGAACACTTTGGGCTTGGGGATATAATGGGTACGGACAATTGGGCGATGGAACCAATACGAACAAAAACGTCCCCGTTCAAATCGGCTCCGCCACCGACTGGAAAAGTGTGGCTGCTGGCGAGCACCATTCTCTTGGCATAAAAACCAATGGAACGCTTTGGGCTTGGGGATACAATGCGTCGGGGCAATTAGGTATAGGATCGGATACCGACAAAAACAGCCCTGTAAAGGTCGGTTCCTACACCGACTGGCAAAGTGTGTCTGCTGGAGGAGCCTTTACCATGGCTTTAAGAACCGGTGGAACGCTTTGGACTTTTGGGAGTAATTACTATGGGGAATTAGGCGATGGTACCAACTACACAAAAAAAAGCCCCGGCCAAATCGGATCCGATGCTGATTGGCAAAGCATGGCATCAGGAGACTTCCATGCTCTTGCATTAAAAACGAACGGAACGCTATGGTCATGGGGCCATAATCAGGACGGACAACTTGGCGATGGTACTACTACGAATAGGAACAGTCCACTTCAAATCGAAACCGACACCGATTGGCAAATCGTGGGAGCAGGATTTAGGGATTCTAAGGCCATTAAAAGCGACGGAACCTTGTGGACCTGGGGATGGAATTTAAACAGACAACACAGTCCCATCAAAATTTCATGCCACAAAACAGACACTATTGATCCGCTACTTCCCGAAACCTGGAGCATTTTTCCCAATCCAGGGAACGAGTTGGTTACCCTGCAAGGATTAAAAGAGGATGCATCCAGCTTGATGTACCAAATCAGCAATTGTTTAGGAAAAGTCGTCGTGCCACAACAATTACTGCCCGATTCCAGAGAAATCAATATCCTCTCCTTATCACCTGGCGTTTATTTTTTGACTTTCATAAAAGAAAAAGGATACGTAACCAGACCATTCGTAAAGATGTAATGCATTAATCCCCCGCTGGCGGGGGCTGTTTCATTTACCCCATCCATCAAAAGCTCACTTTTGGGTGTAAAATATTTGCTCATAAGTATCGCTGACTGGGCATTCCGTGTTTTCAACCGTGAGCCTTACCCGGTACACCTTGTCTGGCAGCAAGGTGTACCAGTCAGACAGGTTAATCTCTGCTAAAAAACCACTTATCCAGCCGGAATAGAAATACCCGCCTTTGCATACGCCCGGCTGATCGGCAGATACTTCGCAAATGTCAATCCTGTACAAGTCTTCATGCACAGATGGCTGAGCGTTCATGATCACCTGATGAACGCTTTGTGGACTTGGCAGGTAAAAAAACGCCTGAGGCGGCGCACAGCCGTGGCAGGAATGAATATAGGGTTTGCCGTTTGCCTGGAGGTTCTGGTTTATCCGGTCTACCTGACATTGCGTCCAGGCAGGATCCCAATGGTTGTAGTCCATGATATTGTTGGAGATCTTGGGCCAGTCGTCGCAGGGTTTTTTCGGGCATCCCGGTTTGGAGGGTTCGTAGGTCCAGCAATTTGCCCTTCTGGGGTAGCAATGATCCCCATCGATATGGTCGTATAGGAAACCCTCCGGGGTGTCGTCGCAATAATCAAAGCCCTCCCAGGTATGGCCAAGCCCGAGGGTGTGTCCAATTTCGTGGTTCATACTGCGGGCGGTATTTACTTTAGACCACTCGCGGCAGTACGGTTTGATGTAGTGCCGGTAATCGTTGAGAAAAACAAACTTGTTTGCTCCGCCAAACTGAAACGCGTCGCCATCGCGACCAAATTTCGGGTTGTGCAGGCAGTATACATCCAGCACCCGGTTGGAATCAACATCGTATTTACGGTGGATATTTTGCCCTGCACCTGGCTTGAAGGCATCTTTATCCCGATGAAAATACACCCCTACCAGGAGGTATTGCAAGTAAAGCTGGGGCGGGGTATCCGGGTAGGTAATCCCGGGGGTTTTTCGCCATTGTTGCTGGTTATTAGCCAGCATCTTATTGGCCAGCCAAATCACATTTTCTGCGTGCATAAATCCGTTGTAATCCGCGTTGCCCACACCGTCGTCGGTTTCTGTAAAATTGCCCGGGCCGGAATACTGCACATCATAGGGTTTGATGGCGGCATTGCAGTTATCTGAAAGGGTTTCTGTGTAGGTTTCTTCCCGCAACAGAAAATGAACGGCCACGCGAAGGAACCTTACGGCATGGGGATCCGTACTATCCGCCGAACCTGTTGCGGCTAAAACAGGTTTTTGGGTCATCGGCAGGGCTTGTGCCGCCAACGGGGAGGCGGAGGCGAATGACAACAAGCCGACAAACGCTATTTGTAGGATTACCACTAACGCAAAACTACACCATTTCAAGCCCAACGCAGGCCGGCGCGACGCTTCAACGCCGCGACATACTATCCCCGTCGGCTTTGCCGACAAACGCCAGGCGGGCGCTTTTATCCAAAGTGGGACATTTGCCTGCTGGTCACGGATTTTGTATTGGATACTCATTTGCCTGGTTGATTCGCCTGTCAAAGCTAAGCTCAAAAACCAAGGACGCAAGTGAGATAGCGATAAAAAATGAACTACCTCAACAATATCAATTTTCCCCTTTGAATCAGCCGGGTATCTGACATAACAGAAAAATAAAGAATCCCGGGCGGATAATCTTCAAGACTAACACTCAACTCCAACTCCTCCGGGTCAAGTAGCACTCGTTTGATTTCCTGGCCCAACTGGTCATGTAGGACCCACCAGCTTGCATTAGGCAAAGGATGATTCAGGTAAATATTCACTTGATCGGTGGCTGGGTTAGGGAACACTACTACAGCCTCCCTGCCGTCCATAGGCGTATACGTATGAACCACAAATGAATCACAAGGGTAGGTAGATGGCTCATTGTGAAAATGAGGCATGTTGGGCATTCCATAATAATTCCATGATGTTAAGGAAATTCCTCTGCGTTCTGGTAGGCTGTATAACCCGGCACAATCCGGTCTATGGATTACATGTAAGCTTTGATGTGAGCTGCCGCCAGCCACATAGATTCTTCCGTCCGGGCCTAGACTTGATAATGTAAATATGGATGGATAAAATGGGTCAAGAAAAAAATCAGTTGTCATCAACAAAACCCTACTGTTGGCTACATCTTGAGCTTCAAGATCGTATTGGAATAACTTATCTATGGCAGAAACATATAAATATTTTGAATTTGGTGAAACTGAAACACCCATAGCTGTCCCTGTGTCAAAATCATCTACTGGTATATGCCAATTTCCCAATAGCTCCCCAAGATCATTATTGAAGTCATAGATGTGAATTCCATTATCCCTATTAAATCGAACAAACTTTTTCCCGTCAGGTGTAAACAAAGCCTGACCTGTCTCATCCATTTTCGTCCATTTTTCCCCACTACAAATAACTTTAGAAGTAGCAATACCAAGTGGCGTTATCAGAGTGAGGTGGTAACAATTGGACCTGGCCTCCGGAGTCAGCAACCACCAATCTCTACCATTCGCATGCCGACAGGCTTCTATTGAATTACGGGGCATGGTATCAGTCAATGCAATCTGATTCTTCAAAACAACTGCGCCAAGTCCATTATTTTTCCTCATATCGATCACATTGAAATATAAATTCATAGCACATCCCTGTCCAACTGGATCCTCTGGAAAATAAACCTTTTGATAATCATTAATAAACAGCAGATATAGACTGGGGCTATCAGGCCAGGGTATAGAAATTGCCCCACCCAGATTATTACTATTGCCATCCGGACAAATGTTCTGCTGAATGAAGCCTGGATTAATAGAGTCTCCGTTTTCCATTATTTCATGTGCAGCATTTATCACATAACACCCACTGGTATAAAATATTAAATTTCCTTCAGCATCAGACATGGTAGTTAGTGCACCAAATCCAAAAAAACCCTCAATGGTTTTATCAGTTTTGATATCAACCGGATCGTAATTAAAATTTAACAATATAACATCGCCCCCTGGTTCAATATCAGATACATCATAACCAATGGTCCAATTGTATCCATGTTTTGATTGCGCAGAAACAAAAATTGAGGCAAATATCAGTATTGCAGCTATGCGTATTCTCATTGGCCATCAAATTATCCTTCCTGGAATAATATTCCAGGAAGGAGTGAAATTAGTCAGTGTGAAATGATTATTTTAGTAGAAAATTCAATTCTCTTTCCGGTATTTCCATTAAATCTGATAAAATAGATACCAGAAGGAAAAAGAGCCGTCTCTATATTCATATAATCAGCAGTGCCAGATAAGTTCTGATTAAATTGTAATTTGCCAGACAAATCATAAATTTGAATTGTACCGGGGCTATTTGTTGGCAATACAATAGTTAGCTCCTGCTCCGCGACAAATGCCTTCAATTCCTTATTTGTCGGAAAATCAATTGTATTTTCAATTCTCTGTTGCATTTCCGTTTCTTCATAAAGAATAATGGGAGGTATATTACTCAAACCACAATTCTGAGAAAGAACATTATTACATCCTTCCAAAAGCAAGCCAGCTTGAATTACGGCATTACCTCCTATTTTTGGGCATTGAGTCGCTATTTGATTTAGTTGAGCGATTTGTTGATCTGAAAGCTGACCGTCTTGATTTAAATATGATTCAATAATTATACGGTTGACCTGTTTTTGATTCTCCTCAAAAATTGTATTTGTAGAAATACTTGAATTTAGAGAAAGGGCCGTCTCTAATTGAATTGTATTCCACCCGTTTTGTGATTGAGCACCACTAAGACCTATTTCAATGAGCTTATCTACCTCGTAAAACTTTCCAATTGAAGTATTTATTTCGTTATTCTTAAATTGAGAAAAACTAGGATTACTTAAAAGAAGTGAAGAGTCTCGCATTAATTTTCTAAACAAATGGTTTTTAAAATACCACTTTTTAAAAGGATACTGCTCTGGTTCATTGACCGTGTTTTCTGCAATAGATTCAAGGAATGCTTCATCTCCAGGTTCCTGAAATTCATCAGCACAAGGCGCTGGGCCTTGTCCAGCCACGTTCAAAAAAAATTGTTGGGAAACAGAGCAAGGTACTGATGGCACATTCGTACCACAATACTGACTTACAGGGTAGTATAATGTGCCAGGATCTTGTCTCACCTCAAATTTAGCATCTATCCAACAATTACTTTCCAAACAACGTGCATATGTTGGGAAAAGAATTGATTCAAAAAGATTGTCCTTTTGGGCTTGGGTATTAAGAGTTCCTCTAATATCAAAGCCGCCAGATTGAAACCTATTTTGAACCACATCAAGGCTTAAATTATCACCATCAAATAAAAAAACTCTATTGACAAAAAAACCTCTATTTGAACAAATTTTCCAGTTTTCACAATTAAAAATAGTTGCACCTGACCATAGTTCACCATAGAACCTATTGCTAATAATTTTATTTTGAGTTCCTGAGGAATTTTCGACTACAATTCCGGAGTTAATAATATAATATGTTGGATCACTCGGCTCCGCAGTGCCATCAAAAACATTTCCTACGATGTGCAAATTATGGACAACCCCTCTAGTTTTTATTCCATATGACTGAT
>JBIKUE010000087.1:0-20254 GCA_044347755.1 Saprospiraceae bacterium
TGAATACCAATTGCTTCGCCGGCAGCGTTGGCACCAAAGATATTGCAACGGTTGCTACGGATATCAAAGTATACCCAACTGTGGTAAACGACCGCGCAACGCTTGAAATCAATCTTCTGGAATCAGCAAACCTACAAGTAGATATTTTCGGTCTGGATGGTCAGTACTATGGCCAACAGGTGAATGAAAATGCTTCTTCCGGTCAGCAAACATTTACTTTGACCACCAATCAACTGCCAAATGGCTTCTACTTTGTTCGCATCCAGGTGGGCGAAGCAGTAGCTACAGAAAAGTTGATCGTAGTGCGTTAATTTCGCATTCGGTAAATATATCAGAAACGGCGATGTGCTAGCTTGCACATCTCCGTTTCTTTATGTAATATAGCGTGTAAAGATGGGAGGGCTTTGCGTAAATCGGGCCGTTTTTTAACGGCCTATTCGGTTTTTTTTACAGCAAGCGGATAGTCATATTAAAAAAAAACAAGGTTTGGGCTAAAAAATAGCCCAACCTTTGTTAACATACATTACCTTTGGAACATTGATTCGAAGCAAACACATTCTGAACATGCTGAATTCCAGTATTATTATTGGATTCAGTTTCAATTTTTAATCCACAATCAATACTCCTGCCGCCTCGAAAGATACTTCTCGCTTGGGCTCCGTTATGGCAGCAATTTCGTCCGGCGATTTCTTAGCATCTTCTGCGTAGTGGCGAAGAATTTCCACAGAAGTGGTTTCGACGCGTGCGAAACCATCGATCACAACACGCTTGCCAGACAGGTCTTTAGGCATGAAAAACGCGTAATCCTTGAAGGTTACACGCATTTCGGGGTATCCCGGTTGGTCGGAAACAAGCGTCATCCAGCAGCCTTTTTTCAGACAAACTTCCTTCACTTTGCCCGTGACCTTCATGTTCAGAGAGTCGATACCGGCCATTTTTGACATGACTTCATCATAGGAAATGGCTCCTTCGGCAGTAATGGTGGCGCCAAAGTGTTTTCCGTCTCCTTTGGGCGTTTGAGCGCAGGCACTCAGGTAAAGGAATGCACACAGGCTAAAAAAAATACTTTTTAACATCGTTTTAAAAATTTTTCAAGTGATTGAAAATCAAAATATTATCAACCCTAAAGGGTGCACAAAGGTATAAATTTGAATGGATTCTAATACGAGTGGCACAATATTAGGTCTTCTAAGTTGTTCTTTCGTCGTATTTATAATCCGCCTCGGTACTTTGACAACCACAATTTTCTTTAACCGACGATTGAATCCGTTTTTCGAAACGTGTTTAATCAATTCTGATCTACACTTTGCTTGCACCCTTCGTTTACTCGCATTTTTGCACAAATTCAAAATTCCGTTAAACATGAAGGGGCTTAATCTCTTTATCCGCCTGATCGTGCCGATCGTAATCCTCGGCGCCACATCTTTTCAAGCTACTGCTCAATGTATCAGTGGCAACTGCCAGAATGGTATCGGTACCTACCGCTATTCGGCAACTTCCAAATATACAGGTCAGTTTCAAAATGCCCTCAGTCATGGCAAGGGCAAAATGACCTATAATGATGGAAGTGTTTATGAAGGACCATTTAACTACGGTAAAAAACACGGGGAAGATGGTTCTATCACTTACATCAACGGCGACAAATACCAGGGTCGCTGGGCCAATGATTATCCCAATGGCAAGGGAAAGTACTTCTTTAAGACCAAAGAGCGCTATGAGGGCAACTTCGTCAATGGTGAATTCGATGGTCAGGGAACGATGTACTATGCCGATGGTGCTTACTATTCCGGTACATGGAAAAAAAGCAAAAAACATGGCACTGGCACACTATTTCTTGCTGATGGAGAACGCAAAAGCGGCACCTGGAGCCAGGGCAAACTGGTAGATCGCCAGGAGGGGGCACCCAGCCGGGAGTCGGATGTGGTGAATAGCACCTCCGGCAGCAAACCTCCTGGTGGTAAACCAAACAGCCAGAGCAACCCAAACAATGCCAAACCCAATCCTGCCAAGCCGGATGTGGCCGGACTGCGCAATTGTGGCAGTTCGTACTGCCGCAGTGGCCAGGGATATTATGATTACCCTGATGGTTCCCGTTGGGTCGGTGAATTCAAGGAGGGCTATCCCAACGGGCGTGGCGTATGTTACTATGCCAATGGCGACCGCTATAATGGCGAGTGGGCTAACAACGCTCCTTATGGAGAAGGTGTGATGCACTTCGCCAGTGGCCGTGTGTACGGCGCGGTATGGGTGAACGGCTCACCCATAAAGGAGCTGGACTCCAATGAAACGCTGCCCAGCGAACCTGTGCGCACAGACCAAAATCGCGGCGTAAAAATCTGGGCCGTGGTAGTTGGTGTAGGGAAGTATACCACGATGCCCTCATTGAAATTCACAGACGATGATGCCTTCCGTTTCTATTCGCACCTGAAAAGCCCGGAAGGCGGCGCTTTGTCTGACGATCAGATCGAAATACTGGTGGATGAAGGCGCCACACGGGAGAATATATTGCTCACCATGCGTTCCATGTTCCTGAAGGCGGATGAGAACGATGTGGTCCTCTTTTATTTCAGCGGACACGGACTGGAAGGCTGTTTCCTGCCGGTAGATTTTGATGGTTACAACAACAAGCTCCGCCACGAGGAAATTCGCCAGATCCTGAAACAAAGCAAGGCCAAACACAAATTATGTATTGCAGATGCCTGCCATAGTGGTTCCCTGAATTACAACGGTACAATGGCGGCAAAAGGTCCGGCGCCAGTTTCTTTGCAGCGTTTCTACCAGGCATTTGAAGATGCTGATGGCGGTATTGCTCTGCTTATGTCGTCCAAACCAGAAGAGTTGTCGCTGGAAGACCATGGCCTTCGTCAGGGTGTGTTCACCTATTATGTACTTCGCGGCATGAAAGGCGCTGCCGATTCCAATGGCGATTACATTGTGAGCATTAAGGAATTGCACAGCTATGTGTATGCTAAAGTACTCGATTATACCGCCGGTGTACAAACCCCTGTATTGACGGGTGATTACGACGACGCCATGCCGGTTTCGTTGAGAAGGAACTAAGGTTTGGAAGGCGCAAAGACTGGACACTAAGGCACAAAGGCGCTAAGGCGCTAAGGCACAAAGGGTTTATTTGGCGTAAGCCAAATAAACCCTTTGCACCTTAGTGTCCAGTCTTTGCGCCTTTGTGTTTTTGTGCCTTTGTGTCCAGTCTTTGTGTTTTTGTGCCTTTGTGTCCAGTCTTTGTGCCTTTCCCCATACTTTTGCCCTTGTATGCACCCTCTGATCTCCCGGCTGAAAATAAGATTACATTCCTGGACAACCAGGATCACACAGCGCATCCGGCAACACCCGCGAAAATTCATGGCGCTGGGGCTTTTACTGTTGTTGTGGCTTTTTTGCCTGCCCCGGCCTTTGTTTCAAAAACCGCTGAGTGTGGTTCTGGAAGACCGAAAAGGAGAATTACTGGGCGCCCGCATTGCCACTGACGGACAATGGCGTTTTCCGCCAACAGATACTTTGCCGGAGAAATATGCCGCCTGTGTGGTGGCTTTTGAAGACAAACGTTTCTGGTACCACCCCGGCGTGGATCCGGTGAGCATGGTGCGCGCGCTTTGGTTAAATATCAAAAATGCCGGTATCGTGAGCGGCGGCAGTACCCTCACCATGCAGGTCATTCGTTTGGCACGGGATAATCCATCCCGTACTGTCTGGGAAAAGCTGGTGGAGGTATTCATGGCCACCCGACTAGAGCTGACCAATTCCAAGCAGGAAATTTTGTGCCTCTATGCTGCCAATGCGCCGTTTGGCGGCAATGTAGTAGGGCTGGAGGCGGCTTCCTGGCGTTATTACGGCAAGCGCCCGGGTCTGCTTTCCTGGGCGGAAGCTGCCACGCTGGCGGTATTACCCAACAGTCCGGCGCTGATTCACCCGGGCCGTAATCGCAACACGCTCCTTCAGAAACGCAACCTGCTTTTGCAACGGCTTTTTGAGCAAGGCAAAATAAAGGCCTCCGAGTGCGATTATGCCAAAGAAGAGCCGCTGCCGGAAGCACCGTTGCCTTTGCCACAATTAGCGCCACATTTGCTGGATGCCTTCACTATGAACCCGTCCAGATTCATATTAGGTAGTAAGAGCGGCATTTTTCAGGAAGAAAGTACCGTTCGTTTCCAAAGCTCATTGGATAAAAATCTTCAGGAACGTTGTACCGAAATCCTGGCACGAAGGCAGGAACTTTATCGGGGTAACGACATCCACAATATGGCGGCTATTATTCTGGACGTGCCCACCGGTGAAGTGCTGGCTTATGTGGGCAATATAAGCGGCGCCGGAAAAGAACACGGGGAAGCGGTAGATGTAGTCACCGCGCCCAGAAGTACGGGCAGTATTCTGAAGCCATATCTATATGCATTGGCTCTTGAAAGTGGCGATATTTTTCCCAATGCCCTCCTGCACGACGTACCTACCCAGCTCGGCGAGTACAGGCCGGAAAACTATTACAAAACCTATGACGGGGCCGTTCCTGCCAAGCGGGCGCTCATTCGTTCCCTTAATGTACCGTTCGTGCTTTTGTTGCAGCAGTACGGACTGGAAAAGTTCCATTTTGGATTGCAAAAACTGGGATTGAGTACGTTGAATCGCCCGCCCGCACATTACGGCTTGTCGCTGATTTTGGGTGGAGCAGAAGCTAACCTGCTGGATATCACGAATACCTATGCGTGCATGGCACGCCGGTTGGGGGCATATTACGACCGCGACGGCCGGTATGCAGAAAACGATTTCCGAAAGGTGCGGTATCAGGTTATTTCTAAGCCATTGAAACCAGGGTTGAGCAAGGAATCCGGGTTGTTAAGTGCCGGGTCCATCTGGTATGCTTTTGAGGCTATGCGGGAAGTTGA
The DNA here is from genome assembly GCA_044347755.1 of Saprospiraceae bacterium. Classification (GTDB taxonomy): domain Bacteria; phylum Bacteroidota; class Bacteroidia; order Chitinophagales; family Saprospiraceae; genus M3007. Next base: position 4,896 of record JBIKUE010000087.1, read on the forward strand.
ACGTCCCAACAGCGCTGGAGAATGGGAGTTGTTTCGGGCCAGCCGGCAAATTGCCTGGAAAACAGGTACCAGTTTTGGTTTCCGTGATGCCTGGGCTGCAGGAGTAACCCCTCGTTATGCCGTAGGTGTTTGGGTAGGCAATGCGGATGGAGAGGGTAGGCCGGGCCTGATCGGAGTGGATATGGCAGCGCCGGTATTGTTTGATATTTTTCAGCAATTACCTCAGGAAGGGCCCTGGTTTGACCCCCCATACGATGATATGGCACAGGTGCCCATGTGCCGGCAAAGTGGCTACAGGGCCGGAGAGTGGTGTGAGCCTGATACGGTTTGGATCCCAAAAGCAAGTATGAAAGGACAAGCATGTTCTTATCATCAGATGTTGCATCTGGATCCTACCGGTCAATGGCAGGTTACCAGCGATTGCGAATCGCCCGCATTGATGCAGCACCGACCCTGGTTTATTTTGCCTCCGATTGAAGAATATTATTTCAAGGGAAAGAACCCGGGATATATCAGTCCGCCGCCCTTCCGCGAGGATTGCAGGGGCTCTCAGGCAGCCCAGCATCAGACGCCCATGCAGCTGATTTACCCAAAACATCCTACCAGAATTTATGTGCCGACAAACCTGGATGGCAAGCTGGGTAGTACGGTGTTTCAGGTAGCCCATCGGTCCCGAAGTGCCGAAATATTCTGGCACCTGGACGGCCAATATCTTGGCGCTACCACTGTATTTCATCAAATGGCTTTGCAACCACCGGTGGGGAAGCACACGCTTGCCCTTGTAGACCGCGATGGCTTTAGGTTGGAACAAACCTTTGAGATTGTGGGGAAAGGCAAGTAATCTGAAATGTTGGGAGGTAATTTCACCGCAGAGGCGGAGAGACGCAGAGGGCTTGATAACCAATTAGGTACACCTCAGCGTCTCTCCGCCTCTGCGGTGAAAATTCTTATTACAACTTAATGGTATAGCTGTAAGTAGGTTCAGCCGGTTTGGCGGGCTCCTGATCGGGTTTTTTAGGCGCCGAGGTGGTTACGGTATAAGCCACTTGTAATTGGGTGGCTGGCGGAACAGGTACTGGCGCAGGTTTGGGCTTTTTGAAAACCACTTTTGCTTTTTGGTGAAAAAGCACATGTACCCCACGGTTGCGTTCTACATCAAATTTGAGCATTTGAACTACCCTGCAAGCCTCTTCGTCGCAACCATGCCCTATACCCTGAACAACACGGGTTGCCACTACATTTCCCTGATAGTCAATATCATATTCAATATAAACAGTGCCTTCTACACCTGCTTCAAAAGCTTCCTTCGGATAACGAAGGTGCGTATAGATAAACTTGGTCAGCTCCTTTGGGCCGCCTTTGAATTGCGGCTGGTGGATGAAAAGCGTCTTTTTATCTTTGGCCATAATACCTGGGGCGGATGGAGACGGGATGGAAGTGTAAGCAAGCGTTATCTTGCGGTATGCAAATACCTTACCTGCAAATATTTGTCCAAAAGCTTCAATCCCAGGAGCGCTAAGGTAATTAAAAGAAGGAACTGAGTCAGACTGCTATTCAGGAGTCCCGTCCAGTCGTAGGAAGGAACGGTTATTTGGGGCACAAATTTTTCCGGAATGCTAACGGGCTCGGTTGGCAGAGCATCCGGGCTCAATAGAAATGGTATGAAAAACAGTATCAGAAGTATACCGGCAGCGCCCCAAAAAATCCAGTCTTTATGCTTGGCTTTGGCAGTGCGTTTGGCTGGCTTTTGTTCCATTGTCCAGGCATGCATCACCTGTTGGGAAAATCCGGATTCCGGTTTTTCCAGCGGGAAAGTCGCAAATGCGCGCTTTTCCATCAAAATATGGTCCAAACGAGTCTGAGACTCCGGGTGCTCGTTCAGCCAGGTTTCTACCTGCTTTTTTTCCTCCAGGGATAGAAAGCCATCGGCGTAGTCCCAAAGTATTTCGTCGGTAAGTATGAAATGATGGTTCATCTCTATTCTTTTTAAAGGTATGTCACAAAAAATCAGCCTGCCATCAGGTGAGGATTTTGTTCCATGATATGTCTTAAACGTTGCCGGGCGCGACAAAGTTTTGTTTTCGCATTGGTCAAGGTAAGGCTGGTAATTTGACAAATCTCTTCCAGACTATGCTCATATAGGTAAAACAAGGTAATGATGGCGGCATCGTCCGAAGAAAGCTGTCCAATGGCCTGTTGCAGTGCAATGTTGCGATCTGCCAGTTCCAGTGCATGCGAAGCATCAGGGGTGCTTACATGTACCAGGTTTACCGGTTTATCCTGATCGTCCAGCGAAAGGATGTCAGGGTTGTTTTTTCGTAAAAAATTCAGCGATGTGGAGTAGGCAATTTTATACAACCAGGTAGAAAATCGCGCATCTCCCCTAAAGTCGGCCAGATACCGAAATGCCCGCAAAAAAGTATCCTGCGCCACTTCATGAGCATCCTCGCGGTTTTTAACCAGTCGTAAGACCAGCGTAAAAACATAACGTTCATAACGGGTTACCAAGGTGGCAAATGCCGCTTGTCTGCCCGAAAGGGCTTGTTGGATCAACGTTTCGTCTGTGATGGCTGCACTCATATTAGGCTGCTGTTTTCCGGAATGCAGGAAACCAGCTTTTATTCTGAGCAGATCAGACACAAATATAGATACGGAGGTTACAGGTTGGGAGGATAAATTGATTACATGTACTCTTCACTCATGTAATCCAATAACTCCGTCTGCTCCATCAGGTGTTTCCCTTCCGGGAGCACTACCAGTCTGGCGCCGGGAATAAGCTCGACAACTTTCCGGCTTTCTGCCTCGCTGACCACATTATCCAGCGCTCCCCAGCCGATGGTGACCGGACAATGTATTTCGGCGTACGCACTTTCCGGTATTCCGTTGCCTTGGCCGAGCTCATGAAGAAACGCAGCCGTGTCCCGACAAAGGTCTTTCCAGCGTTCGGCCCCATGTTGTTGGGTCAGAGATACTGCCAGAGGCGGCGCTTTGGCCTCTATTTTTTCCGGATCAAACATCCGGCTCATGCCCGCTGCCACCTCCGGATTCCATTCCAGTTTGGTGCCATATGTTTTCAGGCTACGTATGCGTTCGGGATACTTCCAGGCCAGCCAAAGTCCTACGTATCCACCCATAGAATACCCGAAGATGTCGGCCTGGGTTATGTTGCGTGCATCCAGTTCCCGGATCACGGCATCGGCAAAACCGGTCATGGAAAATGGTCCGTTTGCCGGCATGCCGCCGTGTCCGGGCAAGTTCAGGGCAATGGATCCTGCTTTGGCTGCCAGGTAACGATCAAAGGCGGCGGCGCTGCCCAGGGCGCCGTGTAAGAAGATAGTATTCATGGGTTGTGATATGAAGGAAAGGAGTTTTTTTTACCGCAGAGGTGCGGAGGCGCAGAGGTGCGCATCTCTGCGCCTCCGCACCTCTGCGGTAAAAACTATAAACCGTATTTATCAATCAAATACACCAACGCAGCCATGCTGGCCGTACCAAGTTCCAGTTCGCGTTTATTCACCTTGTCGAAGGTGTCGGTTTCAGCGTGGTGATAATCAAAATAACGTTGGGAATCTGGAGAATAGCCGCTCAATAACCCTTTCATGCCACGCAGGGGGCTGATGTCAGCGCCGGAACCGCCTTTGGTAAACCGGAGTCCATAGGGTTCGAACAAGGGCTCAAAGGTCATGAGTTTATCGAAAAATTTCCCAAAAACAGATTCTTCTCCTTCAAAAGAAAAGCCCCGTGGTGTAAAGCCGCCAGCATCGCTTTCTATGGATGCTAATGGGAATTCGCCTTTGCGCTCGGCTTCTTTGGCATAAGCTTTTCCGCCACGCAGTCCGTTTTCTTCATTCATAAACATAACACAACGTATGGTATGCCGAGGTTTGTAGCCGAGTGTTTTCAGCACCCGCAGTACATCCATACACTGAACCACGCCTGCACCATCGTCGTGGGCGCCATGACCCACATCCCAGCTGTCGAGGTGGCCGCCCACCAGGATCACATCATTGGGGCGTTCGGAGCCCCGGATTTCTCCAATAACGTTAAAGGAGGGCTCGTCTGGAAGGGTCTTGCAGTACAGTTGTATGGAAACCTTTAGCGATGGATCTTCTTTTAGCGTCTTGCTCAGTTTTTCTGCAGCTACGGTGCTAATGGCCGCTGCCGGAATTTTCTGGTACAAAGAATCATAGATCATGGTTCCGGTATGCGGATGGTCATCAATTCTGAGTGTCACCGAGCGTACCAGCACTGCTACGGCGCCGTATTTGGCTGCCCTGGATGCGCCGCCTACCCGTTGATCCACACAGCCGCCATAGGCTTCGAATGTACGGATTTTAGTAGGATCCATTGGGCGGTTGAAAAACACAATTTTGCCCTTGAGAGCCTTGGATCCGAGAGTCTCCAATTGATCCCAGGATTTAATTTCCACTACTTCTGCCTGCACCTTTCCGGGAATGGAGCCGCCCAGTGCCAGGGCTGCCATCGGGAAGGAATTTCCTTTTTTGGAGCCAATCGCTTTGACTTGTTCTTTTTCACCGCGAACCCAGTGCGGTACCATGCAAGGCTGCAGCCAAACGGAATCGAGCCCGAGGGTGTCCAGCATGGATTTACCCCATTCAACGGCCTTTGCCGCACTGGGGCTACCGCTGAGACGGTGGCCTACATTCAAACTAAGAAACTCCAGCCATGCATAACAGCGCCCATCTGTAAGGCTCTGATCGTAAATTTTATCTATAAACTGGGCATCAACCTGATATTCCCTGGTTTGTGCGGATCCGAAGGCTGAAAATAGAAGCAGCCCGGATAGAACCAGGAGCAATTCCCGGTGTGACCATAAAAACAAGCGATTTTTCATAAGCAGTGATTGGTGAAATATTGTTCTGATAAGAAGGTGGTTGAAGGCGGTTTTGTCAAAATGGAGTTTAAAAATATTATTTTGACATATTTGATTTTTTAAAATCAATAATTTTTGCTGCATCGTTTAAGCACAATGAAAAATTTTTTTAAAATTTTTTTTTCAACTTGTTGTAAAAACGACACAAAGCCTATTACCTTTGGGGTTAGAAATCAATTCAATTGAAAGAATAATTTGGTTTTATTTGGTTAGGGCTGAGGTAGTGCTGTGGTGGCACTGCCTCATTTTTTTTGTCCCAACCTGAACTCCATCCTAAGGTTATTTGTTCGGAGTACAAATTTTTCCCTTATGAACAAGGTCAGGATTGATAAATGGCTTTGGAGTATTCGTATCTTTAAAAGTCGCACGTTGGCCACCGATGCCTGTAAAGGTGGTAAAGTGAAAGTAGGTAATGTGTCTGTAAAGCCTTCTTACCAGATTGCCGCAGGAGATGTGGTAGTGGTGAAAAAAAACGGATTTAATTTTGAGTTCCGGGCCATTACACTCCTCGAAAAACGCGTTGGAGCACCTATTGCTATTACCTGCTATGAAGATGTTACTCCGGCAGCTGAGAAACAGAAATATGCTGAATGGTTCCTGAATGCATCACCTACCACGGAAAAACGAGAACGTGGCAGTGGCCGACCTACCAAAAAAGAACGCCGGGACATTGATGAACTCAAGGATGTTGCGTTTGACTGGGGCGATGATGAATGATCAGACTTACATCAGACCGAACATCTTGGCATATTTAAGCATCTCACCTACGTTGGAAATCTTCAGCTTGCCGGTCATCATGGCCATCATAGGATTCAATTCCTTGGAAAGTAACTTTTCTAAAACCTCTGCACTGCTGGTTACCTTGCAAGTAGCGTCGCCGGTCAGTCCTTCTGATACGTCAAATTTTCCATTGTCCAGTTTCACGGTAAACAATCCGGCGTCTGCAATATCAAAGTGAAAAAGGGTGCTAAGCCCTTCTACTGCTTCGGGTGCTACTTTGTCCGGGAGGGAGAAAAGGAATTCCTTGATATCCATAGGTAAGTTTGTAAGTGTGAAAAGTTTTTGAAAAAATAATATCCAAAACGATGGTTATCCCAGGGCTTTGGTTCAATTTCGCCCAAAGGTAAAACAGTAGTTGACATATGAAACCAATGTACCAGCCGGCAAATAGGGGGATTTCCCGCGCGTTGATATATCTTGCCTTCCTTATGTGGTCTGTTTTTTCATTTTGGGCTTGTAAAACGCTGGAAACCCGGCCGGTGAAAGTGCCGAAAGGATTTGACTGGCAGGGGCACCGAGGATGCCGGGGACTTTTGCCGGAGAATTCTCTCCCCGCATTTTTAAAAGCGCTGGAGTTTAAGTCGGTAACTACGCTTGAACTGGATCTTGCCGTATCCAAAGACAATCAATTAATTGTAAGCCATGAACCATGGTTTAATCCAGCTATCTGCCAAAAAGCCGATGGTGCAGAGGTTTCTTCAAAAACATTGGAATCTACCCTGCTCTACACCCTTACAGCATCAGAAATCCAGGCTTATGATTGCGGAAGCAAGGGGAATCCCCGTTTTCCTGAACAAGCCAAACTCCAAACATACAAACCGGTGTTGCGTGATGTGCTACTTGCTGCCAAAGCTATTCGGCCGGATATCCGCTGGAATATCGAGATCAAAAGCAACCCTGACTGGGATGGCGTTCGTCATCCACGGATAGACTCCTTTGTGCAATTAGTAGTGGCTGAAATTCGTACACTCGGAATTGAAAAGCAGGTAACTGTGCAATCCTTTGACGTACGTGCTTTAAAAGAACTGCACCGGCAAGCGCCAGACCTAACGCTGGCTTTCCTGATTGAAAATGTCAACAGCCTGGAATCTAACCTGGCCCGACTCGATTTTAAACCGGCTATTTACAGCCCTTATTATTTAATGGTCAATAAGTCGCTGGTAAGAAAATGCCGCGCCAACAACATGAAATTGATACCCTGGACCGTCAATGATGTCAAATCCATGCGCCGGCTCATTCGTCTGGGCGTGGATGGCATTATTACCGATTATCCCAATTTTATGGAAAAGGTGTAGCCCTCTTATGGTGTGTCTCTTCCTTCCTGTCTTCGTGCTTTTTCCCAAATGACGGTTTGTTTGCCCCGAAGGAGCCGGATTAATCCGGCATACATGGCCCAGTTCATCAGGCAGAAATAATAGGGAATAAAAAAAGCTTTGACCTTTAGTTTGCGGCGTTCCAGTAACCAGCCAGCCAGAGCGGCCAGATAGAAGATGATTTGACCAGCCAGTAAAAATGTATACAAAACGCTTCCCTGTAAGGCGAGCATCAGATTTATAACCAGTAAAATGGGCAAGAGCAAGGGGGCGAGGGTCCAGCGCAATACCCGGTGTGAAATATATTGGAAACTTAAAACCCCGTAACGGAATGGGTTAAGCAAGGCCGCGAGTCGGACGATAGCCTGAAGTCCACCTGCTGCGATCCGTACCTTTCGTTTCATTTCCTCTGCTACAGAAGCGGAAGAGCCTTCCGCAGCCCATGCATCCGGGGCGTAGGCAACCCGCCAGCCGCGTTGGGCAATGCGCATGGTCATGTAAAAATCTTCAACCAGGGTATCGGATGGTACCGGCTCATAACATGCTGTACGGATAGCAAATAGTTCTCCAGCAGCTCCAACCACGGTCCATAATTCTGCATCCCACTTTTTCAGCAAGCTCTCATATTTCCAGTAGATGCCCTCGCCGGCGCTGCTGGCATCCTCTTTTTCAGCCATGGAAATTCGTTTCTCACCGGCTACAGCGCCCACTTTAGGATCGTTAAAATGACGAACCAGGTGCGTCAGCGCTTCTTTGTTCACAAAAGTATTGGCATCAGTGCTCACCACCACAGGAGTTTGAATGTGCTCCATAGCGCGTTGAAACGCGGCAATTTTTCCACGTCGTTCAGGCTGGTGAAACAATTGCCACTGAACATCTGAAGGATAAGGATAGTTTTGAACCAACGACGCCGTACGATCATCTGAACCGTCGGTAACAAAGCAAAAACGAATTAAATGCCGGGGATACTCCAAAGCTAGCGAATTCTCAATTTTTTGCAGGATCCAATCCTCCTCATTAAAGGCACAAACAACGAAGGTGACCGCAGGAAGGGGTTGCTCAGGCGGGGGCGGGGAAGGGCGTTTCAAACGCACCAAGCCCCACAGCACTATCCCGTAGCCGAGGTAGGCATAAACAATAAGGGCCAGTCCTAACCAAAAAACGATTTCAAGCACACCGGATGATTTTGAAAAGGCAAAGGTAAAACGAGTGTTAGCTCTATAGGCACAAAGTTTTACGAACCACAAAGCCATGGAGAATAAAACGCTTTGTGATCTCCGTACCTTTTGTGGTTCGCCACTGGTAAGACTGGTCAATTCAAGTTGTACCCTGCTCGCATAGATTTAACTTAAAAGCATATGTGAAAGAAATATTTTTATTTAATTGATAATCATTTTATTATTTGTATTATTTTTTTATAATAAATTAATAGTTGATAATCGTCAGTTAACTGACCAAGAGAAAGGTGTATTAAACCGATAAACGGCATTATCTTTGTTTCACTATGGTAGTACGCCAGTAGTTATTCCCTTCCTCCCGCACTTCTGGCCATATGTTTTCCGTCCTTCCGAACCCCGGAGTGAGCGATGGAAAATTAATCCGATCCTACTTGAAGCATAGCATGGACTATTGGTAACTGGTGGTTGTTTCAATCCTTGGTTGCCGACAACCATTTTATGACCAAAACCGATTATACTATGTCCAAACGTATACTCCTTGTGGAGGACCACGAAGACTTGCGCCGTACCCTCGGCAGCTTTCTTTCAGAACATTTCAAGGTGCTTGGTGCACGCAATGGCCTGGAGGCCTTTGAGCGACTCAGCAACGGGGATATCCCTGATTTGATTGTAACAGATTCGGCCATACCGGAAATGAATGGCGCTGCCTTTTTGCTACACTTGAAATGCACGGGTTTGTGGGCAGATATTCCGGTTATGGTACTGGGTAAAACAAATGATGAAAAGGAAGCGCAGCAGTTTAAGCTACTGGGCGCTCAAGGTTATTTCCCCAAGCCATTTAGTCCTGGAAAACTTAAAGAAGAAATCATGCTCCTGCTTGCCTGAAACGACTGTTTGCCAAATACAGGGACGAAACAACAAACACCGATTACCTTAATTTAATCATGCTTCCCAACCTGCAACCATCCGATTACCCCCTTGCCGCAACAAGAGAAATTCTCCTGGTAGGCTTTGAGGAGGGACTTGAACGAAGTATCCGAAATTTCCCAGCTCAAAGCAGGTCATTTCATAGCGCCATGGAAACCAATGGTTTTATGGCTTATCGCTGGCTCAATGAACACGTGGATGATTTGAGTACTTTCCAGCTTCCTTATGCCGTATTGTGCCATATTGACTGGTTGATTCAGGATGAATTCCGGCTGGTTCAGCAAATGGCAGATCATCCGGACCTTTGTTCCGTTCCATTCATCCTCTTTACAGAGAAGGACAAATCCCCTGATGTGAAAATGTTGCTATCCATGGGCGTGGACGATAGCTATTCAATACCGGTAGCATGGCAACAACTGGAACACCGTCTGGAATTTCTGAATCAGCATAAACCCAGGTTTCTAGAAAAAAAAGTGGATGGGTTTTCAGATAACTTTCATTTGAAAATCCCGTTTAGCAAGCGTATGCTGGATATTACCGGGGCATCCCTGGGAATTATACTTTCTATTTGGATTTGGTTGCCGGTAATGGTGGCCATATGGCTGGAAACCCGTGGGCCGGTGATATACAAATCGCGCAGGGTGGGGTATGGTTATCAGGTATTTAATTTCCTGAAGTTCCGATCCATGTACGATAAGGCAGAGGAATAATTACAGGATGTAGAGCACTTGAATCAGTATCAGATGCCCTACCTGAACCAAAAGCCTATTTTTATCAAAATAGCCAATGATCCGCGAGTTACCCGTGTGGGCCGCTTTATCCGCAAATACAGTATTGATGAATTACCTCAGCTAATCAATGTGTTGCGCGGGGAAATGTCGCTTGTCGGTAACAGGCCATTGCCTGTTTATGAGGCAGAAGCCCTCACCAGCGATGCGTGGATTGCCCGGTTTCTCGCACCGGCTGGTATTACCGGACACTGGCAGGTAACTAAAAGAGGGAAGCCGGAAATGACCAACAAGGATCGAATTGATATGGATATCGATTATGCCAAAATGCCCTACTCCATTTGGGAGGATCTCAGAATAATTTGGAAAACCTTTGGCGCTTTTATCCAGAAGGAAGACGTATGAGCGTATCTGTTATTACCCTGAATTACAACGAAACGCCAACTACCTGCGAAATGCTTGACAGCATTCGTCGACAGGGGTATCCGGATCTGGAAGTAATTGTAGTTGATAATGCCAGTAGGGATAATCCGGAAAGGTTGTTTCAGGAGAGGTATCCAGAGGTGCATTTTATCAGGAGCAGCGCTAATTTGGGCTTTGCGGGCGGGAATAACCTGGCGCTACCGGTAGCTACCGGCAAATATTTGTTTTTCCTCAATAATGATACCGAACTAGCGCCTGACTGCATCCGAAGGATGGTTGATTTTATGGAAAGTCATCCCGAAACCGGATTGCTGAGTCCCTTGATTTGTTATTTTCCCGATCAGCAACTACAGGACTCCTGTTCTCTTCCTTTAATTCAGTATGCCGGGATGACCCCTGTTACCCCGGTAACCGGACGGAATGAAACCATCGGCGCCCGTACGCGTGACCGTGGGCAGTATGCCCGCGCCCGCACCACGGCATACGCACATGGAGCTGCCATGATGATTCCACGTAAAGTATTGGATCAGGTAGGAGCAATGTGGGAAGGGTATTTTTTATATTATGAGGAGCTGGACTGGGCGGAACGAATCCGTAAAGCCGGATACGAGGTTTGGGTAGAACCAATGGCCCGGATATGGCATAAAGAAAGTTATACCCTGGATAAAATGGGTACTACCAAGACCTTCTACATGGCTCGCAATCGGGTGTTATTTATGCGAAGGCAACGCCCCGGGATAAGTTTGTGGGGCTTTTATGGTTACCTTAGCCTGGTATTGGTGCCCATCAAAACCGCCCGAATGCTTTTGGCTGGCCAATGGGCGCAAATGAGGGTGTTCTGGAAAGGTGTTTGGTCTGGTCTTACCACAAAACTGAGTGGTATATGAATGGGTTTCTGGCAATTATCTCCATCTGGTTGTTGTTGCAGTTGCTGTACCCTGCAGTGGCAGTTTTGCTGGCACAATGGCGAAAGCCGAAACCGGTTGTACTGAGTAATGACACCCGTATTCAGTTCGCTTGTATCATTACCGCTTACCGGAATATGGCTATTGCCCGGCCTCTGGTTCAATCCCTGTTGCAACAAACCTGCCCCGATCTCCGGATTTATCTGGTTGCAGATGAATGTCCGGACCTGGATTTCCAAATTTCTGATGAAAGATTCCATCTGCTTAAACCTGAGCAACCTTTGCGACTCAAGGTAAAAAGCATTCAGTATGCGATGGACAGATTGGTGGAACCACCGGACTATGTGGTTATTTTTGATGCCGACAACCTGGCACACCCGGATTTTTTGCTTCAATTGAAGCCCTGGATCCAATCCGGTTTCAGATGTGTTCAGGGGCAACGAACTGCCAAAAATCTGGATACCACCTATGCAGCGCTGGATAGCCTGGGAGAGCACTACAAAAATTACCTGGAACGGGAGGTGCCGTTTCGGCTTGGAGCCTCTGCGGTGATTAGTGGCTCCGGGATGGCAACAGAAAAGGAGCTTTATCAGGCTTATCTCCAAAGTCCTGAAATAATCCGGGGCCGCGAGCAATGGAAAAAGATGCTTCAGGAGGACAAAATCCTGCAAAATTTCCTGGTACGCCGGGATGAGCGTATTGCATATGTCCGGGAAGCACTTGTGTATGATGAAAAAGTTGCCACAGGTAAAGATGTGGAAACACAGCGAAGCCGGTGGTTGTATTCCTACTTTCAAAACATGCCTAACGCCCTTGGATTAATAGGTAAAGGCCTGATTAACGGCAGCTTTAATCAGATTTACTTTGGGGGCATTACCCTTGTATTGCCCATGTTCATTCAGGTAGGCCTGGCTACTTGTTGCATGATCCTTGCCCTATGTATGGCACCTGTCTGTGCATTTTTATTAGGCATCGGTTTATGCGTATTTGCTTTAAACCTCATGTGGGTATTGCACCTGGATGGTGCACCGCAGTCTGTAAAGCGCGTGATTTGGCACACCCCATTGTTCGTATTCCGACAAGTATTTGCCTTACTAAAAATGCGAAACCCAAACCGGAATTTTCATCACACAGCGCATCAAAAAGAAAAAACGATCGATGAAGTACTCAGGGAAAAAGAGGAGCGGGAGTGATTTGTTAAGGCCCCGAAGAGGGTGATTGGAAAAAAAATGTAAAATTATTGTCAGTCGACCCAACCAAAAGGTTTGGCAATGCGTATATAATACTAAAAAAAGTTTGCAAAAAATTTGATTTTGCCAATTTATTTTCTTTACTTTGACCCAATTAAAAAAGGAGGTTCTTTATGACAACTAAACGTTTTTCAATCGCTTTCATCCTCCTCACTCTTTCTGTGTGGTCCGTTCTCGCTCAGACAACGGCCTCCAAAACTTTCACCCGCGCGTTTAATACGGATGGAACGGATTTGCTTCGGCTGGAATTACCCGGCGAAGTAGATTTGAGGGTGTGGGACAGTCCCAGTGTTCGTTTTGAGATCAGTGTGAGTTTGCCCACCGGTAATGGGCCTATGCTCAATGAATTGGCCAATATTGGCCGATACAACCTGATATCAAAAACCGATGCCAACGTACTCGTTATCAATGCGCCAAATATGCAGAAGCAACTGAAGGTAAAGGGCCAGGATCTGAAGGAAAATGTCATATTCGTGGTATATGTTCCCAAGAAAATGGAAGTACAAATAACTCCGCCCATCGTTGCGCTTGCAGAAGTTAAAAAATAAACCACACCCTATTTTCCTGTTTTTTTGTTTGGAATAAACAACTTGCCTGAACGTATCTGCGTTCAGGCATTTTTTTGTTTGGCAGAATGCGCCGAACTTTGCACCAAACTACATACTACCATGCTGAGATCCTGGATTGTTTTATCGTTCCTACTATTGTTTGCTTTCGGTGTTGTTGCTCAGATGGAGCGAACCATGTATCAGGTATTTGAGATTGATTCTGCTCAAATAGTTCGCTTTGAGATTACCGGCGAATACAGTGTGGAGGAGTGGGCTGGAAATTCTATCCTGGTGGAAACTACCGTGCAACTTTGGGATGCCAACAAGGAGATATTGGGTCACTTTATCAAAGAAGGACGCTATGACCTTGTTGCAGATTCCACGACAGATCCTCACCCCAGAGATGTTCGTATTTACACCAAATTCATCGACCGCAAGCCACTCAAACGTCGGGATGGCCAAAAATGCCTGGAAATTGCGGTCACCAAGATATTTGTACCAGATACCTTCTATATCTCGGAAGACCGCCAAAGGTTAACCAGAAAAGGAGGGAAATGAGTTATGGGATATATGGGATATGGGATATGAGATATGGGATATGATGGTGGTTCCTGATAATACCTCATATCTCATATCTCATACCTCATATCTCATATCTCATACCTCATACCTCATACCTCATATCTCATACCTCCCGTTTGTTCCAATAACTACGGAACCATATCACATGCCACAAATCGTTGAGCTCGTATTATTGCCGCAGGAGCGCGAAAACCAGGCGCTGATTTTGCAAAAAGCTGCCCGGCAATCCAGCCTTAAGCCGGAACAGGTTGCCCATATTGAAATTTTAAAGTCTTCGCTGGATGCGCGTTCCCGACAAGCGGTGTTCCGGGTGCGGGCAGAGGTTTATGGCCCTGGAGAAGTATATGTGCCGGAGCCAGCCATGTTGGATGGCTTTAAGCCTGTAGATGGCCGAAAAAAAGTAGTGGTAGTAGGGGCTGGTCCGGCAGGCTATTTTGCTGCTTTGGAGTTGCTGGAGTTGGGTGTAAAACCGATTGTACTGGATCGTGGTAATGATGTGCAACTCCGCCGCCGTGACCTCCGGGCCATTCAGCAGTTTGGGGAGGTTAATCCGGATTCCAATTATTGTTTTGGGGAAGGCGGGGCAGGCACCTACTCTGACGGTAAATTGTATACCCGCTCTGTAAAACGTGGCAACGTGTATAAATCCCTGAAATTGTTGGTGGAACATGGCGCCAAAAGTGATATTCTAACGGAGGCACATCCACACATTGGTTCCAATAAGCTGCCAGGGGTGGTGCAAAATATCCGACAAACCATCTTGCATTATGGAGGTGAAGTTCATTTTGCACACCGCGTGGTTGATTTCATCCTCAGTGGTCAAAAAATGATCGGTGTGCGAACGGAGCATGTCGGCAATGGTCAGTCCGGAGAGTTTTTGGCTGATGCTGTTATTCTTGCCACCGGCCATTCAGCCCGCGATATTTACCGGCTTTTACATGCCAAAGGTATTCGAATTGAGCCTAAACCATTTGCGTTGGGTGTACGCGTAGAGCATCCGCAACCGCTAATCGACAGTATTCAGTACAAACAGGCTCATAGGGCTGATGAACTTCCTGCTGCCAGCTACAGCCTGGTTTGTCAGGTGGGTGGTCGTGGCGTGTTTTCTTTTTGTATGTGTCCGGGGGGGCTTATAGTGCCCTCTGCTACTGCGCCGGGAGAGATTGTGGTAAACGGAATGAGTATGAGTCGGCGAGATTCTCCCTATGCCAATTCCGGCATGGTCACCTCTGTTGAGCCGGAAGATCTGGCGCCTTGGGCCAAACACGGTGTGTTTTCTGCCATGGAATTTCAGGCAGAGGCAGAACAGCGGTTATTCGCAGCAGGTGATGGAAGTCAAAAAGGGCCGGCGTTGCGATTACCGGATTTTATTGCCGGAAAATTATCTGTTGATTTGCCCAAGAGCTCTTACATCCCCGGCTTATACCCTGCTCCGTTGTTTGAAATACTCCCGGATTTCATTTACAAAAGGCTGCGTGACGGACTAGCGGACTTTGGACGTCAGATGCGTGGGTTTTACACACAAGAAGCCAATGTAGTGGCTACAGAGAGTCGTACGAGCGCACCTGTGCGTATTCCGCGCGACCCTGATTCTCTTATGCACCCGCAAACAGAAGGATTGTACCCTTGTGGAGAAGGCGCCGGATACGCCGGGGGTATCATCTCTGCAGCTATGGATGGCCAAAACGTGGCTCGCGCTGTGGAACGCTGGTTGGAACGCGGCAGCGGACGCGGGTGAGGATTTGGAACGCGGATGACGCAGGTGACGCGGATTTTTTTTGGAACGCGGATGACGCAGGTGATGCGGATTTTTTTGGAACGCGGATGACGC
>JBIKUE010000088.1:0-20237 GCA_044347755.1 Saprospiraceae bacterium
AAAAAAATAGGCAAGACATATGCCTTGCCTACGCTGCATAGTAGTCCGGGGACTGCTTGCTTCAGGCCACAAAAATAAAGATTTTTCTTTTCAATGAACTGAACAATAACACAGCACCTATCATCTTTACAAAACATCCGCATCAAAAATCTCTATGAAGCATATTAATCAGGATGTTATTTCCAGTATTCATCCTTGTATCTTTTCTTCCAAAACCTTAACTTTGTAGAAACCACGCCCTTTGCTAACTATTTTTTCACCAAACAACCAAACCATATCATGGCACAAGTACGCATCTGGGTTCACGCAGTTTGGGCAACCAAACGACGTGAGCCTCTCATGTCAAATAAAAACAAGCGCATCGAACTGTTCAAGCACATCAAATCATATGCTAAAGACAAGAAGATATATTTGGATTTTATTAATGGAGAATCCGATCACGTTCACGCCTTAATTTCGATGGCCTGTGACCAAAACATAGCTCAAATCATGAAATTGCTTAAAGGCGAAAGTTCGAGTTTCGCAAATCAGAAGCATTTGTTTGGGGCAGATTTTGCATGGGCAGATGACTACTACGCTGCTTCTATTGGTCAGTCGCAAGTAGAAGTTGTTCGGAATTATCTAAAAAATCAGGCGGACCATCATCGTAATAAGACGTTCGAAGAAGAATGTCAGATGTTCATGGTTAAATATGGGTTTATTCGTGTCTTGGGTTGACGCTGATGTTTTGTAAAGATGCTAGATGTGATGGGTGGGGCGGCTTTCGGCCCGCCGTTAAAACAGCGGGTTACAAGATGTTAGATGTGTTTCCAGATAGCCTTAAGTTCCTTACATGACTTGTATTCATACCGTAGGTTTTGGAAACCTTATAGATCTGAATGAAATACTTCCGGGAGCAGTGTTTACCACTCCCAGCCTTCCAGTCCTTCCAGCGGATCCGGTTTAATGGTTTGCTTGGTTTCTGCGCGTTGTTTCTGGCGTTCCAGCACCAGTCGGGCCAGTCCTACGTGCGCAGGTTCGGGCGCATCCGGACGCATAACAGGGCGTATTTTTTCTTCCAGAACATCCAGGCGGTACAACAAACTCATCAGGTATTCCGGCCGGCGTTCCAGCATTTCTTCAATCCGCTCCGAAAGCAAGGCCAACAGTTCCGCCTCATCCGCTTGCGGCGGAACATTTTCCAGTTCAAAGGGAACACTTATTAGGCTGGAAGGGATCATATTAGAAGGTACTTTGTAGGGAAGGTAATAAGTGACATGAAGGCACTAAGACGCGAAGACGCTAAGGCGCAAAGTAGTAGGGGTTTTGGTGCCTTCGTGTTTTAGTGTCTTTGTGCCTTCGCGTCTTCGTGCCTTCGTGTTTTAGTGTCTTCGCGTCTACGCCACTTCGTGTCTTTAATTCCCGGCAGCCAGCAAGTACAAGACGGCCATTCGCACTGCCACGCCGTTTTCAACCTGCTGGAGGATGATGTTATGCGGGCCATCGGCTACATCGGAGGATAGTTCCACACCGCGGTTGATAGGCCCGGGGTGCATAATCACAATTTCTTTATTCAGCTCATCCAGCATTTGCTTGGTGATGCCGAAATACTGATGATATTCCCGCAAACTGGGGAAAAACTTGATGTCTTGTCGTTCCAGCTGAATACGCAATACATTGGCCACATCGCACCAGCGGAGGGTTTCGCGCACATCATGACTGATCTCCACGCCCAATGCGCCGTAATGCTTGGGAATGAGTGTGGGCGGACCACAAACCCGCACTTTGGCGCCCAGTTTTTGCAGGCAAAACACATTACTCAAAGCTACCCGACTGTGCAGGATATCGCCGATGATGGCAATTTTTTTGCCGGTAAGGTCGCCACCCAGTTTTTCACGAATAGAAAAGGCATCCAGTAATGCTTGCGTGGGATGTTCGTGGGTGCCATCGCCGGCATTAATGATATTGGCAGGAATACGAGTGGAGAGATACACACAAGCGCCCGGAGCAGGGTGCCTCATCACCACCATATCCACCTTCATGGCCAGGATATTGTTCACCGTATCCAGAAGGGTTTCGCCCTTGCTTACACTGGAGGAACTGGCCGCAAAATTGACGGTATCGGCACTCAAACGGCGTTCAGCCAGTTCAAAGGAAACACGGGTGCGGGTACTGCTTTCAAAAAACAGGTTGGCTACCGTGATATCTCGCAGGGAAGGGACTTTTTTGATCGGACGGTTGATCACTTCTTTGAAATTATCAGCCGTTTCGAAGATGAGCTGAATGTCATCCGCGGTGATATTCTTGATGCCGATCAGGTGGCGTGTGGAAAGTCCTTTCATTGTTTATGGTGGACGGTGGACGGTAGACGGCTTACGGTGGACGGTGTTGTCGACGATGCTCTTGGGATTCGTTCCTTGCCTAAAATCCAGTACAAATCCCAATAGCAACCCCACCGTAAGCCGTCCACCGTCATGGTTTTTTATCAAACAACAGTATTTCATCTTCACCATGGGTTTCCTGCCAACGCACCTTGACGTAGGCTTCGTCGAGGGCATCTACAGTAATCCCATAATAATCCGGCTGAACGGGCAGATGGCGGTTAAACCGGCGATCTACGAGTACCAGCAGTTCTACAGAACTTGGGCGTCCGTAGTGTTGCAGGGCTGAAAGAGCTGCGGTAATACTGCGCCCGGTATAGAGCACGTCATCAATGAGCAGCACTTTTTTATTGGCTACAATGAAATCAATTTCGTTGGGATGAGGCGCCAGCGGTCCGCTGGGCATTCTAAAGTCGTCGCGGTAAAACGTAATATCGAGTTTGCCGTACTCAATTTTTCTACCGGTAAGTGCTTCCAGACGTTCATGAATTCGACTGGAAAGCATCGTGCCACGTGGCTGGATGCCAATAATACAGGCATTAGAAAAATCGCCCCAGTCTTCAAGCAACTGATGACACAAGCGCTCTATTGTAAGCGCAAATCGCGGGCGATCGAGGAGCGTTTTACCTACTGACATAAGTTGCGGCAAAGGTAGGAAAGTTTGGTCATTTAGTAGTCATTTGTTGGTTATTGAGGCATTAGGTGCTTTGGCCGAGCGTGAATTTTCACAAAACAATCAAATGGCCTCAAATATCACCAATCCTCTTTCCGCTACTCTTTCACTACCATTTTTGTCCAGATCTTTCCGTTTCGATCGGTGATGCTAATCCAGTAAATGCCGGAGGGTAATGACTGCAATGGTATGCTGTATGGGGGAATCAAACCGCTATCTGAATTTTGTAAGAGGCGGCCGGCAACATCAAAGAGTTTCAGAGAGACAGGCTCAAACCTGCTATTCCAATGCAAGGTGATTTCTGTACTCGCCGGATTGGGATGCAAATACAAGGGGTCTGTGTCGCTAAGTTCGGTGGTGGATACCACTTCTGTACAAACCACATTGTTGGGCGCGGTAGCACAGGGAGTCAATTCCTGTGGTGCCAGGGCACGGTTGAAAATTTTGACAAACTCTATTTTCCCGTTGTAATAAACAGGCAAAGTGGGCTGGTAAATATCGTTCCTGCCAATTAAAATGGCTTGACCCTTGCAATGCCAGGGTACTGCTATCTGATGTTTTACTTGATCCTGCAAATGACCGTTTACATACAGATAACTGGAATCCTTACCGTGATCATATACCGCTGCCACCGAATACCATTCATTTAACTGGAAACAACCGGATTCCAGCCTTTCCAGAGGCGTAAAAAACGTGCTGTTGTCTTGACCATACGTGAAAGTAAAATAAAACACATCGTCGTTCGGCACCTGGCCGTCAAACAGTCCTGAATCATTCACTTCCAAACGCACCACATCCCTTACCGAAGGGGCATCCCCATCACTAAAATCTTTGTCGTCGGCCGCCAGCAAAGTGCTGAATGTCCAGGTGCGCGGATGCACCATCATCAGGATAGAGAACGACTGATCGTGCCGGAATTGCAGGCGTTCGGTGTTTTCTAATTGGAGGGCAGCATTAAAAACAGGTATAAAATTCAGCGCCCCGTTCACCTGATTTCCGGATCCGGCGCCACTGCCTACATTGTTGTTTAAAACCTCGTGCTCAAAACCGCTCTGGTCCAACCATTGGCCGTCTTTAGATATGGAAAAGACGAGGTGTGGATCTGGTTCGGCACCCGGCAAACAGGCTACTGCTCCACCGCAGGCGCTTTGGCATTGGTGCACCAATGGATATAGGTCTTTGAACCAGTTAAGGTTGAAATACGAAAGGATATCCACTATAACGGTATCGGAATACTCTTCCAGGGTTCTGCCGCCATAATGGTTCATCCAACCATTCACTTGGGGGCAAGTTGCCCGCAGGAAGGTATCTGTTTCCGCAAGAGAAAAAAGAGTGGCAATTTCAGAAATGACAAAGGGCTTATCGTCTTGATTGTTCTGCACTAACTGGATCAGATCATCCAATCGCATACCGCACAAACCAGGGGGGTCGGAATTAGGTGTGGGATAAGTGTGTATGCTGATAAAATCAAGTTCAGAACTCACCTGTTTTACGGGGCCACAAGCAATAAATCCAATGGTAACAGGGGTGATAGTATCATGTACCCGTATGGCCTGGATCATTTGTGCCGACCATTGTTGCACTATTTGGCCATACGTTCGGCCATTGGGCGTCCGGGTAAGGTTTTGCACATAATAAAACCCGCCGAATGGATTGCCCGGAAGCCAGGTACTTGTGTCGTTTTGAACGGGTTCGTTCATCAGATCGTACCCAAAAACGGCTTTGGAGGCCCCCACGGTTTCAGCCACTTTACCCCAGAATAGCGCCTGAGTAGCCCATCTTTCTGTTTCATTCAGGTTGTTGTACCAGGCCGGCTGATCAGCAGCTCGATATGCCGAAAGTCCGGTAATCAGCAAGTACAAGCGCTCTTCTTCTGCCATTTGCACCAGTTCTGCCAAACGGTTAAATGCCGTTTGATCAGGTGTTTGCGCATCCAGCATGAAGCGGTTGTACTGCAAATGAATGCGCGCGGTATTGGCTTGATAACCACGCATTTCCCGGAAGTTTTCCCGGTGGCGGCTCCACACTTCACCTGTCAGCCAATCATCTTCCAGCAACTCAGGATCGCCCACATAATTGTATCCGAATGGTGTAAAACAATCACCGG
This sequence comes from Saprospiraceae bacterium, assembly GCA_044347755.1. Taxonomy (GTDB): domain Bacteria; phylum Bacteroidota; class Bacteroidia; order Chitinophagales; family Saprospiraceae; genus M3007. The sequence goes on from JBIKUE010000088.1 coordinate 5,141, forward strand.
ATTCGTCCCGAAATTCGCCGTCCTGAATCAGAATTTTTGGCAACTGAGCCGGTAGTTTAACAGAAAGCAGCAGAAGTAAGAAGGCGCAAAGGTTTCTCATAGGAGTGTTATTAGTTGTCGTTTTCAGGCATGCACTATTGCACCACCACGGGCACAAAAGCAGTCAGCATCAAATCGCCGGTTTGCACATCCGGGTCTGCCTGATACAAGAGCTTCAGACGCAGCGTATAGGGTCCGCCTGACTGATTGGACTCGTAAAAGCCCTGGGTTCCCCGGCTGGATGCAATGCCGCCTTTAAATTCTATTATTGCAGATGAATCAGTGGTTTCCCAAAACAACAAGGCGTTGTTGCCGGCAGCCAAAACTTGTTCCGAAACATTAATGGTGTCTGTTCCATCAATATGGTAAAAACCCACCGAGGTTCCGTACAAAATGCCAGCGCTCAGCAACAGGGTGTCAGAAGTTTCCTGATGCCACCAGCATATTTGCCGGTCGACAAGGATGCTGCTCACGGAGGAAACAGCCAAAGCATTTACAGACAGGTCTCTGTCCTGTTTATGACAGGAAAGTAAGAGCAGGGAAAACACAAGGAAAAGATTCAGATATGGCATTGTTCCGGAGTTTTCAGGACTAAAATTACAGAATAAGTCGTTTGGAACGCCGAAAAAAAATAGCCATCTGATCCTGGGTATAGCGCTCACAAATAAATGATCAGGTTTCGGCCCGGGCCAATATTATCCAGCTGGTACCACCTTATCTGACACAGGTTAAAGGTGAAATTATTTATCCGGATAAAATCACCTTCCACCTGCAGATCAGCTTGATTTTCAGACATCAGGATGCGGCCATCATCTGCACTCACAGCCTGAAAAAAATCGAAATATCCGCTGGCTTCATCTTCAAATTGACGCACCATAGCCTCACAAGCCGATGCCGGTTCATCAGATTTGGTGCAGGCAAAAAACAAGGGCAAAAAAGCCAAAACAGAACGAAGTAAAATGGTTTTGATCATAATGGATATGGGTTTGAAGAGTTTGAGTGGTTTGAAGAGTTTGATGTACCGGCGGGTTTAGCCGCCGATGTTTGAGTGGTTTGAGGGGTTTAATTTCATGTGGGTGGCGCTTGCCAATAGGGCCGTTTCTCCTTTAAATTCAATAAGCCGGAAATTTGTTCATCCACCGCTTTTGCATAAAGCACTTTTTGCAGCAAATGCTAAAATCCTACTTTTTTTCCTTTAGCAAATGTTCTATTCGTTGCAGGAAAAACAAATCAGCCTCGGAGTGCGCCGATTGATTTTTGACCTTTTCCTGCACATCCCGAATGGCAGACAACGGCGCTGCGCCGGCCTGATCTTTCCAGGGATGTTTGCGGTGTAAAATGGCCTGGTTCAAACCATAAAATGCACCCATTCTGGTGTCCGGCTGATCCAGCATGGGGATCATCAGTGTTACTGCAGCTTGGTATTCTTCCTGTGTGGCTGGGGTATCGTGGTCCCAACTCCAGAGTGATTCGGAGAGGAGCAGCAAACAAATGTCCAGATGCACATTATGGCGTATGTTGTCCATCAAAAATACCCTCGCATCCGGAGTGACAAAGGCTGGCGGCGCACCCTCCGGTCCATGCCAGATGTAGCCGTATTCCGGCATTAATTCCACAGAAAGCAGGATACTTCTCCAGGTATCCTGCCAAATCCCATTGCCGTTGATCCATCTAAACACCTGATAAGAATAAGGCCCCCAATCGCAATCGTGCCAGGGCAACTTATACCTGTTTGTATCTGGAAAATAGCAGTGTCTTTGTTGGTTGATCCACTGAAACAAGGCTTCATTTTGGCTTTTAGGATCTGGTATTAATCGCAAAGTCTCCAGTTGTCCAAAACGCAGCATAACGTCTTCTGTAGCCCCTATCCAGGCCGTTACCGGCGGCCCAATGGAAGGAATCATCCGATAATCTCCCGGATTTTCAGGCTGAAATGGGGTATAAACGGTGTCGTTCTGAAAAGGCCGGATGCCGGATAAAAACGGCTGGAATACCCTCGGATGATGCGGGTATGTAGGCATTTCATAATAACCAAAACACAACAATTGCGAAAATCCCCGATCCTCCAACTGGTAGGACCCCGTTTCAACCGCCACCGTATCAGGCAGCGGGCCGCCCCGGAGGATGCGTTCTACTACAGCATAGCGCAAATGATAATCCCCTTCCCTGGTTTCATGCAACAACGCCGGACCAGGCAGGAGTCGGCCGCTAAAAATAACCGGACTGTAGTACACCAGATCACCCAAACCCAAAGTGGGTAGCTCTTCCGCTTGCAGCGGCAGGGAAAGCATCAGCAACATCAGCAGTCTGAACATGATCTGTATCCTTGTTAGTTACGACAAATTTAAGCGCAATAACACTTTCCGTCCGGAAAATAACGCCCTACATCGAGTGGAACACATGAAAAAATACTGTTTTGCAACCTTTGCGCCGATCCCCGAGTCATTGACAACATTCATCCAGAGCCTGAAAGGGAAACGCCTCCTATGAGAAAATCCCCGCCGCTCTAATCCTGTTACTATCCGTATGAACAAATGGTTCTTTCTGTGCGCATTTCTTTGCGCTAACAGCGTTCTGCTGGCCCAAATCTCCATTACCGGACTCGTTTCCGATGAAAACAACCAGCCCCTCGGCTTTGTATCGGTGGCCTTGTTGAATGCCACGGATTCCAGTCTGGTAAAAGGCGCAATCACAGACGCTCAGGGCAAATACCAACTGAATCAGATTGCCCCTGGCCTATACCGCATCGAAGCATCTATGGTTGGCTATACCGAACAAACCACCGAAGTGTTTGAGGTATTGCCCGAAAGTAAAAACGTGACGGCTAATCTATCCCTTAAACCAGCCAATAACATCCTGAACGAAGCCGTGGTGGTAGCCAAACGTCCACTCCTGGAACAAAAAGCCGACCGCCTCATCATGAATGTAAGCGATAGCCCGGTGGCCAGCGGCGGATCGGCCCTGGAGATCCTGCAAAAAATGCCCGGTGTGATCGTCATACAGGATCGGGTTACCCTGGCAGGCAGTTCAAGCGTCCAAATCTGGATCGATGGAAAGCCTTCCCAATATGCCGATATGAATGCTGTGTTGCGCGATTTACCCGGGGATCAAATTGACCGCATCGAACTCATTACCCAACCCGGCGCACAATTCGATGCCGCAGGAGGTGCCATCATTAATATCATCCTGAAACGAAACGCCAACCTCGGATTCAACGGCAATGTAGCCCTTACTACCGGAGGCAGCTGGTACGACCTGGCTTATGCCGGAACAGAAGATCAGCATTTTTATCGGCTTAGCCCCTCGGTTTCTATGAACTACCGAAAAAACAAATGGAACCTCTTTGGCTCCTACAGTTACGCTACCCGAACATCGTTTAATGTTATTCAGGTAAAACGGTTTATCGGTACAGAAATCTATGACCAAACGAATTATAATCCCTCTGCATTCGACGTGCATAATTATCGTGCAGGCGCCGATTATTTCGTTAACTCGAAAACAACCATTGGTATGCTTTTCCGTGGTTTTCAGCGCAGTGGAAACGGCCAGTCAAACAATGTAACAACCGTACTCAATGCAGCTGATAATCAATTCCTGGGCTCCTTTACCACGCAAAATAATTCAGAATCCGATCGGTCTCAGGCGTTCGGCAACGTCAATATGCGCCATGAATTCAATGCGAAAACCGGCCATGTGCTGAATGCAGACGTTGATTTCAGCCAGTATATGTTGAATAATATAAGCCGACTCAACATTTTCCAGAATGATGGCAGTTCACCGGAGTCACGTTCGGAGCAATTATTGGATCAACCCATCAATATTCTGGCTGGGAAACTCGACTATTCATTGCCCTTTGATTCAACGTTCAAGGCGGATGTTGGGGCTAAAACAAGCTTTGCTACCATTGACAACGATCTGCAATTCCTGCGCGGAACCACCGTAGATCCGGGTCAATCCAACGACTTTCTCTATAAAGAAAACATCAATGCCGGATACCTGAACCTGTCTAAAACACTACCCAAATTCGACCTGAATGCCGGCTTGAGGGCGGAACAAACCATCGTTAGCGGCACTACAGCGGGCATTGAGGTATTGGATCGGAACTATTTGCAATGGTTTCCAAGTGCCAGTGCTTTATATAAAATGGGTAAGCATTTCGGGGTACAATCTTCTTACAGCCGGAGAGTAAATCGCCCAAGTTTCCAGCAACAAAATCCCTTTGCCTTTTTCATTGACTCCCTCACTTTCCAGCAGGGAAACCCATCCTTGCTTCCGGAGGTAACCAACAACGGTCAGCTGGCACTGACTTACGATAACCAGCCATTTATCCGGATTTCTTATGCCAAAACCGATGATGTCATTTTTGAAAACGCCCCAAGAGTAGAAGGCACCAAAACCTTTTCCACTTCTGCCAACCTGGCTGAATACGAGCGCTGGGCATTTGAACTGAACTTCCCCATCAAGTATAAAAAATGGATCGACGGGTTTGGCGGCAATCAGTTCATTCTCAACTCCTACGATGCAGCATATCTCGGTGGCAGGTTTCAAAAGAGCAAATGGAACTGGATGGCCTACTGGCAAGTTAACGTAACCCTGCCGGCCGATTTCAAAGTAGAATTTGGCGGCTGGTACATGACCAAATTCCTCGAGGAGTTTTTTGACATCGGCGCCATGGGCGGCGTAAATCTGGGCGTGTCTAAAACCTTCTGGGACAAACGCGGCCGATTATCGCTGTCTCTGAACGACCTGTTTTACACCCAGTTTTCTGATGTGTATGTGAACTATGAAAACATAGAACTTAACTTCTTACAACGAAACGATACCCGTAACGCGCGCCTGACCTTCAGCTATCGTTTCGGAAACACGGAACTTAAGGGTTCTCGACGGCGGGAAACCGGTTCCGAGAGCGAAACGTCAAGGGTCAAAGTCGAATAGAAGGCACAAGGGAGGGCACGAAGGCACGAAGGCACGAAGGCACGAAGGCACGAAGTGTAATGAGAAGGATTCCAAGTGCGCAAAGCGCACTTGGAATCCTTCGTGCCTTTGCGTCTTCGTGCCTTCGTGTATCCCTTCGCGCCTTTCAAACAAAAAGGGGCCATCCACGCTTGCAGACGGCCCCTTTTAAATTTCTTGAAGGACTTGGGAAAGATTTCAATTCAACTTATCCATATCCCGGATGAGAATGGTATTGCGGTTGAAATGGATTAAATTTGATTTTTTGAGTTCATTCAATATCGCGGTTACGGTTTGGCGGCTTGCACCTACCAGATTGGCGATATCCTGTTGGGTAAGGCCATGCTTAACCAAAGTTTCGAAGCCTACCTGACGCCCACGTTCGCCCGCACTTTCTTTCAGGAACTCAACAATTCGGGTGCGAACATCTTTCAAAATCAAAGATTCCCAGTGGCGTTCTGCCCGGCGTAAACGATCACCTAAATACAACATTACAGCCTGGGAAAGTCCGAAGTTCTGCTGCATCAGGTAACGGAAGTCCTCTACCCGAATGGCAAAATAGTCTACATCGCGACTCATAGCAGAGGCAAATTCTACCCGGGATTGCTCGCCTGCAAGACCAAGTTCTCCAAAAACAGTAAATGGGTGTTGGATGTTTTTAATGATCTCCCGACCATCGTGAGAAAAAATACCGATTTTTACGGCGCCGGATGCCAGCAGACAAACATAGTCGCTTGGCTGATCCGCCAGGTAAATAAAGGAATGACGTGGTGCCGTGCGGCGTTCGGCTATGAGTGCAAGTCGTTGCAGCTCAGCCTCCGAAAGCGACGACAACAGCGAAAACTGCTGAAAAACAGCGTGTAAGGGTTGTCCGTTCATGCGCAATTGCATTGGTTTGGTATTAGAACTTGCGGGAGGCGACTTATTTTCAGCCAAAATTGTGCCAACCACGATTTTCAGCTATTATTTAACCTATAATGTGTAGACGCAAATTCTTTTTGGGCAAACGCATTCATTCACCCTATCTTTCCACTGTGTACCCCTCAAACTCCTCAAACCCTTCAAACACATCCATGGTCAAACCTTTCTCTCTTCTTACCGAATTCGATATCGCACTTTTTCAGACAGGAAAGCATTTCCGTTTGTATGAAAAAATGGGCAGCCAGATAGTTGAACATCAAGGCGAAAAAGGAGTGTGTTTTTCCGTTTGGGCGCCCAACGCCAAACAAGTGAGCGTGGTGGGCGATTTCAACAAATGGAATCCGGAAAGTCATGTGTTGTTACCGCGTTGGGATTCCAGTGGCATTTGGGAGGGTTTTATTCCCGGGCTGGGCAAGGGTACGGTGTATAAATACCGAATTCAGACCCATCTGGGCGTTGATCTGGATAAAGGCGATCCTTATGCCCGAATCTGGGAAACCCCACCCCGTACGGCTTCCGTGGTTTGGGATTTTGATTATCAGTGGAAAGACGAAAAATGGCTGAAAGAACGTCGGGCAAAAGCAGGCAAAGCACAGCCCTGGTCAGTATATGAAATCCACCCTGGATCCTGGAAAAAAATAGGAGAAGACGGCAACCGCTCGCTCAGCTGGCGCGAACTGGCCGACGACCTGGTTCCCTATGTAAAAGAGATGGGCTTCACGCACGTAGAACTTATGCCCGTAATGGAGCACCCCTATTTCCCTTCCTGGGGGTATCAGATTACCGGATACTTTGCCCCCACCAGCAGAGCGGGCTCACCGGAAGACCTGATGTACCTGATCGACAAGTTTCATGCAGAAGGCATAGGCGTTATTCTGGACTGGGTACCCTCGCATTTTCCTGGAGACATCCACGGGTTATATTTTTTCGATGGCACACACTTGTTTGAGTATGCCGATATGCGCCGCGGTTTCCACCCCGACTGGAACAGTTATGTATTTGATTATGGGCGGAATGAGGTTCGTAGTTTCCTGATATCCAATGCTTTATTTTGGCTGGATAAATATCACATTGATGGTTTGCGGGTAGATGCGGTGGCTAGCATGTTGTATCACGACTATTCCCGGAAAGAGGGAGAATGGATCCCGAATATCCATGGTGGAAGAGAAAATCTGGAAGCAATATCGTTCCTGAAAGATTTCAACAATGCAGCCTACCAGGAGTTTCCCGGCATTGAAACCATTGCTGAAGAAAGCACTGCATTCCCCGGCGTTACCAAACCTACTTTTGATGGCGGTTTGGGCTTCGGTCAAAAATGGATGATGGGCTGGATGCACGATACCCTGAATTATTTCAAACGGCCCGCCATTTTCCGCCGCTGGCACCAGAATGAGATCACTTTCTCCATGGTGTATGCCTTCTCAGAGCGGTTTATGCTGCCCCTTAGCCATGATGAAGTAGTACACATGAAGGCCAGTTTGTTGTATAAAATGCCTGGGGATGAAGCCCAAAAATTTGCCAACCTGAGGGCTTTATATGGACATCAGTGGACGCACCCCGGCACCCATATTCTGTTTATGGGTGGAGAAATAGGGCAAAGCACTGAATGGAGCCATGATTTGGGTGTACCCTGGCAATTACTGAAATACGATTACCACAAGGGCATTCAAAACTGGGTAAAAGCACTCAATAAATATTACAACCAGCACCCGGCTTTCTGGCGACATGCCTTCCATCCGGATGGTTATGAGTGGATTTCAGGCGGCGATACCAAAAATTCTGTATTGGTCTATTTGCGCAAAGGAAATGCTGATGAACCCATCTTACTCGTGGTGTGCCATTTCAACATCAATTACATGCCTGTTTACACCGTAGGCGTGCCACATGGCGGAACCTGGAAAGAGATCCTGAACAGCGATGCCAAGGAATTTGGTGGCGCTGGCCTACTGAATGGAGATCTGAAAGCCGAGAAAAAACCGGAACATGGCAAGGACTACTCGGTCACATTCAAGCTGCCACCACTAAGTGTTATGGTGTTTGAAGGAGAAGTTCAAAAAGTAAAAGGGAAGAAATCTGCAACTAAAGACACTGGAAAAGAACCCAAAAAACTACCCAAAGCCACTCCAAAACGAAGTACTAAAAAATAAAACGCCCTATTTCTTACCTGAATATTCCAGAACTTTGCCCTGGTTGAACCATTTTACCCAAAATGCTGTTTAGCCCTCCCATCCCCATAAACCCCATAACCCCCCATAAACCTTCATCCCCTCCTAATGAGCAAACACGGAAAAGCATTGGTCGCCATGTCGGGCGGAATAGACAGTACGATTACCGCAGTTCTCCTGCACGAGGAAGGCTGGGAGGTGGTTGGTGTTACCATGAAAACCTGGGACTATGCCACCAGTGGCGGTTCCAAAAAAGAAACAGGCTGTTGTTCCCTGGACAGCATCAACGACGCGCGTCAGGTTGCCGTTAAGCTGGGGTTTCACCATTTTATTGTTGATATCCGGGAGGAGTTTGGTGATTATGTGATTGATAATTTTGTAGATGAATACATGGCCGGCCGCACACCAAATCCCTGTGTTTTGTGTAATACCCATATCAAATGGAATTCTCTCCTGCGCCGGGCAGATATGCTTGATTGCGAATTCATCGCCACTGGCCACTACGGGATTATCAATGAGCTGGACGGTCGGAAATACATCACAAGGGCCAAAGACCAGCAAAAAGATCAGAGCTATGTATTGTGGGGGCTGAGCCAGGAATGTCTGCACCGCACACGTATGCCACTGGGTGCTTTCACCAAACCGGAGGTGCGTCAGATGGCAGCAGAACGAGGCTGGGATGATCTGAGCAAAAAAGCGGAGAGCTACGAAATCTGCTTTGTGCCGGATAACGATTACCGTGGATTTCTGCGCAGACGAATTGAAGGATTGGATGAACAGGTAGCTGGCGGCCATTTTGTGGACGCCAGTGGCAAAATATTGGGCAAACACGAAGGTTATCCATTCTATACCATTGGTCAGCGCAAAGGTTTGGGCATCGCTCTTGGCGAACCCATGTTTGTAACGGAAATCCGTCCGGAAACCAATACCGTTGTATTAGGCAAAGAAGAAGAACTCATCCGCAATTCTATGATGGTGGGTAAAGTCAACCTCATGAAATATGGTCAGGTGCCAGAGAACGGCTTGGAAGCCGTTACCAAAGTACGTTATCGTGACGGCGGCACTTTCAGCACCCTGCGTGGCGTTGGGAATGATGTAGAAGTGCTTTTCCATGCCAATGTTAAAGGTATAGCCCCGGGTCAAAGCGCGGTCTTCTATGAAGGAGACGACGTGATTGGCGGAGGCATTATTTATGGCAGCTTTTAGTACGTACGGGGCAAATCGCACCTTTTTTAGTTTCAATATAGAAAATAGTGCATATTTGGCGCAGTTTTCCAGGTCGTATTTGCGGCCTGGCCTAAAAATGCGTACAAAATGAAACCAATTATCCCTATTCTACTCCTCCTTCTGAGCGCGTTCGCCTGCAAAAACAAACCAGCTCCCACACAAAATGATCTGGATCAGGCTGCCATTACCGAAACCATTCACAAGTTTGCCCAATGGGCCAGCGATTTCGCAAATAACCCTTCCGAGGACCATAATTTCCTGGACATGAAAGGCAAATTTGCCCGCCTGGATTCAGCTCTGCTCAACCGCTATCTGGCAAAAATTAAAGCCAGCGGTTTGGTTTCAGATACTTATATCAATTCAGAACGTGCCTATTATCAAAAATGTGAACCGTTCTGGCAGAATGAAAATAAAGATGAAATCCTAACCGGCATGGACGACAATCGATTTTTCCATGCTCAGGATTATGACCTCAAACAATGGACCACTACTCCCGTAAATGTGGTAGAAGGGCTGGGCACCGACGAGGTAACAGCCACCATGAATTCTGCTGATAGCACTCCTTTTGTAACCTATACCCTGGAAAAACAAGTAGATAAGTGGCTGATCAACAGTTTGGAAATTTCCGATAAATCCTTCATTGAAACGGAGGATTATGCCGGCAGCTATTATTCAGACGATAAGTCGTGCAGTATGGAGCTGCATATATCCCTCAAAAATGGCATGTATGTTTATCAATTGAAAACGGCAAAGCGCAACAACACCGGAACCATATCCATTAAAAGGCCTGATACTGAGACTTACCTGACATTCAATGGGCTCCGCGGCTCTGAAAAAACAGACATGGAGGCACTCTTTTCCAAAAATAGCATACTATTCCAGAATTACGGTAATGCTATGAATAAATACCTGCAATTTAAAGAGTGTAATATCAAGTATATCAACTTGATCAAAGGTCCGAAAAAGCGGGATAAACCTGATGCAACTCCGGCTCCGGTGACAGATAAAACTACTGCAAAGCCTGCTCCCGCGAAAAAGGTTGCCAATGCCCTGCCAACCATTACCATCAACCGCTATGGAGATATCACATTGGGAGGAAAAAAAATAGCACTGGAAGATCTTCGAAAAGCCTTGCAAAAGGAATTGCTCACGCGCACAGTCATTCCGGATCAGATACTTATCAAACCTATTGGTGAAGTGGGTGTGGGCGCCCGCCACGAACTGCAAACTGTTGTACTTGAATCTATTGCCGGCGCCAAATGGGTGCGTAAAAAAGCGGCACTGGAAGCTGTCAATCTAACAGTATCCAATCGCTTGAATGCCAATACACAACTGGAATTGAACAACTTCCAGACCATCAGCAATTTTGCCTTGGTGGATGCCAGACCCTTGTACACCAATGGTAACCCTATTGACTACAGTATTTCGCCGTATAAATATGAATACCAATCTGGCAAATTCGCAGACCGTGTTATTGCCATTCTGAAATTTGAAAAAGGGAGCTGGAAAATGCTGACTTATAGCATTGGCGCTAATGCGGTTCCAGTAAATGAGTGGGTGAAGAAGTATGGTGTACCTCGGGTACTTTTCGAAATGTAAGGCAAGAAGGTTGAGCACGAAGAGCAGGCCTGTTGGAATTGCTCTTCGTGCTTTCGTGTCACTTCTTTATGCCTTCTTCAAGGACTTCAAACACCTGTATTAAAGCACGCCCACGGGTGGAAAGCTTGTATTCAATATGAAGCGGCTTCTCTCTAATGCGTTTTTTTTCCAGCAACCCTGATTCCTCCAATTCCCGTAATGCAATAGCTAACGACTGCTTGCTTGCACCCGGCAACTGGCGCAACAAAGCATTGAATCTCAATGGCCCTGACAGCGCCAGTCGGAAAATTTGTGGCTTCCATTTGCCGGATAATTGCTTTAATAAGCTTTCCGCCGGACAGTTTTCGCCTTCAAGCGGCGCCTCCGGGGTGGTCATGTTTTTTTGACTCATTGCGTGGTAATCTAAAGCGTCTGACCTTTGCATCATCCTGTAATCAACCGCCTTATGTTCAAAATCTCTTTTCTTATGCTCTTTGCTGTTGCCGGTACATGCAGCAGTCAAAATAACAACCTTTCCATGACTTCCAACAATCCATTGCTATGTGATGTTCAAACCGGACTCTGCGAAATGCCCGTTTCTGCCAATAATGGAGAGCGTGTATCCAAGCCAGTACGTATTGTTTATTTCACCGACCCTATTTGTTCCTCATGCTGGGGCGTTGAGCCTATGCTTCGCCGGTTGAAACTGGAATATGGTGATGTAGTGGAGATATCCTACCACATGGGCGGGCTTCTTCCCTCCTGGGAAGTTTACAACAGCGGTGGTATCAGCAAACCTACTGATGTTGCGCATCACTGGGACGAGGTGAGCCTTCACTACGAGATGCCTATTGATGGCGATGTATGGCTGGAAGACCCTTTGCCATCCTCCTACCCGCCCAGTATTGCTTTTAAGGCAGCTCAAATGCAGGATGAAAAAAAGGCTGTTACGTTTCTGCGCCGTATCCGGGAAATGGTGTTTCTGGAGAAGAAAAACATCACCAAATGGGAGTATCTGGAGAAGGCCGCGCTTCAGTCAGGTTTAAATACATCCCAGTTTAAGCTAGATTATGAAGGACAAGCGCAAACGCTGTTTCAAGATGACCTTACCCTGGGCCGTAGTCTGAATATCCGCAGCTTTCCAACCTTGGTCTTTACAGATGCCGATCAGCAGAAACTCGTTTTGAAAGGGGTTAGACCTTACGAACACTTTGAACAAACATTGCTCGCGCTATACCCCCAGGCTTTGAAAAAGGTGTACAACAAAAGCCCTGAAGCTTTATTCCAGCATTATCCAACCCTTACCACCAAAGAATTTGCCGTGCTTGCCGATCTCACCAAAGAGCAAGCTGAAACCACGCTCAATAACTTGCTGAATAAGGGAACAATATTAGTGCTCAAGACTAAGAACGGCCCCCTCTGGAATTGGAACGCGGATTAGGGATGTGGAACGCGGATGACGCGGATTTTTTTGGAACGCGGATTTTTTTGGAACGCGGATGACGCGGATGACGCGGATTTAAAAATTGCCTTCGGCAATTTTGCGGTTAAGAAACCTAAAATCTCAAACTCTCCTAAAAAGGCTGCCGAAGGCAGCAGAAAAATCCGCGTCATCCGCGTCATCCGCGTTCCAAATCCCTATCCGCGTTCCAATTCCGCGTTCTTAATCCGGTTCGAAACCAAGTACGATATTGAATCGGGCGTAATCAGACAACTTTCTGCTGGGGTACAACTCCGGTTTGTCGATACCAATACCATAGTCAAATCCAAGTGTACCAAACATGGGCAGGAACACACGCAGGCCCATACCAACAGATCGTTTGATATCAAATGGATTGAAATCTGATGCATTGGCCCATGCGTTACCGCCCTGTGCAAATGCCGTTACGAAAATGGTGCTTTGTGGATTGAGCGAAATAGGATATCGCAATTCGACGGTGTATTTGTTGAACACACCTGCGCCACCCGGGAATCGGGCCATGATGTCTGACGTATTATATCCACGCAGCGAAATAATATCCCGGGCATTCAAGCCAAAGTTCTGGTTGTTCAAACCATCACCACCCAATTCAAAACGCTCAAATGGGCTTAAGCTGGTTTTATCGCTCCACCGGTTCAGAATACCAATTTTAGCCTGTGTTTTGAGTACCAGCTTACCAATCAGCGTGGTGTACCATTCAGCATCTATACGCCATTTAAGGTACTCTGCGTAGTTATACAATTCGTTTACACTCGCAGTCTCATAGAACTCCTTACTTCTAAACCAGGAATAAGGCGGTGTAGCATTTAATTTTACAGAAAGCAAAGAGCCTTGCTTAGGGAAAATCGGGTCGTTGATACTGTTGCGTGCCAGGGTTAAACCCAAACTGTAGTTGTGCACAATACCATCCGAAATAACCCTGTTTTGATCGTCCCGGAAGGCAAAAGAAAGGGCATTGGTCAGTTTCAGGGATTGAATGTCTGCATCTGCGCGGAAAATAAAATTATCGTCCGGCCATTTCAAACGGGTACCAAAACCCACCGTCCCCTGCATAATTTCCAGCTTTTGATAACTGTCGGATCCGGAAAAGCCTTGAGCAAAACGATTGTAGAAACCAGCAACGGTAAGGGAGTTTGGCTTTTTTCCACCCAGCCACGGCTCGGTGAAGGAGATATTATAAGACTGGAAACGTTCCCCGGCTGTTTGACCGCGCAAGCTAAAACGTTGTCCATCGCCCTGAGGAAGCGGATTCCAGGCCTCCCGGTTTTTGATATTCCGGATAGAGAAGTTATTGAACGTTACCCCAAGTGTACCAATTACCCCGCCCCGGCTGAAGGCTGTGGCTGGTTGGTAACCAGCGGAAAGTTCCAGCTGATCAGAAGGCTTTTCTTCCAAGGTATACTCAATATCCACGGTGCCGCGCTCCGGGTTTACCGGAGTATTGATACCAAATGCCTCTGGATTGAAATATCCAAGATTTACAATTTCCCGTTGAGAACGAATGATATCAGCGCGACTAAATTTGTCGCCAGGGCGTGTAAATAACTCCCGGCGAATGATGTGTTCGTGTGTACGGTCGTTCCCTTTGATAACCACGCGGTCAATAGTGGCCTGCGGGCCTTCATAGATGCGCAATTCCAAATCAATTGAATCACTATCAATTGACGTTTCTACCGGATCTACGCGGAAAAACAGGTAACCATTGTCCAGGTACAGAGAGGAAATATCCCGGCCATCCTGGCTAAATGACAAACGGGTATCCAATAATTCCTGATTGAATACATCGCCCTTTTTGATTCCCAGAACCTGATCCAGGTATTTCGTTTCATACAGGGTATTGCCCTTCCATTGGATTTTTCGGAAGTAGTAACGGTTCCCCTCCTCAATGTTTAAATGGATGAGGAGTTCTCCTTTTTTATTGCGCCAGATACTGTCACTGGCAACCCTTGCATCCCGGAAGCCCAGCGTATTATAATAGGATTCTATTTTCCGCTTATCTTCTTCATACAGTTCCCGCACCAGTTTGGATTTTTTGAAAATTTTGCGTTTTCTGTGCGTTTCTTTCATTTTTTTGCGCAAAACCCTGGGCTTTACGTTGTCATTACCTGAAAAAGTAACGTTCTTAATCTTAATTTTTTTACCCGGCATTATCACAAATTCGAGGCGGGTAGCATTCGTTGCCTTTTCATCCGGGAAAGAATTTATTTTGACACGGGCATTCATATAGCCCCTTTCAATATAGGATTCTTCAATTTCACTGATCAAGGTTGCCCGCACATTATCAGTGAGAATGGCGCCTTTTTGGAGGAACTTGTTGATGATATCATTCAAATCATCGTGTTTGCTCTTTTTTACCCCTACAAAGGAGTGTTTGGTGTAGCGTGGCAGTTCCTTTACTGCAATTTCCAGGAAAATCTTGTCACCAACCGTACGTTCTTGAATAATCTTGACATCTGTAAACAATTTAAGCCCCCAAAGCGTGCGTACCGCATTGGCAAAGTCGGTTCCGGGAACGCGCACTTTTTTACCAACCCTTAAACCAGACAGGGAAATAAGGGTATTAGCATCTGCATATTGAATGCCTGTTACCCGTACACCACCAATTTCATAATCCTTTTGCTGGGCGTAATCAAGCGTGGGCAAAAGAGAGTCCGGTTGCTGCGCGTGTACGGTTTCTGCAGCCAGCAATATGCCGGCTGCAAAGAAGGCAGCTTTAAGTGTTTGTTGGCACGTA
>JBIKUE010000014.1:0-66242 GCA_044347755.1 Saprospiraceae bacterium
CAGATAACTGTGTGAACTGGTCATTCACGTCCCAAACCCTCAACATAGCGTCCCGGCCACCACTCACCAGATACTGCTCATCTGGAGAAAACGCGAGGGAAAACACAGAGCTCGTATGTGCAGCGTGGATGGTATGCCGGATAGCCAGGGTACTTTCCTCCAAAATATAGATGTTGTGATCGCTTGCTCCAATGGCAAGAAGACCTCGCTTGGGAGCATGTGCGATGCAGCGCAACGACACGTGAGCAAGTTGCAAACTTTCCAGACTCCGGGCCTCTGATGTAGACCAACGGGTCAGAAAACCGTCTCCGCCGGCGCTAAAAACGGAGTCGCCGCAAACAATCAAATCAAAAATTCCTTTCTTATGGTGCTGCAAATTGCGGGTGTTCTCCGGATGTTCCAGGTCTATCCAGTGAATGCCGCCGTTCATGTTACCAGCCACCAGTCGCGCTTTATTGGGGAGACTGCACAAAGCGAAAATCTGGGTATCCACCGTTGCCACTACCCGACCCATTTCCGGATCGTCCAGATGCCATTCCACGATCCAGCCATCTCCACCAGCTGTTAAAAAATGCCTCTGACTATGGCCTTGTGCCAAGGTATAAATGGCAGCATTATGGCCAGTACAGGTGTGACGCTTTTGGATATGGATTGACATGCAAGAGTGGATTAACCAGCAACAGGAAAGATCTGTGCCATGGCATAGGCAAAGATGGCAAATAGTACACTGCCAATCAACATGCCAAGTGCAGTAGCACGATCATCGCCGGTTTTCAGCATGAAAAATCCGGCTGCTACGCCACCAACAGCGAGCAGGTACCAGGGAATGAAGTATTGAAGTCCTGCGGCAACCGCAAAAACCAAAGCGGTGCGTATCAGAATGGGTAAAATGGATTTCATGTTTGTAAAAACTGTTTTTGTCGGTAGTTTGGAACAAAGGTAAATCGTGCTTGCCACTTCCAATATAACACAGGAAGACTTGTAAGTTTCATTGAATCACGTACATTTGCAGTTCAATTTTTCAACCACAACGCACCTTAAACATGGGCAAAGGAGATCACAGAACAAAGCTCGGCAAAATTCGCCGCGGCTCAAATGGCAAAAGCCGCCCAAATCCACGCAAAGTTCGGGCTGCCATTAAAAAAGCAGCTTAATGGGTTTAAAGCATAAATGAGTCATCCCCGCACTTTGGAGATGACTCATTTTGTTTATAGCTTTGTGCAGCAGACCTCGGCAGAGGTCTAGAATACTTTTTTGATCAAATAAACAGGAGCAACCCTGAAAATTTGGGGTGACTCATGTTTATTACAGGCAAACCCCACATCTTTTATTCAACGATTGTACAGCAAATCATGATGAAATCAGTTTTCACCTCTGTATTGCTTCTGTGCTTTGCCGGAATGCTCCAGGCTCAATCCATCATCGGAACCTGGAAAACGGTTGATGATGAAACCAAAGAAGCTAAAAGTCACCTTCAGCTTTTTATGGGTGATGGTAAGATGTATGGTAAGGTAACGAAATTACTAAAATCTGCGCCAGACAGGCTATGCGATAAATGCCCGGGAGAACGCAAAAATCAACCTGTTATGGGGATGATTTTGGTAGTGGATATGAAGGATAAAGGTGGTTATTTCCAGGGAGGTTCCATTCTGGATCCCGAGAAAGGCAAATGGTATGAATGTAAAATGTGGCTTAAAGAAGGCGACCCCAATGTGCTTGTGGTTCGCGGATATTTGGGGCCATTTTATCGCACCCAATACTGGTATCGGGTGAACTAAGGTTGCCAGGTTACAGTTTTCCTTTACTTGAGATCACACTTGTGAAGGAGAAAATTTTGGATTTTTTTTTCATACTCCTTGCACACAATTAAAAGTCGCTGTATTTTTGCCGCGCTTTTAAAGCATTGGGTCATGGTGTAATGGTAACACAGCAGATTTTGGTTCTGTTTTTCAGGGTTCGAGTCCTTGTGACCCAACAAAAAAGCGGCAATGGTTCATCCATTGTCGCTTTTTTTTATGCACTTGTTTGGAAAGGGGTGCTATTCTTTGCTCTTTTTCCCCGCTTTCTTTCCCGCCTTTTTGGCCTCTTTAGCAGCCTGCTTTTGTGCTGCTTTTTCCTGACGCTTGGCCGCTTTTTTAGCCAGCATCTCGTCGTACTTTTTCAACTGTTCAAGCGATAGCGTTGCTTTGTGCGCGCGGATTCGCTCTGCACGAAGGCGTTGGAGCTCCTCTTTCTTCGCGTTTTTTGCCGCTTGGATGTTACATCCCCCTAACGCAGCACCGTTACATCTCCTTTGATAAGCACTTCCCTGCCATCAATCAGTTCAACTTTTGCCCACCAGATAAATACCGCCGGATTAACTGGTTCTCCTCTGTCGGTGCCATCCCAGCCAGCCTGGGGATCATTCGGACGAATGTTTTGATTGGAAAACACCATAGAACCCCATCGGTCGAACACTTGCAGGTTGCGAATGATGGCGATCGACTCATCCCTGGCAAACAGGGTAAACCGGGCGTTGTCTCCATCCGGATCGTCGGGTTTGATCACATTAGGGGCATAAATATCCACCTGACGATCTACCTGTATCAACGTCCGTGCAGATGCCTTACAGCCTTCTTTGGTATAAATGGTTACTGTATAATAGGTACTGCGATAGGGTGCGCCTACGGGGTTTAGCAAGTCTTGTATGCTGTTCCCATCAAAAGTTAATCCATCTGAAGGCGTCCAAATAACGGTATCTATCAATGATACGGGGAAAGTTTGCGGAACAATGGCGCTTAAGGTCTGTTGGTCGCCCAAAGCTATCTGGAAAGTAGGTAGAATGTCTACTCCAGGAACAGGCGGCTCCGGAACCTGAATCGTTTCGGCAATTTCACAACCATTGGCATCCTGAATGGCCAGTTGGTAGTCGCCAGGTTGAAGTCCTCCAAGTGTCTCACTGGATTGGAAGGTTTGTCCACCGTCTATAGAATAAGCATATGGCCCAATTCCCCCATTTACTTGTTCAACCATTACGGCGCCTGGTGTGCCATCACATAAAGGCGGATCAAGCAGAAATTGAAGGCCTACGGGGATGTTTTGCTCCTGGGCCACCGTTACCTGAGCATTGTTGGTACATCCGTTAACCGGATTGGTAACGCTTAACTGATAAATACCGGGCAGGTCAATAACCGGATTTAAGCTGCTTACACCGGATACGAAATGTCCTTGAACGGTGCTCCAACTGAATAATGCCTGCGCTGCGGTAGTTGCCTGTAACGGGAATTGCTCCACGGAACAGGTCAATACCAATGGCTGCTGAATTTGAACCGCCGGAATCTGAATGTCCTCGCTCACGGTGACAGTCATCGTAGCCGTACAGCCGTTTAAGGTGTTTACTGCCAGCATTTGATATAATCCCGGTGCATCTACGGTAGGAGTCAGTGTGTTGCTTCCCGAAACAATATTGCCGCCGCCTGAAGCGCTCCAGTTGATGGTAGGCGCAGCTCCCAATTGGGTTCCTGAGGCATATAATGGAATGCTGGTTTGAATACAATTGAGCATGGCAGGCGGGGTAATCAGGACAAGAGGAGCTTGCATATCCTCTGTTACCAGCACTACATCCGTTTGTGTGCAGCCATTCAATGTGTTTATTACCGTGAGTGAATAGGTTCCCGTTGCCGCAATAGTTGGGTTAAGGGTACCAATTCCGGTTTGAATTTGACCATCCAGGGTGGTCCATTGATATAGGAATTCCCCGCCCTGACTGGATCCTGTACCATTCAGCTGACTTGTAGGGGTGTCACAATCAAGTACCACAGAAGCCCCGGCTTCAGCTGTTGGTAACTGTATGTTTTGATTCACTGAAACGGTTGCGCTTTCACTGCATCCATTGATAAGACTGGTGATCGTTAGGGTATAATCACCCGGGGCATCTACCACCGGATTATTAGGGTTTTGTAATGTAACAAAATGACCACCAGGACTACTGGTCCACTGATATTGATATTGATTACCAATAGAACAGGCAGTAGCGTTAATCGTTACCGTAGATTGACTACAGGTAAGTTGCGGAGGACTCTCCAATAGAACCAGCGGCGGTGTAATGTCCTGGAATATGGTTACCTGATTCGTGCCGGTACATCCATTGGCAGCATCTGTTACAGTCAGGTTATAATCCCCCGGGGCATTAATCAGGGGATTAGCCGATTGCTGACCGGAAACAATTTGTCCGTTGGTTGTTGTCCACTGGAAGTTTAGATTGGGAGATGAGGAAGAAAGGATATTTGCCTCTAATCCCAGGCTGGTTACCGAACAGGTTAACAGGCCTCCTGTGCCGGCATCTACAACCGGCGCCTGAATGTTTTGTAAAACAGCAACTGTTGCCGTTTGTGTGCAAAGATTGGTAAGGTTCGTCACCGTAAGCTGGTAATTCCCGGGTGCGGTAATCAAAGGGGTAAAAGAATTCGCACCGTTGGAAATATTCCCGTTTTGAGTAGACCAGGCATAGGTGAATTCCGGTCCGGTGCTGGTTCCGGTGGCATTCAACAAGGTTGAACCTGTGAGGCAGGTCAGCACAGTTGGAGGCTGAATGGTAGCAACCGGGCCGTCTGCATTTTCAGTAATAATAGCGGTACTGGTGGCGGTACAGCCATTTTGGGTATTGCTCACCAGTAATTGATAGGTTCCGGGAGCATCAATAGTGGGTGAAAGCGTGTTCTGTCCGGAAAGAATATTGCCATCCAAAGTGGACCAGAGATAAGTGAACAGGCTCCCCGTGCTCCCGCTTCCCAGCATTTGGTAAGTGTTTGTTGCGCAGGTAAGAACCGTTCCCGGTCCTGCACTGGCGGTAGGAGGTGTGAAGTCTGCTGACACGACTGCTACATCTGAAGCGGTACATCCATTTTGGGTATTTGTAATCAAGACTTGATAACTACCGGCCTGATCAACCAGGATGGTTGGCGAATTGCCCCCCGAAAGGATATTGCCTCCCTGAGTACTCCACTGAATACTGTAACCGGCTCCGCTTGGATTGATACTGCTACCCAGACTGATGGCCGGGGTAGTGCAATGAACAATGCCGTCAGGGCCAGCGTTCACAGCCGGCGACTGAATATCCTGTGAAACGGTTATCGTCTCCTGGTCCGTACATCCATTATCCAGGTTCGTTATAGTAAGCTGGAAAACACCGGGCTGATCCACCACGGCCTGCAAAGTCCCCTGGCCGGATACAATGTTTCCGGTCCATTGATATACTAAATTACCGGTGTTGGTAGAAGAAGAACCATCCAAAATGGTTTGAACAAGCTGGCAATTAAGGATCTGCGGCTGGGCGATAACAACCGAAGGCGCATTAGCGTCCTGGAGGATGTTTACAGATGAAACAGCAGTGCAACCGTTCCTCTGGTCGGTTACCAATAACTGATACGTTCCACTTTGATTCACCAATGGATTAAGCGTCTGCTCGCCGGAAACAATAGTCCCATCCGTTGAGCTCCATTGATATAAATAGGCAGAGCCGGTAGACGAGCCGCTTCCATCCAGGACGGTTGTTGGCTGCGTACAGTTCAATGTTTGTGCAATGCCTGCGTCTGATAGGGGAGGAATCGTGTTTTCCGGAACATTGACAGCCAGGGTTGCGGTACAATTATTCAAGGTATTCACCAGCGTTAAGAGATAAGCGCCTGGAGCATCTACCTGAGGTGTTAAGCCGGTTTGTCCGTTGAGTATATTTCCATTGACTGTACTCCATTGGTATTGATATCCTGGTCCTGAAGAGGATGAACTGGCGTCAATGATTACGGCATTTATGTTGCAGGAGAGCGTGTCTGGAGGCAAGGCCGTAACCACTGGAATGTTGACATCTGCAGATACGGTAACAACGGCGGTCCCGGTACATCCATTGGCCGTGTTGGTCACTTGCAATTGATAGGTACCAACCGAAGCAGCACTACTTATTGATGTATTAGTGGGTCCATTAAGCAGTCCATCGCTGGTTGACCACTGATATTGGAAGCTTGAGCCGGATGAACTTGCGGAGCCATCTAACGGAACAATACCCTGTAAGCAGGTGATGATTGGAGGCGTTTCAATTTGCGCATCCGGAGAGAGAATGTCCTCTCCAATGGTTACGCTTGATGTACTGGTACAGCCGTTAATGGCTTGGGTGACCGTCAATAGGTAAGTACCTGGTTGGTTTATCTCGGGCGACCAGCCATTTTGGCCGGAAAGAATATTTCCGTCTGATGTAAACCAAGAGGGCAACAAGTCTGGATCACCAGGGCTGGGCAATGGGCCTATATTGACCTGAATGAGGCTGCAAGTCAGGGAGTCTGGCAAACCCGCATCAGCAGGAGGAGGTACGATGTCCTGGCTCAGTTGGATGGTATCCCCGGCAATGCAACCGGTACTGTCGTTCCGGATACTCAAAAAATAGCTTCCCGGCGCATCGGCAACCGGGTGAAGCGTACTGTCGCCGGAAACAAAATGGCCGTCGGGGGTGAACCATTGAAAAGAGAATCCGGGGCCGGCACTGGAGCTGTCTGCGTTTATACTGGTTTGGTTGACCAGGCAATTCAGTACACCCGGCGGAGCAATGGTGGCAACGGGTGTTGCGGCAAAAGCCATGGTATCCGTTGAAACAGCACTGCAAATGCCCGGGCCACTAACGGTTACCGCATAGATGCCGGGCTGTACCACCTGAACAGACTGTGAGGTTTGCCCGGACGACCATAAATATTGCGGGAAACTGCCGCCTGCGACGGACAAAACCGCAGTGTCGCCGGGACATAAAGGAGATGACACTACCTGTATTACTGGAGGAAGTAATGGGGTAATGGTGGTGCTGGAGGTGCCGGTACATCCATTGGAGTTGGTTACCGTTACCGTGTAGGTGCCAGCTTGCTGTACGATATTGGATATGCCACTTACATTATTCGACCATACATACTGATTGAATCCGCCTAATACACGCAGTGTATCTGATTGTCCGGGGCATAGGGTAGGACTGGAGACAGAGATACTAAAAGGGTCTACTCCTCCTGATTGTACGCTGTAGGAATTAGTACCAGTACATCCGTATATATCGGTAGCGGTTACCTGATAGGTTCCTGGTTCAAAAATGGTAATAGGGGAAGTCGTTTCGCCGTTTTCCCATTCAAAGTAGGTATATAATGCCGGGGTGAGGAGCGATAATTGAGCGGTGTCTCCTTCAGGACACATTCGAACCGGCCCGGCAATGCCCGGGTTGAAAATAACAGGCTCAGCGATCGTAACCTGATCTGAGGAGGTGCATCCATAGGTGTCGGTTACTGTTATGCCATAGGTGCCTGCCTGGCTCACCGGGTAGGACTCAAAGTCGCCATTTGGGTTGGGAGGGCTCCAGGTGAGTGTTTCAAAGTGTGAATAATAATTGAGATTAGCCTGTATCTCCACGAATCCCTCTCCCGGACAGATAGCTGCGGGTGCCGTCAAATCCACCGGCCCTTCAAAAAATGGCAGATCCAGGGTAGTTCCTGTTTCCCAATGATATTCCTCGCAAGTAGTGCCGGCAGGATCCCAACTCCAGGTGCCCGGTGGTACAACCGATATTTTGTGGGCTTGTTGTCCGGTTGACCAGTTTGCAACCACAGGTTGCAAAACGGCTGTCCATGTCCAATAAACATAGGCTGAAATGGTAATTTCCTGGGTCAGGCAGTTGGTGTCCAGGCGTACCTGAGCCTTGCAGTGGCCCCGGAGCTGACTTAAGGAATCGGGATCAGTAGGATTGCCCGGGGGGGCATCATTTTCAGCCATTACGCCGAGTGATTTCCAAAGAAAAATAAAGGCAATCAGGATGAATTTAGTGTAGTGCTTGATCATGCTTCATGGAAATACAGGTAAAGAAATAGCAAGGCTGTATCTCTTTCACGTTAGCGATGGATACAGCCCTGCCCAGGGATTACTACAAATTCAAAATGCGAGGATTATTAGTGGCCAAATTTAGCATGTTTATCAAACATTTTGTCAAATAATTATTCTCAAGGGAGAAAAGTGTTTACAGTTGGATGGATATCATAAGTAATATTGAGCTATATCATTGGTTTTTGCGTAAAAACAGGCTTACTTTCGGAAAAACATACATAAGATGAAACAATGTTATTGGTTGGTTTTTGTAGTTCCTTTTTTGTTGACATGCAAAAAAGTAGAGGAGGAATCTATTCCATTCCGTGCATCGGGCTATTTGCTCGAGGCTGAGACTAACAAGCCTTTTCCTAACCGGACAATGAATGCAACTGATGGGTATTGGGGAGTTGGTGAAACGGTTTACGATCAGGTGATTACAGATGAAAATGGCTTTTTTGAATTTAACTTTTCAACTAAATACTCTCAGCTAAATGAAGTAGTTGTTGAGTGCGCAGGTTTTCCCGGGAATCATCAGCGTTATGGCAGAGATCAGGATGGGAATTTTGTTGAATTGTCGAGGGATTTTGATCTTGAGGACGCTAAAATGGAAAACAATCAGGAGTATATCTTCTATTGCTTTCCCAAGGCATATTTTTATTTCAGTCTTCCGCCGCTTACTCAGGAACTAATGGGATATACTTTGGAAATCTATCAGGAAAGTTCGAAGGCTGATTATTTTACGTACTCCCTCGGTGATCCGGCGAGTGTATCGTATCTAACAAGTGTTCGGCCTCTTGAAGCCGCCAACAGGGCATTTGGAACCTTTACCCTAAGAAACGGTGTGGTAATCAAAAGTGATACTTTTAATGTGTATTGTCCGCCAAACCTAACTACGGAGGTGTATCTGGACTTGTAACTTTGAAGTGTTAATTTTCTTAACACTTTGCTGCTTTAGAGAGGATTTGGCTTGAGAAGGAGAATGATCTTAAGATTTGATAAGCTGGAGGAGGCGTTAATGTGCCAAATATCATTTTGCGAGAAGCTGAAATTTTGCTTGGGTTTGAATCAATCGTTTTTGTAAAATGATGATTTTAGAACATGATTTTGCGATTCTGAAAAGGGTACTTTGGTGCTTTGGTTAAAGGATTACCCCGGGTATTTCTCTGTTTGCAAAACTTTAACCTCAAAAACTTAAGGACTTTTAACTTTCTCTTAACTGGCGATGTTACTTTTGTGGCGCTTTTCGGGAAGTGATTAACGGAACGGAAGTTTGTTTTCAAAACATGGAGTCGTTTCCCAGGATTTATGTGCTGATTCCGGCCTGGAATGAAGAAAAAAGCCTGCCACTGGTTATAGATGGATTACCCAAAGACTGGGTGCGTCAAGTGGTGGTTTGTGATAATGGTTCAACGGATCAAACAGCCAAAGTGGCAAAGGCAGCAGGAGCGCAGGTCATATATCAGCCGTTGAGGGGTTATGGGAATGCTTGTTTGGCTGGAATGCGTTACCTGGATCAGTTGCCTTCGTCAGAACAACCTGAAATTGTGGTGTTTTTGGACGGAGATTTTTCAGACTACCCGGAGGAATTACCTAAAGTGGTAAATCCTATTTTGACAGATAAAATGGATATGGTGATCGGGTCCAGATTATTGGGAGGGATGGAAGCAGATGCCATGACATTGCCGCAACGATTTGGCAATTGGTTGGCGCCTGCACTGATCCGGATCATATATGGATACCAATTCTCAGATCTTGGCCCATTCCGGGCTGTCCGCTGGGAAGCACTGAAAGCCATGGATATGAAAGACCGGAATTATGGGTGGACCGTTGAGATGCAGGTTAAAGCAGCGAAAATGAGGTTGAAATGCACCGAAGTGCCGGTCAAATACAGGAAAAGAAACGCTGGTCAAAGCAAGGTTTCCGGAACCGTCAAAGGGACCATCCTCGCAGGCTGGAAAATCATAACAACGATTATCAAACTAGTTTTTTAGTTTAAGCGTTTTTGAGTGTTAAAGTTGGCGTAGGTTCTGGTTAAATTATCCAAAATATCCAGCTCAACGCCAACTTGAACACTCAAAAACTCCAAACTCAAACACTCGAATTCTAAACATCCAACTCAATATGTACGGTCTTCATTCGCTTTTTGAGGCATTCCAGTATCAGGCCTTTGTTGATTTTGGTTACCTGATGCTTCTCATCTATTTCCTCGCAATGAGCGGGGTTACGATTTACGCCCTCCTGCAATTCCACTTGTTGTACTTGTACAAAAAGTACCACAAAGAGAACCCGGAGATTCGTTACAAACAGTACAGCCAGGACGATCAAAGTGTTCCGTTCGTAACAGTACAGCTCCCCATGTACAATGAAATGTATGTGGCAGAACGTATCATTGAGTATGTGGCTGCTCAGGAGTACCCTAAAAACAAATTCCAGATTCAGGTTCTGGACGACTCTACCGATGAAACGGTGGGTATCGTGGCTGCCAAGGTAGCCGAAATGAAAGCTCAGGGTTTCGATATTGAACACGTTCACCGTGTTAACCGTCAGGGATACAAAGCAGGTGCATTGCAGGAAGCCATGCCGCTGGTAAAAGGAGACTACATCGCTATTTTCGATGCGGACTTCACGCCACGTCCGGATTTCCTGCGCACTACCATGGCTTATTTTGAAGATCCTAAAGTAGGTATCGTACAAACCCGTTGGGAGCATATTAATGCTGACTACAGCATGCTCACCAAACTGCAGGCATTGCAACTCAATGTACACTTCACCGTTGAACAGGCTGGCCGTTCTTATGGCAATCTCCTGCTTCAGTTCAATGGCACGGCAGGTGTTTGGCGTAAAAATGTTATCAATGAAGCTGGTGGCTGGCAGAGCGATACTCTGACTGAAGACCTCGACCTGAGTTTCCGCGCCCAGATCATGGGCTACAAAATTCAGTACCTTGAGAAACTCGGAAGCCCGGCAGAATTGCCAGTGGATATGAACGCTCTCAAAGGACAGCAGTTCCGTTGGAATAAAGGTGGAGCACAAAATGTGCGTAAATTGATGAAGTTGATCTGGAATACAGACAAACTCAACAGTATCCAAAAAATGCACGCAATGAGCCAATTGACCGCATATGGTGTGTTCCTTTGGGTATTCGTTGCTGCCTTAAGCAGTGTTCCGCTCGCATTTGCGTTCAGTGAACTGGGTATTTCCACACACTTCCTTTCCTTCTCTGTATTGGGTCTGTTCTCTGTAGCGGCTATTTCCTACACGGCTAATATTACTGCTGCGCTCAACCGTACCGTTCCGGCTACTTTCTGGGAAAAGGTTCGCTTCTTTGGTTTGTTCCTCTCGTTCATGCCAATGTCGCTCGGACTCTCTCTGTATAATGCAGTTGCGGTTATTGAAGGCCTCCGTGGTAAGGTGTCTGCATTCGTTCGTACCCCTAAGTACGGTGGCGACGGCAAACAAGGTAACTCAGTACAAAAGGCTGCTTATGTTGCCCGCAAGATTTCCTGGATTACCATTGCTGAAGGTGTGATGTCGCTCGTGTTCGCAACGGCAGCCATCGTAGGTCTGTTAACGCATAACACAGCATTCGTTCTGTTCCACGTCATGCTTTCCTTTGGTTTCGGAACGATCTGCTATTATTCCATCAAGCACCTGAACTTTAGATAAGAAGGCACGAAGCGTAAAAACACTAAGACACAAAGGCGCAAAGACACAAAGCGCGCATAAGTGATCATAACATAGAAAATGGGGTTGTTGGGCGTAGCCCAACAACTCCATTTGTGTCTTCGTGTCTTTGTGTCTTCGTGTTTACGCGCCCTTGTGCCTTCAAATAAAAGCTGGATTTTTTTATTTTCTTGTTTCTTTTTAAGAAATAATATTACCTTTGCGGCCCTTGAAAAGCCCGGTGCTATTTGATATAAGTAGCCGGGCGAGTGTATCTCAATTAAATTTTCTCATTTCAACCATGGCAGTAAAGATTCGTCTGCAACGTAAAGGCCGTAAAGCCGCTCCATTCTACCACATTGTTATCGCCGACAGCCGTTCTCCTCGTGATGGCCGTTTCATTGAAAAAATCGGCACTTACAACCCGCTGACTGTTCCGGCAACCATTGAACTGAACCGCGATCGCGCATACTACTGGATGGGCGTAGGTGCTCAGCCAACGGATACTGTTAATGCTATTCTCCGTTTCAAAGGCGTATTGTACCAGCGTCACCTGGCAAAAGGTGTAGCTAAGGGTGCATTCAGCCAGGAAAAAGCTGATGAGATGCTGGTT
Source organism: Saprospiraceae bacterium (assembly GCA_044347755.1). Classification (GTDB taxonomy): domain Bacteria; phylum Bacteroidota; class Bacteroidia; order Chitinophagales; family Saprospiraceae; genus M3007. Next base: position 12,140 of record JBIKUE010000014.1, read on the forward strand.
AAGTGGATTGAACAGAAAGAAACAAGCATCAATAAGCGTCGTGAAGAAACCAAAGAAGCCAAGCGCAAATTCGTAGCTTCTGTAGACGGTACAGCTAAAGTGAAGGCTAAACCAGCTCCAGTAGTGGAAGAAGCTCCTGCTGCTGAAGAAGCTGTTGAAGCTGCTGCTGAAGAAGCAGTAGAAGTTGTAGAAGCTGTTGCTGAAGAGGCAGCAGCTCCGGTAGAAGCAGTTGCTGAAGAAGCTGCTCCTGTTGCTGAAGAAGCCCCGGCCGCTGAAGAAGCTCCAGCTGCTGAAGAAAAAACAGAAGAATAATATACACTTCATGGCAACTGATTACATTTGCCACGAAGCATGTTCTGATAAAAAGACCTGATGAAGCCCTGAGTGGCTTCATCGGGTCTTTTTCAAATAAAAATCAATAAAACCAGGGTATTCATTCCATTCCATATGCAACCACTAGACGATCAATATTACGACCGCCTGAACGAAATCGCTGCAGCCATTCAGGATTCTGAAAATCTTACCATGTACCTCGATGAAGAGGAAGATGAGTATTACAACTCGCTTCGTACCGAGTTTGAGCCCATGCTATCGGCACTGCACCACCAGGTGGCCTCTGAGGCGCCGCTTCAACTGGTTACTTTTGAGAAATACTTGCTTGAACCTCCATTTGAAGGCCTGTATTTGCCACGTGTATTGGGTTTTGCGGTGCTTCGCGGTGAGATCAATGATCAGTTTAAGTATGTTCGCCCCAACGATCACTTTAAAGAGATCCTGCTGGCAATCTGCAAAAGTGTTCATTTTGATCAATTGAAAAAACGTATTGGTCAGACCATCACGGTAGGTTTTGCCCTGAGTTCAGATATCTGGATCACTAATTTGATGAGCCTGGTAGAGAACAAGCGTATTCGCTACTTCCTCCAGCAACAAAAGCAGGATCGCTTCCGCGATCTCAAAGACCGGGAAGATATCTATCGTCGCTACTCCAATCAGTTCCGCCACGAACAATATCACTCTGCGGATTTCCCCAAAACCCTGGGCGAAATGAAGGCCAACTTCTCGGCACTTCGTCAATTCCTGCTTAAGCGTTTTGAAACTGGCGCTGGAAACGACAGCCTGAAAGCCCAAATCACAGGCTTTTTGAATACCAAAGAGTTTCAGGGATCGGAAGAATACCTGGAAATGCTGGCTATCTGCGGAAACTTCGTAGATCTCGATCCGGCTGAACGCAAAGCCTTTGCTACACATTTCGAACGGGAAAGACGTTCGTTCCAGGAGTTTGATCTGCGCTACCTGCGCTTTTTGGTTACACTCTACAAATCACCGGGTATCGATGCTACTAATGATGAGCGAATGAGCCAGGTGGCAGACAAACTGTACAAAGATCGGATAGCAGATTACTACCGTATCGCCGATAAAATTCACAATCTCGGATACGTTCACCCGGATGCCATTGAAGCTGTTCAGGAATTCTATAACACGCACGAAGGTCTTTCCGTAGAAACCGAATGCCTCCGCCAACTGGTGATTACTTATTTCACCCGACTGGTGAAAGGTCTGACTGAGCGGGAGTACAATGATTACTTTGAGCTCACCAAAATCTTCAGCCTTTATATGAAGATCTTTGGCAATCAGCAATTTAATCAGGATGTGGAAAAACTCTCGATGGATTACATCAGCAAGTTGCTCCGAATGTATACCGATAAGCGCGCCAAAGACTATCAGGATATCAAGCGCTTTGTGTCTACTCAGTTTGTAGACTTCAGCTTCCTGACAGATAAAGAAGTGGTGGAGATGTTCAAAACCCGCAGGAAGCGCAATAAAAAATCTGACGAAGAATAATTTCAGCCTGGTTTATAGTCGATTAATCGAACAATTCAGGCTGAAAATCTATGTGCAGGCGAGGGTGTTTTTGAATAAAATACCTTCGCTTGTGTTTTCAGCAGAGATTCTGTACCCACATTACCCACATTACCCACATTATCATATTCCACCATGTCAGTATTGCTTTTCCTGATCGTATTATACATCCTGCTTGGTTTGAGCATGATGAAGTTGTTTGAAAAGGCCGGTATCCCAGGCTGGAAGGCCCTTGTTCCCGGAGTAGCGGCAGTAGAATGGTGTAAAATGGTAGGCCGGAAACCACAATATGCTTTGTGGTTTTTGTTCCCGGTGGTTAATTTTTTCATTTACGCAGGTCTGGTCATTGACATGATTCGGTCCTTTGGCCGCCAAGGTTTTTGGGAGGCGGTATTGGCTGTTGTATATGCACCTATCTCTTTTTTCCTTGTTGGCAGGGATTCAAAAGCCGTTTATGAAGGGCCGATTCTGGAAAAAGAACGGGAATACCACAGGCTCCATCACGATGCCATTGAGAAGAAGGATACGCTTGGTTTGAAAAAGCTGGAATCTCAGTATCCACAATTTAGAAAATCAGCCACACGCGAATGGGCTGAGGCCATCATATTTGCGGTTTTTGCTGCCGCATTTATCCGGATGTTCCTCATTGAAGCCTATGTGATTCCCAGCTCCTCCATGGAAGGGTCGCTAAAGGTTGGCGATTATCTGTTTGTGAGTAAAGCGCATTACGGGATCCGTACGCCTATGACAGTGGTACAATTCCCACTCATGCACAATGTGATGCCTTTGCTGGGCTCAGAATCTTATCTGGAAAAACCTTCTCTTCCATATTTCAGGCTTCCAGCCATTGAAACCATTGATCGGAACGAGCCGGTAGTGTTCAACTGGCCTGCCGGAGATAGTGTATTTATCGCTCCGGATCGTAGTTGGGACATCGGGCAATGGACGCGTAATAATGTTGGACAGGCCCGTTACCGCAATCAAAAATTGCCCTTCGTTACCCGGCCAACAGATAAGAAGGATCACTACATCAAACGCTGTCTGGCCATTGGAGGCGATAGCCTGGAAATCCGTGAGGGACAAGTATTTGTGAACGGCCAGGCCGCGCAAAACCCAACCCACATGCAGTTTTGGTACAGTATTGAAAGTACCGGCAATACCTTTAATACCAAAAAATTGCAGGATTTGGGTGTTAACCTCAATGAAGCTTTCCGGGAAGGATCCAAGATTGGAATGGCGCTTGATATAGAGCAAGTGGAGAAAATTCGGGCTATGGGTTTGAAAGTGGAAAAACTAAAAAGATCGCCCGACCCCGGAAACATCTTCCCTAACGACCCCAAGCGTTTCTCCACCTGGTCAGTAGATAACTTCGGGCCCATCTATGTGCCAAAGCAAGGGGCTACCGTAGCTATCAATATGGAAAGCCTTGCCTTCTATTGGCGTATCATCAAGGTGTATGAGAACAATAAATTGGAGGTGCGCGACGGTAAAATCTACATTAACGATCAGGAAGCTACGAGTTACACCTTCAAGCAAAACTACTACTGGATGATGGGCGATAATCGCCACAATTCAGAAGATTCCCGCTTCTGGGGATACGTGCCAGAAGATCACATTGTAGGTAAGCCGCTATTCATCTGGTTCTCTACCCAAAACGGTAATATGCGCAGCGGTATTAACTGGAATAGGATTTTTAAATCGGCATCAGCTATGTAGAAAATATCCAATATCGAATAGCCAATATCGAATGTCCAAGTGGGGCGGGTGTCTGGCTTCAGCACATTTGTTTGGCTACTCACGTGTGATTGGCCAAGGACTCAAAGATATTGTGATAAGCGCCCGTGAAAAATCAAGCAAATGTGCTGAAGCCAGACACCCGGCCCCACTTGGACATGCTATATTCGATATTGGATATTCGCTAATTCCGCGCACGTATTCCATTTCCGCGCACCACGCTCAGTTTCATCACATGCGCTTTGCCGCTGTACTTATTCTGCATCCGAACAAAGTAGATGCCTTCGGGCAGGGCATTGACGTCGAAATAGAAGGAGTTAGGACCGGTTAGAACCGTTTCATGACGTGCTGCAATCACGGTTCCGCCAAGACTGTGCATAGAAAGTAAGGCCTCGAAAGCTTCGCCGCGGTTCTCGTAGGATACCTCGGTGCTCATATAAGCCGGGTTAGGGAACAAATTCATCGGGCGGAAATTATCCACCACAATTTCTGCTCCGCCCCATTGGCAGTCTGGATCTACACGAGATGCTTTGGCCACTAATTTCATTTTAGCATACCCCTCAAACATCGTTTGTTCCATGACAAACGGATTGGCGCCAAGCCAGTCTTGTAGCAGGGTAGCAAATACCTGGCGGTAATCAAATTGCATTTCCTTGATCTGATTATCGGTAGTCAGGTTATTCAAATTGGGGTTAGTGCCTACCACCCCGGGCTTTACATCCTTACCGAAGACGATCATTGGGGCCATAGTACCGTGGTCTGTACCAAATGAGCCGTTTTCTTTAGCGCAACGACCAAATTCAGAGAAAGTGCAGCCCAAAACGTTGTCAGCAATACCCAATCCCTGCAAATCGTCCAGGAAAGTTTTTACGGCATCAGAAAGTGATTTGAGCAAGTTGGCGTGTGCGCCAAGGCTGGTATCGCCGGAGTCAACCTGAGCACTGTGCGTATCAAATCCGCCGATCTGGCAAAGGAAGATCTTGGTTTTGCAACCTCCTTTGATCATACGCGCCACGGTTTTTAACTGTGCGCCAAGCGATCCGCCCGGATAGGTGGCAATGGAGTTTGAGCCGGCATTAAATACCTGGGTTATGCGGTTGGCATATAAGTTAATGCTCCGCTCCACACCCATGATGTATTCCAGTTCATTACCATGATCGGTGTCAGGTATATTCATAATCGGCGCACCGCCGATGGTTTGAATAAGAGAGTAGAAACCGGCAGGATCCTGACCGCTCAGGTTGATTACATTTTGATGCTCTGTTTCCGTGTGGAAACCCAGGGAAGTGAAAGGATCTCCCACCTGAATGCCCAACGGGTCCACCATGTCGGCCACAGGTACCCCCTCAATATGGGGATAGAAAGCCTGAAGCGCCCGACCCATCCAGCCGGAACCAAGGTTGTTAAGTTCAGTTGAGCCGCCTCCGCCGGAGAGCCACAAATCGGTGCCTTTGAAATGGCTCTGGTTCATGCTTTGATATCCGGTAGCCTGTATGACGTTCAGCCAGCCACGGTCATATAAATCCTTAAAGCCGGTCATAGCAGGATGGAACCCGGCCTGATCTGCTGTTGGCAAAGTGTTGTCGATCGGAAGGAACGCTCCGGTACCGGTTTCGTTGATCTTTGTGGTAGGGCGGAGTTGCGCATAGCGGTCGTAATTAGCGGCCGGAATAATCATATTCAAGCCATCGTTTCCGCCTTTTAGCTGGATCAGTACGAGGGTGCGATCCTGAACCCCATCGCAGGTGGAAAGAATTTCCGCCATACGGGTGTTGGCGAACGGGCGCATGGAGAAGCCGTTAACGGCAAAAGAGCTGACGCCGGCAGCCGGCAACAGGCGGAGGAAATTTCTTCTTTTCATGCCAAAATCAAAATCAACAGGCGATTTGGGGCTAGACCTTGAATGATTTGACGGTAAATGGACCTTTTTGCCAACAATTGACCAAAGGATAGCGTAAAGGTTAAAAGAAGGCAGGATATATCCTATTGCATGTGTTCATTTTTTTCTTGAAGCTCTTTCAATACCACTTTTAAGGCGCCGGCTGAAAGTATTATTTCCACTAATGTGACCACTAAAGAAACGATCAGCAGCAACAGGCTTATTGCAAACAACACTTTAGCCCATACTTGCCATCCTTCATGAATAAAGTACATGGAAATAACACATAGCAACATGCTGGCTACCCCGCAAACCTGCATCCATCGGATCATATTCAACCGTAATCGCAAACTTTTGATTTGTTTGAGCAATTCATATCGGGGCTGTTTTTCATAGTCTGAAATCAGGTTTCGGATCAGGTTGGCAATGGCCAAAAACTTATTGGTATAGGCCAGCAAGAGCAGGGAAACTGCCGGAAATAGCAAGGCGGGGGTTTGAATATCCAGGGGCATAGTAAAATGTCCAGTAGTGTAGTAAATGGATCTATTTGGGTTGGTCCTCCTGTAATAAAAGCTCAATATCCTTCATAAAACGATCTACATCTGCCGCATCGGTGCCATCACAAAAGGAGCGTACATGCCGGTTTTTGTCCACTAAAATCAATCGGCCGGAATGATCAAAGCCTCCCGGAGCTGAGGGATCCTCTGTTGCTACACTGAAATAATTATCGGCAATACTATATATGGCATCATGATCTCCGGTCACCAAATGCCATTTTTTGGACTCAATACCAAGCTTTTGAGCATGATGGTGCAAGGCGCCAACCGTGTCGTTTCGAATATCTATGGAATGTGATAATATCAACAGGCGGTCATCATTTTTGAATTTTTGGTACACACGCAGCCCGTTGGCTTTTACTTTTGGGCAAATGGTAGGACAATGGATGAAAAAGAAATCTACCACGTATGCTTTGCCGGCAAAGGTTGCGTTGTTCACCACCTGACTATCCTGATTGATGAACTGGAAATCCGGGATAGAGGGGTAAAGGGTATCGCCAGACGCCGTTACGTCTCTTTCTCCCAGAATAGGAAGCTTTTTAGGAGAACTTTGGGTAAAACATGCTTGAAAAATGGCCACCAAAGCCATCAAAATTATTGGGGTTATCCGAATGGAAGTCATGTGAATCAAATTTTGCACTTTAAGCCACAAAGGTACCCTTTTGCGTCCTTAGGCCAGGCAGAAGTCGGTTATTTATACCTTTTTCAATCTCTGAACCATTTCTTCCAACGGTTATCGCTGTTACACTGGGTTGTACCCGTTATTTTCGCCTTCCAATAACTCAATCATTATGCAACAAAGACTTTTTCTACTTTTAGTATTGGCGGTTCAATGGGGTGCCGCTGCAGGACAGGGTATGTGGATTCCATCTCTGTTGGAAAAACAAAACGAAAAGGACATGAAAGCACTCGGCTTGAAATTAAAAGCCGACGATATTTATGCACCTGCCCAAACCAGTATTAAGGATGCCATTTGCCAGTTTGATGGAGGTTGTACCGGTGAAATGATCTCTCCTGAAGGATTGCTGCTAACTAATCACCACTGTGGGTTCGATGCCATTCAACAATTGAGCAGCCTGGAAAACAATTACATCGAAAATGGCTATTGGGCAAAAGACCGGGCATCAGAGCTTCCCGCAGAAGGCGTAACGGCCATGTTTGTTTCCAGAATAGAAGACGTTACCCTGGTAGTGCTTCAAGGTATTACGGAGGGTATGGCCGAACGGGAAAGACAATCCCAGATCGACAAAAACATAGCGGGTTTGAAAAGTACCACAAAAAAGGAAAAATGGGAGGATATTGAGGTTCGTCCGTTCTACAATGGTAACCAGTACTATTTGTTTGTAACGCAAACTTTCAAGGATGTTCGTTTTGTTGGTGCGCCACCCAGCAGTATCGGAAAGTTTGGAGCGGATACCGACAACTGGGTTTGGCCGCGTCATACCGGCGACTTCTCCATCTTCAGGGTGTATGCTGATAAAGACAATCACCCGGCAGCATATTCCAAAGACAACAAACCATATCGCCCGGGGCATTTTCTGCCCATATCCTTAGATGGTGCAGACGAAGGCGATTTCAGCATGGTTTATGGGTTCCCGGGAGCAACGAATGAATACCTCACCGAAGCGGCCATTCGTCAAACCGGCGAAGTGTTGGATCCGGCCAGAGTTGCCATTCGGGATCGGGCATTGAAAGTAATGGACGGTTTTATGCGAAAAGACCCTGCTGTGAAGATCTCTTATGTAGCCAGGTATGCCAGCATTGCCAATGCATGGAAAAAATGGTTGGGAGAGATGCAGGGAATGAGAACGTACAAAGCATATGATAAGAAAGCCGCCTATGAGGCAGAATTCGCCACAAGGATTCAACAAAATCCAGACTGGAATATTCGTTATAAAAACCTTTTACCCCGCTTGCGGCAATTGTATAAGGATATAGAGCCCTATGTTCTGGGCCGGGATTACTACCTCGAAACCATGGTTCGGAATAATGAATTGTTGGGAACCGTATCCAGTTTGGGCGGTTGGATCAATGGTTATGATCCTAAAAACGAAGCAGAGTTCACCGGAAAGATAGAGCGGATAAAGTCCTTCATGCAAGGTTTTTATAAGGATTACCATCCACAGGTCGATGAAGCTGTATTAGCGGCTATGCTGGAAATGTTTGGCGAAAACACCCGGGCAGATTGGGGCGCTTCAGATGTTAAAACCATGGCTGCTGAAGCGGGAGGTTATGCTGCATTGGCCAAAAGCCTTTTTGAAATGAGCGTATTCGCTCAGCGCAGCAAATTCATGGGATTGCTGGAATCCAAAAAGCCAGGTGAAATAGCGGAAACATTGCGCAATGATCCGGCCTTTAAGCTTTGGGAGCGACTGCAAAATCTTTATGCAAGTCAAATTCAACCTAAACTTCAGGAACTTCAACCCCAGATCACGTTGTTACAGAGACAGTATATGGCGGCACAAATGGAAGTCTTTAAGGAGAAGCGCTTTTTTCCGGATGCAAACAGCACCTTGCGACTCACCTATGGCAAGATTCGCGGGTTTTCTCCCAGGGATGCTGTTCAGTATGAGTTTCAGACCGACCTGGATGGGGTTATGGAAAAATATATTCCAGGAGATTATGAATTTGATGTTCCCCAAAAATTGATAAATTTGTGGAAAGCAAAGGATTACGGCCAATATGCAACAGCTGACGGACGTTTACCGGTGGCTTGTATAGGTACTAATCATACCACTGGCGGCAATTCAGGTTCGCCTGCTTTGGATGCAAATGGTAACCTTATCGGACTAAATTTCGACCGGGTTTGGGAGGGGACCATGAGTGATCTGAACTACGACCCGGCCATCTGTCGGAATATCATGGTAGATGCACGCTACATTCTATTCATTGTAGATAAGTTCGGTGGCGCAGGCTATCTCCTCAATGAGATGAAACTTGTAAAAGGTAAGAAAAAAAGAAAAAAATAACGCACTGAAAAACTGAAGCGGGTATCTTATAGTTATTTCACCGCGGAGGCGGAGAGCCACAGAGGTTTATAACCACGTACCTCTTCGGCTCTCCGCCTCCGCAATGAAATAACTATAAGTCAGCCACAAAGCCTCAGAGCACTCAACCCAAGCAACCAACAACTAAAATCGAACATCATTCATTCACTGTGAACCGTCCAACGTTAGAGGTATTTCAGAATATTTCCTTCAATCCCAACCCGATTGAGGCCTATATTCCCATGCAGCCCCTTCATACGATGGTGTTCGACCGGTTTTGTGAAGATGGATGGACGTATTGGTCGGATCAGATTTTCAGGCGCAATTATTGGGAGTGGCGCGGGCGGCCATGCCGTGTGGTATTATTGCGGATTGATCTGAAAAATTTTAGTTTTAGTAAGAGTCAGCGGAAGTGTTTGCGCAGAAATGATGATCTGGTCATTCTTCGTCGGCCCATCCGCATTGAGCCCATGCATGAGGCTTTATTTGAACGCCATTCACGGAGGTTTGCTCATAATCGTCCGGAAAGTATTTATGGCTTTTTTAGTGCATTTAGCAGTTTGATGCCTTGTTATGGCATTCAGTTCGACGTATTTAAAGACCATCAGTTGATTGCCACCAGTTTTTTTCATGTAGGTAAGAAAAGCATGGCCGGCAACTATTGTATTTATGATCCGGATGAATGGAGGCGTGGACTTGGAACCTACACCATGTTGAAAGAGCTGGAATTTGCCAAAGAACACGGCCGGGAGTATTATTACCCGGGTTTTGTATACGATGTTCCGAGCGAGTTTGACTACAAACTGAATTTTAATAATCTGGAATACTACGACTGGTGGGGAAACTGGTATCCGGTGGATCGGTTACCGGTACGTGACTGGCGTGCGGAATACGAAGTAGGGCCGCCGCTCACTCAAGAAGAGTTAAAAGAATACAAGGACCAGTCAAATTCTCTTCAGTAAAACCCACCCTTTTTTTGGCCGAATTTATCCCAGGCTGAATTTGATCATACAAAATTCCCACATGGCTTTCAACGGTCCCGATATGATCAGTATTTATTCCAAAACAGACGGGATGGTGCGTTTTTCTAAATACAGACGGTGGACACAGAACGGTTACGGATTTGATTTGTTGCCTTGAGCAGAAGGCAAAGGATTTGTCGTGGCAATTGCAAATTTTCAAAATCTAATACTTTATTGTTTGCATTGTTCCGGGGATTTGTATTTTTCGCGCTCACAATTTCACAACACATCATTTCCTGTTCTCTGCCTATGAAAAAGATTATACTACTCATCATGTTGATCATGTTGGGTTGGACGTCCGTATATGCTCAAATTCCGGATGGAAGTATTGCGCCCGACTGGAACGCCACAGATTTGGATGGCAATAGTTACAATTTGTATGATATGCTGGATGACGGCTATACCGTCTTCATTGATTTTTCCGCCACTTGGTGTGGTCCTTGCTGGAACTACCACAATTCGGGCGCGTTGGAACAACTATATGAAGAGTATGGTCCGGACGGCTCCAATGAAGTTCGGGTGTTCTTTATGGAAGGTGATGCCGCTACCAATTTGAACTGCCTTTACGGCCCATCTGGTTGTGTTGGCGGCACACAGGGCAACTGGGTGGCAGGTACCGGTTATCCTATTATTCATACCCAGGGACCTACCATTGCTAATTCCTATCAAATAAGTTATTTTCCAACCATCTTTGCTGTTTGTCCTTACGATAGGAAAGTTTGGGAGGCCGGTCAGTTACCCACTTCCGGTTTAGTTAGTTTCATGCAGGATAAATGCGCACCACCACCTTTGATCTTAGATGCGCAAGTGTTGAATCATGTTAAATGCTATGGCACTAACACCGGCTCCATTGATATTACGCCAAGTGGCGGTGTGCCTCCATATACTTATTCCTGGAGCAATAATGCCACAACGCAGGATTTGAATAATATTCCGGCAGGATCGTATACCGTTACGGTAAACGGCCGGGTTGGCACTGTTGGAACATTCAATTTTGATGTAGATCAACCCTCCGACCCCCTTACTTTGGCGTTGGAGAGTTCCTCTCCGGTTGGCTGTAACGGAATCCTGGGCTCTGCAACCGTGGCTGCCAGTGGCGGCTGGAATGCCAACTACACCTATAAGTGGCAAAACGGACAAAATGGTGAAACAGCATTCAATCTGGGAGTAGGCAATCATATCGTAAGTGTTACAGACGATAACTTCTGTACCATCTCGTTTACGGTAAATATGGCGCCTGCAGTATATCCAACTGCCGTGATTGCTGACCCTCAGGTCATTACCTGCAGTCAGCCAACACAACAACTGAATGGAACAGGGTCCAGTTCCGGTCCTGAATTTACCTATCAGTGGTACGCCAGTAACGGGGGTAACATCGTTTCAGGTGCAACTACCACTACGCCAACGATTGACGCTGCCGGAAGTTACACCATTCAGGTAACTAATACGGAATCAACTTGTGCCTCTTTTGCATCCAAACAGGTAAGCTCCAATCTGGATCAACCCACAGCAGATGCCGGACCGGCTCAATCCATTTCTTGTATTGTGCCTCAAACGACCCTTCAGGGCAGCGGCTCATCAGGCTCAAATTTCAGCTATTCCTGGAGTGCCAGCAATGGTGGAAATATCGTGAGTGGCGGCTCTTCTCTTACTCCCGTGGTAAATGCAGTGGGCACCTATACCTTGAAGGTAACCAACAACTCGAATGGTTGCACACAAACGTCTGCTACTACGGTTACCGGAATTGCTCCTCCGGTAGTTAACACCGCCGGTGGTCAAATAAACTGTATCATATCCTCGATTACGCTCAATACAACCACTAATGCTGCCAGCCCTACATACGCATGGACCGGTCCAAACGGATACAGTTCTAATGAGCGGAGCCCTACCGTAAACGTTTCAGGATCCTATGTTGTAGTAGTAACTGACAGTATTACCACCTGTACCAGCACGGCAACGGCAAATGTTACCACCAATACGAATGCTCCGGGTGCATCAGCTACTGGTAATACGCTGAACTGCTTGACGAATAGCGTAGTGATTTACGGCTCAACTCCGGATACCAATGCAGTCTATTTGTGGAGTGGCCCGAATAACTTCATGTCATCTCTGCAAAACCCAACGGTGAACGAACCTGGTACTTATGGCCTGGTAGTTACGGATACCCTGAACGGTTGTACCTCAACTGCCAGCGCTCCGGTTAATTTGGATAATGCCCCTCCTATTGCTTCGGCAGCTACTCCGGGAAACCTGAACTGTAATACTTTCCAGATCCAACTCAATGGAACAGGCTCCTCCCAGGGTGCTAATTTCAGTTACTCCTGGACAGCATCCAACGGTGGTCATATCATCTCTGGAGAGAATACCCAGACTCCGTTGGTAGATTCCGCAGGCACGTATACTATTGTGGTAAACAATACCCAGAATGGTTGTACTCAAACGGCTGCGGTGAATTTGTTGCAAAACAACAACGTGAATGCCAATATTTCAGCACAATCCAATGTGTTATGCAATGGTGGTGCCAATGGTTCTGCAACAGCGTCAGCCCTCGGAGGAAACGGCGTATATCAATATGCCTGGAGTAACGGTGCAAACACTGCTACAGCAAATGGGCTGACTGCCGGGACCTATGTTGTTGTGGTAACGGATACAGAAAATTGCTCTGCTACCACTTCCGTGGAAATCACTCAACCGGCCTTACTATCTGCCAGTGCATCATCTACAGCCCAATCTGCTTTTGGTGTGAATGATGGAACGGCAACGGCAAATCCAAATGGTGGAACCGGCGCTTACACATATGACTGGAGTAATGGTGGTACAACACAAACCATTACTGACCTGGCTCCAGGTAATTATAATGTGGTGATTACCGATGCGAATGGCTGTACAGTAGCACAGTCTGTAACGGTGAATTCCTTTAACTGTTTGCTGTCTGCTTCTACTACCTCTAATAACGTATCCTGCAATGGTGGTAACAATGGCTCAGCTGAAGTATTGGTAGCTGCAGGCGCAGCGCCATTCACCTTTATCTGGAGTAATGGTGAAACAACACAATCAGTCAACAATCTAACTGCTGGTACTTATACGGTTAAGGTAACGGATGATAATCTTTGTCCTGCTGAGTTTACCCTGAATATTGGAGAGCCGGGAGTAGTGGCGGCCAATGCAACCACTACCGCAGAATCTGCTCTGGGTGCAAATGATGGCACCGCAACCGCCAATCCAACCGGCGGCACTGGTCAGTTTAGTTATCTTTGGAATACAGGTGAAACCACCCAAAGCATCCAAAATCTGGCACCTGGAATCTACTCAGTGGTGATAACAGATGAACTGGGATGTACCGCAGAACAAACGGTGGAAGTATCATCCTTCCTGTGTGCCATTTCTTCAGAAAACACAATTGTCCATGTGAGCTGCGCAGGTGCAGCGAATGGTTCGGTTACGGTGTCTCTGACTGGTGGAACAGCTCCATTTACCTATGTCTGGAATACAGGCGAAACTACGGCAACTATCTCCGGTCTTGTTGGTGGCATTTACACGGTAAATGTTGGAGATGCCAATGGTTGCGACTTTAGCACTTCTGCAACGATCAACGAGCCACAACCTTATGGCAACTGGAATGTGCAAACCGTGAATCCTGTTTGCCCGAACGAAGCGAATGGCTCTGCAACCGTATCTATTACAGGCGGTACGGAACCTTACAACTTCCTTTGGAGCAATGGTGCAACAGGTAATACCCTTTCCAATGCAACGGTTGGGGATTACTCCGTGCAGGTAACGGATGCTAATGGATGTCAATCCGCTACCTCCGTTTCCCTGACGTCTGCCGATAACCAGGCTCCAACCGTAACGGCACAAAACGGCACCGTAAATTTGGATGTGAACGGACAAGCCTCTGTTTCATTAGTAACCATTGGCGCTCAATTTGGTGATAACTGCGGCATTGCTGGCACTACGATTTCTCCATCAAGCTTTAATTGTCAGCAAATTGGCGATCAAACTGTAACCCTAACTGTTACGGATCTTTCCGGTAATACAGCTAGTACAACTGTGGTGGTTAAAGTTGTTGACGATATAGTACCAGTACTTACCTGCCCTGCAAATATCGTAGCCTGTGCTAACGATAATATCGTGACCTATGCATCACCGATTGCAGAAGACAACTGCCTGCTGGCTGGGAACGGCCAATGGAATCTGGATGGTTTGCCAAGCGGCTCTGAGTTCCCGGTTGGCGTAAACCCGGTTACCTATACCTATACAGATGCCAGTGGTAACGCCGGTTCATGTTCCTTTAACGTAACCATCACCAGTCCGATTTCTTTCACTAATATTCAAGTGAATAACGATATCAACGGACAGGGAGTTGGTTCCATTGATATAACCATTGATGGCGGTACAGGTCCATATTCCTATGTTTGGACAGATGCTACAGGCGCCGTTATTGCCAATTCACAGGATGTAACTGGTCTGTCTGAAGGTTCCTACAATGTTCAGGTTACAGATGCCAACGACTGTGTTTATGCATCCCTTGATAACAAGGTGGAGAACACCGTAGGCATAAAGGAACCAACCTGGCTCACAGGCATCAGCCTGCAACCAAACCCGGCTCAATCCTATACAAATATTGTATTTGGCCGCCCGGTGAATGGTACCCTGGAAGTTTTGGTGATAGATGCTACTGGTCGTATATTGATTTCAGATATTAGCGAACAGGAGAGTGTGGTGCGCATCGATTGCTCCAACCTGCCTGGAGGCGTGTATACCCTTCGTTTCCGCACTGGTCAGGAAGTGGGCGCCCGCAAGCTGGTGATCAGCAGATAACTACCGAGCTTTTTTCGGAAAAATGCCCGTCCGGTATGTGCCGCGACGGGCATTTTCATTAAAAGGCGGTCTAATGGAGTTAAGTTAAAGGATGAAAAACATTATTTGCTATCCTTGAATTATTTTACTTTCTTTGCCTCAGTATTTCACTTTTCAGCTTTTACCATGAAAAATGTATTCTTTTTGTTCGCCTTCATAGCATTGGTTTCTTCCTGCCAAAAGAAAACCGTGGATGAAGTTTATTTCGATGAAACCCCACTGCCTGCTCCATCTGGACTAGTGGCTGATTTTGTCATCAACCATCAGAATGGTTCAGTAAACGAAAAGGATCCGGTATTGCTTACAAACCAATCGCAAAACGCAGTGTCGTATGAGTGGAATTTGGGAAATGGTGTTATCTCTACGGAGGCTACACCAAGTTTTGACTATCAAATGCACGGAATTTATACCATTACCCTAAAAGTGAAAGACATCAAGGGTAACATAAAGCAAACCAGCAAAAACATTACGGTGCTTTGTATTTTCGGTGGTGTCCCACACGATTTTTAAATTCATATCCAACCTAAAAAAGCGCCGACCCGTCTATGCATAGCACGGGTCGGCGCTTTTTTATTTATAGATTGCAAATCTGATCTTTTGTTTACTCCTGGCTCTTTTTCCACTTATCCAATTGATCCCGGGATTGATCAGATAAGGTTGTCAGGTCAAATTCAATCCTGTTTAAGATGTCAAGTAGTGTGTTGATCCTGGCCTCGGTATCGAAAAATTTATTGACTACAGCAACTCTTCGGCTTTCCACGATGCAATAACCGCTTTGAAAACTACCTTTTTCATACCGGACTGTGTAGTCCAGTTCATCAAAGATATCCTCCAGTTTTTTCAGTGTTGTTTGAGTATATCGCATATTGTGTCAAAATTTCGCAGCAAATTTGTCGCGCAAAAATAACAGTAAGTTTGGCGCTTGATCGGGATTTTTCCATCTCAGGTTCCTTATGGATGCTAACCATCATAAACACTTAAAAATTTACATGAAAAAGCATATTTTTTGGGCAATCATCGTCGTTTTTCCCTTGATTGTTGCCGCGCAGCCACGTTTTAAAGCAGGAGCAGTATTTGGGCTTACGGCTTCTCAAATCGATGGCGATTTATCTGCCGGCTACAATAAACTGGGCTTTCAGGGTGGTTTGAGGGTTATTTCCCGGTTAAAAGGTAAAACGGAAGCCAGTATGGAAATCCTGTTTTCCCAAAGGGGTTGTCAAAATGAATTGATCCCCAATGATTTCGATCCTAATCCGTTTGCACTGACACTGAATTATGTAGAAGTGCCTATTCAATGGCATTTCAAGGATTGGCTGGTTGAATATGATGAAGAAAAATATAATTATTACAGGGTATCGTTCAATGCCGGGTTGTCCTATGCACGCCTGATCAACTCCAAGGTAGATGATGATTTCAACTGGTTGAATAGTGTTGCTCCTGACTATCTGACCAGGAATGATCTGAGTATTGTACTGGGCGCTAATTTTTGGGCCAACCGGCATCTTGGATTCACTGTTCGCTGGAACCGTTCGCTGGTGTTACTGTACGATTCGCGCAAGGCCCCGCAAGGCGGGAAAAGCTGGAATCAGCATTGCCTGTATTTCCAGACTATTTATTTGCTCTAGTGGTGAACCAATTTAGTAACAGAAAAACTGAAGTGATGATTTTGGAGTTTGATTAGGCGTTTAGAGTGCGTTATGCGGGACATAATAAGCGATAAACAACGAAATCAGGCGCCAAAAGCAACCTTCAGTTTTTTAGCAACTAAGTTGGTTCACCTCTAGACGCGCTGTTGGAAAACTGCAATACCTGTTTTTTAAAGTTATTGCACTTTCTTACCTCCCTGGCATTGTTGTACCTTGCAACGAAAATGCTCTGTGTTTTTATGCAAAAAGTTTTCTCTTGTGCGGGCATGATTGCCTTTGTTTTGATGGTATGGACTTCCTGCGGGACTAAAGATCAGGCTTCTCAAAAAAAGACTGTTCTGCAAGCAGAAAGTAGCCTTTTCTCCAAAAGGAATTGTGTAGACGAGGCTAAAGGTGCTTGTGCTGACTTCATAGTTTCATATCCCATTTTTTCAGGGCATGACTCAGTTCTGGTGAAAGCATTGAATCAATCTGTTCAGGAATTTATAGTTAGTGCTGTAGGAGGTAATGGCCAGTTGCCATTTGCGGTCGCACTGGATTCTGCCAGTCAGCAATTCTTTGAGATGTTTAGGGCAGATGTCAGGGAACGACCTGAAATTGCTCTGGAATACACTACCGAGATGAAGGATACCATACCTTTTTTGAACTCCAGGGTGGCCACCGTGCAAATGGATGGATATTCTTATACAGGCGGGGCACACGGCAATCCCTTTACTATGCTGGTTTCATACGACCTTACCAAAGCAGCTAAACCACTTGAAATTACCGACTTAATTTCTGATACCACTGCGGTTAAGCCTGCTTTGGAAAAGGCCTACAAGCTTTCCAAGGGATTGAAGGAAACGGACCTGCTTTCCGAAGTGGTGTATGCTGAAATCAAACAAATTCCGCTACCGGCCCAAATAGCAGTAGTAGCCAATGGCGTGGTGTTTTTTTATAACGCTTATGAAATAGCTCCTTATGCGGTTGGCTCAAGTGCCGTATTGCTTACTTGGGAGCAACTTGGCCCTCTGGCAGATAAAAATAAATGGCTGTAACGGTAGACGGCCTACCGTCTACCGCCCGCCGTCTACCGTCCACCGTCCACCATATGCTAATACGTTACCTTATTCCAACGCCTATTGGCCGAATGGAAATAGCCGGCAGTGAACTGGGGATACAATCTGTAAAGTTGTGTCAAAACCAGGAACAACCTGTTGAAATCGGAGTGCAGGATGATGCTGTGTTGTTGGCGGATCACCCAGTGGCAGCCTGTGCCAGGCAATTGACGGAGTACTTTGCCGGAGCGAGGGAGGTTTTTGATTTGAAAATGGATTGGGGTGGGGCTCCGGAATTTCATAGGCAGGTTTGGGTGGAGTTGTTGAAAATTCCCTTTGGAAAAACCTCTACTTACTCAGCTATCGCCGAACAATTAAACAATCCGGCTGCTGTACGGGCAGTGGGTATGGCAAACCGTAGCAATCCTATCGCTATTATTGTCCCTTGTCACCGGGTCATTGGAAAAGCAGGTGAATTGCGTGGATATTTTTATGGATTAGATACCAAGATGATGCTGCTCAGGCATGAAAATCCGCAAAGGTTTGCAGAACAGGGTGCGCTTTTTTAACAACTAAAGATTGTTAAATAGCTTTGTCAAATTTTGAAAATGCCGTATCCTTGCCAAAAATTTTCAACCAAATTTCAAGGTTGCTGATATAATTTATTTTTGTATAAATTATTGATTATCAGTAATTAATAATCTGAAATTGTTTTAAGTAATTGGAAGTCTTACTTTTCAATATCTTTGGATTTGTAAAATTGGCCTTTTGTTTGTAGGCCGCTTTGCAAAGTCCAGTGTTGTAGAAGGCTCCAAGACAACTAATCGAAAACATCCCGAACCTTTCCATGGCGTCTTCTTTCGGCCCTAAACAATCGCTTTCGCAAAAACTTCAGCAAAAGCTTTCTCCGCAGCAGATTCAACTGATGAAACTGCTGCAAATTCCTACAGCTACTTTGGAGCAACGTATTCAGGAAGAACTGGAGGCTAATCCGGCGCTCGAGGAAGGTGACGATACAGCTGACCTCTCTGAAGGACTTAGCGATATGGATCTTTCAGACGCGGATCTTAGTTATTACGAACGTGAACAAAAAGCAGAAAGTGGCCAATCCGATGATGAGGCAGGTAATGACATTAGAGAGGAAGGGCTTGGTGAAATGGAACGGGAATCTGCAGATGATTACGCAGACGATGATGACAGTGTAAGTCTTAGGGACGATGATGGTCCTGATTTAGATGATTACCTAATTGATTTTATTGAAGACGATCCCTCCACCTACAAGACTCGTGATGAGGGCCGGGGCGACGACCAGGAGGATAAACAAGTGCCTCTGGCCTTTGAGAATTCATTTCATGAATACCTGGAGCAACAATTGGGGCTGCTCAAGTTGGAAGATGAACGTGAGCATGCCATTGCCTTGCAGGTGATAGGCTCCATAGACGACGATGGCTATTTGCGCCGGGAGCCCTCCGCCATGGTAGATGATCTCTTGTTTAGCCAAAATATCAGCACCCATGAAAAGGAGATCCGTCAAGTCCTGCACAAGATTCAACGATTTGACCCCCCGGGCGTGGGCGCGCGCGACTTGCGTGAATGCCTGTTGTTGCAACTACAACATCGGCTTAGGCAAGATGACGACTCCCTGACTTTGCAGGAAAAAACAGTGGTTCAAATTGCACTTCGGATTATTGACCAATACTTCGACGAGTTTACCAAGAAGCACTACCCAAAACTTTGCCGCCAACTAAGCATAGATGAAGAAGATCTGCGGGATGCTATTAATGAGATCCTTAAACTCAATCCCAAACCAGCAAGCGGATTTGCCAGCAAAAGTGACCGGGCCCATAATTATGTAGTACCTGATTTTATCGTTCAAAACCGAGATGGCGAACTGGAGCTCACCCTGAATGCAAGAAACGCTCCGGATCTGAGGATCAACGACCAATATAGGGACATGTTGAAGGCTTTTCATGATGGCAGAAATGGCAAAAGGGCTAATAAAAAGGAAAAGGAGGCGGTGATGTTCATTAAGCAGAAAATTGATTCTGCCAAGTGGTTCATTGATGCCATTAAGCAACGACAGCAAACTATGATGATGACCATGGGCGCCATCCTTAAATATCAGGAAGAGTTTTTTCTCACCGGCGACCAGAAGAAGATCAGGCCAATGATTTTAAAAGACGTTGCGGATGTAACCGGCCTGGATATTTCCACAGTGAGCAGGGTGGCCAATTCCAAGTATGTACAAACAGAATTCGGTACCAAACGCCTTAAAGAGTTTTTCTCTGAGAGTCTTAGTACACAGGATGGAGAAGAAGTTTCTACCCTCGAAGTAAAGAAAATCCTGGCTGAAGTCATTGGTGAAGAGCACAAACGTCGTCCGCTCTCCGACGAAAAACTGAAGTCCATTCTGCTAAAAAAAGGATATAATATTGCCCGCCGAACAGTGGCTAAATACCGGGAGCAACTCAATATTCCCGTTGCCAGGCTTCGTAAAGGGTTGTAAGAGACTCCCTGCGAAAGTAGTTTTTTGTACTTTAGCAGCAGGTTCAATTTCAGACGTACATTAGACTTCCTGCGAAAGTGGTTTGGGGCCGTAAAACCGCCCTTTTTTCGCCTGTCTTTGTTAAATTTTTCGCCGAATATACCCGATTTCGACTGCAAAATTCGCCTTGACAGACAAAAAACGGGCAGCTTTTCCTGCCCCAAACCACTTTTGCAGAAAGTCTGTTAGAAATAATTGCGTTTAGTGTTATGTGTAACAATGTTGTTCAATAACCGACTTACCTATTGGTTCCTGGGTTCAGGATCCAGGTCAAATCAACTTCTCAAACATGAAACATCTCCATTACCTACTCCTGTTTATTACTTTCCTTTATTACCAACCATTGTCCAGTCAGGGGTTTGCACAAATTGGAACACCTATGGTGGATAATGATGGTTTAAGGATGATTGCACTAAGTGATGGTAATTATATCACTGTTGGATTGTCTGGTGGGAAGGCCGCCATGCACAAAACAGATTGTAGAGGAAATATATTAGCTACACTGGAAAAGCAGGTTTTCCCAGGATCTGCTGTTTTTTCAGATGTCATTGAACTGCCCGATGGAAACCTCGTAGCGGTCGGAAATGCAATTATTGCCACCCCAACAGATACACTTAACCGGGTGTATTTGCTGAAAACCACCCCAGGGCTGGTAGAAATAACGTCAGGGCACTTTCTTATCCAAAACAAGGCTGCTCAGGGTAAGTCGCTTGTAGCAAGCAACTCCGGCGCCCTGATGATACTTGGAGAAGTAGAGTCTTCCGGTGCTGATTTTACGGATATTTTTGTTCAGGCGGTAGATGCGGCTACGTTGGAACCAGTTGGGAGTCCGAGTATTTATAACAATGGATTCGACATTTCAGGTCGGATCATTAAATCCGCTGACGGTCTGTTTTTGCTTTCAGGACATAGCCTGTTTGGAGATCCTTTTGATCCGCTGCAAAAAGTATACAATGTGCTATGGCTGATCAAGATCAATGAGGCAGGCGTTGTGCAATGGGAAACGGAAATTCCGCAACTATTGGAAAATAACATCGGTATTGCATCGATCGCAGGAGTTCGGCAAAGTAATGCTTCCGGCAACCTCATGTTGGCCGGCACCCTCTACAGTGGAATGCCATCCATGGAGATGGACGGATTTTACGCATTGATTAGCCCGGATGGTATAGTATTAGATACAGCCTATGCTTCTGCCCCGGGGAGGCAACAATTCTATTCCCTGCTCTCTCATCAGGATAATCCGGGTTTGTTCACCATGGTTGGAGGTGGCGTAGAAATACAACCAGGCGTACCAACCTTGGCGCTTGCTCAGGCGTATGAATTCATGAATACCATCTTCGTTGCTGCCGCAACGGTTGATGTAGCGAATCCAGTACTATTGCGGGATATCCTGGAGCTGGATCCCGGACGTTTTGCCTACATGGGCACTTTGCCTGATAACGCTGTAAACTTCAGCCTGACAGACATTGTCATAGGCACTCCAGCGGCTATTGTCGGCGTGGTATTTCAGAATTGTGCACTTGCTGCGGTATTAAATGCGCCGGCATCCGCTTTTCAATGGTATTTTGAAGGGCAACCCATCCCAAATGCCAATCAAGGCGTCTATTTCCCAACCCAGCCTGGTATATATGCACTGCAAGTACTGGATGCCAAGGGCTGTTCCGGTATTTCCGATACTTTTCGGGTGGATAAAGCCCTGGCCGCTTTCAATTTTACTGCCACAGGCTTAAGTGTAGAATTCAGTAACCTATCCGTTGATGCAACCCAATACCAGTGGAATTTTGGAGATGGTGGCACCAGCGTTTCTATTAACCCAACACATAATTATGCTGCCGGAGGCATTTATAACGTTACACTTATTGCCAAAACCAGTTGTAGTCCTGCCTTTGCCGATACGATAACCCAACAGGTATTGGTAATGTCATCATCTGCGGAGGAACCTGAATGGGCGGCACAAACGAAACTTTTCCCAAATCCAACAACAGGAAAGTTGACTATGGTAACTCCGTTTTCTGAAAACGAACCTGCTGAATTGTTTCTTTGCAATATGGTGGGGCAGGTTGTTTGGCGTGAGCAGGTAATAGGTACTTTTCAAACCGATATTCAGGAGTTGCCTCCAGGCGTTTATACCCTTAGCCTTAGATCTGGGAAAGCACTTAAGGTATTCCAGGTAGTCAAGCAATAATATCATGCGTATCGACGAACTTCGCCGAAATCTGGAAATACAAATCCGTGAGGGTAAACTACCTGAAGCACTTCAGGCCTTTTTGGCTGCGTTGCCCGAAGGCTCTGAAACCTATCGGATTGTTTCTGCTTTGATGGCCCGATTGAATGCAGCCAACAAGGAACGGTTTCGCAATACTATTTCCTTTGAGGAATACCAGAGGAGGGTAGATCAGGTCTCTGCTGATTGTTTTGATTTATTGGCTGGCTTGCAGGAGAAGGATTTTGAAGCGCCAGCACCGACAAGCAAATCCGATGCGCCAAAAAACGGAAATGTATTGTACAGGGTTCCCGGAGTGATGCAGATTCAGAAAGCAACCTTGTGTGTAATAAGGGTGGCCGTTGATGAAGATGCCATTTTGGAAAACATTCTGCTGGACGAGCACGTGGAAGTAAAATCAAAAGTAGAAATATCGGATGTGATGAGTGCTGAATTACTCGATCCGGAAGGAAGCGCCTTTCAGATCTCTGCCCTGAACGCCCGCACTCAATTGATCCGTGAAACAGGGTATACTGAGTGGAATTTTCAGGTAACGCCACTTAAGGAAGGCATTCATCAACTATTAGTAAAGGTTTCCATCATGGAAATCGTTCCCGGGTTCCAGGATCCGATTCCACGGGAAGCTACTCTGATGGAAAACGTGACCATTTTAGCCGAATTGCCGGAACAACAATATGCAGATAGTCCGACTGCCGGGTTCAAACCCACCGGCCAAACGTTTGGTTTCCAGGGTGCCGGCAATGAAAAAGCACATGGAAACACTCCGGGTGCGTCTAAGGCTGTTGATCCTCCGTTCCAATCTCAAGCAATACCTCCGGCGCCTCCATCCCAATCTTCTGTGCCCAGACGCAATCTTCGTGCTTTGGCAATGTTCTTTGCTTTTCTGGTGCTCGTTCCTGCGGTCACCTGGGCTTTTGCGCCTGATTTGCCTGCATGGGTAAGTGCTCATTATATTCAGGGAACACCTGAAGCGTATGCGGTTTTTATTGAAAAACACCCGGAAAGTCCGAGGGTGGAAAAGGCTTATTATCTTAAAGCAGAAAAGAGTGGACAACTGGCTGATCTGCGGAGTTACCAGGATCGTTTTAGAGAGCAAGGAGTATATAGGACAGAGGTTATCCGAAAAATTAGTGCGCTTGAAACCCGTGCTCTGGAAAACATTCGGGAAAGCCCGGATAGAGCCAAAATTTCCCAGTTCGTGGAAGATTTTCCGGAAACCGAGCGTTTGAGTGAGCTCAAGTCAGCAGTGGAAAGCAGGTCAGATAAACGAACTGAGCTCCAGGCTGCATTGGAGGATGCATACGTTGGGTCAGTTAGGAAACAACCAACTGCAACTAAAATTGAAACCTATCTGAAAGACTTTCCAGCCAATAACCGCCTGGATGATGTAGATGCCGCAGCAAGAACCCGTCCTGAAGTGTTCAGCAAAGTGCAACCAAAACTTGAAGAAGCCTACCTCAGAAAAATGGAGGAGAGCCCTACAAAAGTTCAATCGGATCAATTTATTGAAAAGTTCCCGGAGCCCGCGAAAAGGGAAAGGCTGGAACAAATCCTGGATAAGAATCCAGCTTTGAAGCAGGAAACAATGAACAAGCTGGAACAGATCAAAGCAAGAAGACGTGTTAAAGATCAGGATGGCGCCAGGCAGTGATTTTACTCATTGTCATCGACGTTCCGGATCCCATTAGGTGGAAATGTGAATCCGAATTTTTACCTTAGCGGTATGAATTACATCATTCATTTAATCCAGCTATTACGGGAAAGGGAGGTGCATTTTACAGAAAGGAATCGCCTGGCGCATTTTCAGCAGGCCGTACGCCGGCTGTATATCGCTATGGCAGTGCTTGTTTTTGCGGTATTGGTTGGGACGCTGGGTTATCGAATGATTGAGCATGTCCCCTGGTTCGATGCCTATTACATGAGTTTGGTAACCTTGTCCACGGTCGGATTTGGAGAGGTTATTCCGTTAAGCTTTGAAGGGCGATTATTCACCTCCTTTCTGATTATATTTAACATAGGCTTTTTTGCCTACGCTATTTCAACCATTACCAGCATCCTTACAGATGCTGATATTCATGCCTTTTTCCAGGATTTCAAGATGATGGAGCGTATTAAAAAATTACAAGGCCACACCATTGTCTGCGGATTTGGTCGCCATGCCACCGAAGTTTGCAAAGAACTGGCAAAAGAAAATCTGATGTTTGTGGTCATTGAATCTGATGAAAAAAAGCTGGATATGCTACGTAGTGAAACCAGCTATCTATTTCTCAGGGGGGATGCTACCAACGATGATGTATTACTGGAGGCAGGTATTGCCAAAGCCTCTTCCATTGTAGTAACGCTTCCGTTAGATGCCAACAATGTTTTTGTAGTGATGTCAGCCCGACAATTAAATCCAGCGATTAAAATTATTAGCCGCCTAAACTACGCGTTCGATGAAATGAAACTTCGTCGTGCTGGCGCCAACCATGTCGTGATGCCTGAGCGCATTGGCGGCTTTTATATGGCGACCTTGATCAATAAGCCTGATTTGGTTGAATTTTTCAATCTGATTTCCAATATGGGTACGAGTAGGGTGGTATTTGAGGAGATACCGGTAGATCAATTGAAATGGGAGTTTCAGAGGCGATCCATTTTGGAAGGAGGGCTGACAGAAGAAGCCCAATTGCCTATTATTGCGCTACGCCATGCAGATGGCCGATATGAACTGAATCCGGGAGAACATACAGTCTTGTTACCGGATATGCACATAGTGGTATTAGGCGACCTTGAGCAAATAAAACGCTTCAAAAATTCGGCTCTTGAAACAACAGATGCCCTATAATTAAATGTTAGGTTGTTTTTTGTAAATTTTTATTTTTGCATGTTCAATTACATCAAAATAAAAAAAAACATGAAAAAACAACTAGTCGCAACAATCGTGGGTGGCCTGATCCTGTTTATCTGGCAATTCCTTTCCTGGTCTATGCTTCCTGTTCACCAATCTGAGTATGGATATACCCCCAATCAGGATAAGATCATGGAAGTACTTACCCAAAATCTTACGGAAGAAGGAACTTATATGATTCCCGGAGTTCCTCCAGGTTCCACTCAGGAACAGGCACAGGCAGCTATGGATGCCGGCGCAGGCAAGCCCTGGGCCAGCATCAGTTATCACAAATCCATGAATACGGCAATGGGAATGAATATGTTCCGGGGCTTTGTGGTAGACCTGCTTGCCATGTATTTGCTTATTTGGCTGTTAATGAAGTTTTCTAATTTGTCAATGGTAACGTCCATTCAGGCATCAATTGCTGTGGGTATCATTGGCTATCTCACAATTCCATATCTGAATACTATCTGGTTTGAAACTAGCTCAATGGGTTATCTGGTGGATGCCCTGGTGCAATGGGGTCTGGTTGGGGTCTGGCTTGGCTGGTATCTTCCCAGAAATTGATTCACCGCGAAGTACGCTAAGTGCGTAAAATCTCACTTAGCGTACTTCGCGTACTTAGCGGTGAACCTCCGCCTGGAATATACTCAACCTGATTCCAGAATAATGACTCGGTAAAGCCGACAAATCGCTGGGGGTTACAACACCCAGAAACTGAAACCCGTTTCGTTCGTAAATTTCCTTAAGTTTCAGATTTTCGGCCCAGGTATCCAGTCTGACATAGGCTTTTCCTAGTGCTTTCCCGTGTTCTTTTGACCATTCCAGTATGGCGCCCACAAAGTTGCGTCCTCTGAAGTCGGAGTGGGTTACAATCCTATGCAGGTAAATGGACGGGTCCCGGTCTTTTTCGCCCCAAATAGCAGGGTCCTGATAGGCTACCACAAACACGCAGGCTACCTGGCCGTCCAGTTCAATTTTCCATTGACGGCCCTCTGCAATTTCCTGTGCCACCAGCTCCCGGTCAAACGGCAGCCAGTGCATATTGGATACCGCTTTTTGATGGGCGATGGCTATGTCGTACAACTGAAAGATCGTGTCCAGATCTTCGATGGTGCTGGTTGAAAAAGTCATATTACCTATGATAATCAGTTAGATAGGCAGGCAATGGGATGTTGGGGATGCCAGATTCATCTGCTTCGGGCGGTAGCGCACTGACACGCAGCGGAATAACTCCAGCCCAAACTTCCAGTTGCATGTCTTTCGGATCATCGCCTACGCCATGTGCCCTGAATTTGACGGATGTATCCTGGATGTCTACCGCAATAAACATGGTTTTTTTCATGTCGCTGGCACTAGGCTTCCTTGCGTCTTCCCATCTGCCCGGGATTACATGCTCCGTAAAACGTTCTGCAGCCATCCAGCGCTCTTCTTCGCTTTCCACCAGCCTTGTTACTCCGAATGCCACGACAGAACGGTAGTTCATAGAGTGATTAAACACCGAGCGGGCCAGCACAAGGCCGTCCAGTAAAGTTACACTTACACAAACCGGAATTCCTTTGGCCATTTCCATGAAAAAATGGCTTCCCACCGAACCATGCAGGTAGAGTGTATTGTCTACCCGACAATATCCGGTGGGAATAATGATGGGCTGGCCCTCCCGTTGAAATGCCACATGGCATACCAGCCCTTCATCCAGAATGGCATTGCGCATAGCTGGATCAAAATCATAACGCTTGGGATAATACCGGCTTCCTTCCGTTCGAGGTTGTTTTGTTTTCATAGATAATAAAATGTCGCCTAGTAAAATGTCACCGCTACGCGGTTCTTTTTATGTCACAAAAGTATAGACTATCCGGACTATTCAAATCGCCCGGTTTTTAAATATTTAATAGTCCGGTTTTGAAAAAATCCCTCAACTTTGCACTCATTCATTCACTCCCCTTGCACTCGTTTACAAACTCACTCATTCACGCAATAGACAAGTCCAGCAAGCAGCCTGTGTATTTACAGATTGCCGGGGCCTTGTCTGAACACATCCGCCGGGGCGCCATTCCGGCCGGGAGTCAGTTGCCGGGTTCCAGGCAGTTGGCTGAGTCATTGAATTTACACCGAAAAACAGTACTTGCTGCCTATGAGGAATTATTGGCGCAGGGATGGCTGGAAACCCGCCGGTCTAAAGGTACCTATGTGAGTGAGCGACTACCAGACATCCTGCATGCGCCACTCTCCCTGCGAAATGGGGCCATACACCCCAAAGATGAGGCCGGTTACGATTTTGAGCGGCATCCGCTTGCGCAGCATCTGCCCTTGCGGAGTTCCAATGCGCTGGGTTTTAATGATGGATTTCCGGATGTTCGCATTGCCCCCTGGGATGCCTTGAGCAGGGCATACAGAACAGCTTTGCGACAAGGATTCCGCAAAAATCTGTTGTTTTACGGAGATACAGCCGGCGAGCCTGCTTTGCGGGAGGCCATGACAGATTATTTGCGCGAAAGCCGGGGGCTGGCTATTCAGCAGGAGCAGGTAATGATCACAAGGGGCACCATGATGGGCATCAACCTCGCCGTGCAAACTATTGTCCGACCCGGCGATACGGTGGTAGTGGGCGAACTTTCCTATCAGGCTTGCAACCTCATTCTTCGGCAAAGGGGCGCCCGGCTGCAAACGGTTCCGGTGGATGAAGCAGGATTGGATGTGGAGGCCATTGAGGCCATTTGCAGGCAGACACCCGTGCGTATGGTGTATGTAACCCCGCACCACCAACACCCCACCACGGTGATGATGCCTGCAGAAAGACGTTTGAAACTGTTGCAATTGGCCAAAAAATACCGGTTTTGTATTCTGGAGGACGACTATGATTTTGATTTTCACTACGATAGTCATCCCATTTTGCCCCTGGCTTCGGCAGATGAGGGCAATCATGTGGTGTATGTGGGTTCCTTGAGCAAGGTGTTTTCGCCGGCTTTGCGGGTAGGATATGTGGTAGCGCCCAAAGCCGTGATCCAGTCTATGGCGGCATTGCGCCGGATTGTGGACCGGCAGGGGGATAATCTGCTGGAGGCAGCTATTGCTACCATGTTGCGCGATGGTGAACTGCAAAGGCACCTGAAAAAGGCGCAAAAAGTTTATCACCGCAGGAGAGACCTGTTTTGTGAGGGACTTCAATCTGCCCTGGGCGATCTGGTGTCATTCCAGAAACCCACCGGAGGATTGGCCGTTTGGACAAAGTTTGATCCATCCTTACCCCTTCCGGTACTTGCCCGCGCCTGTAAACAACAAGGATTGCTCCTTTCAGATGGTTTATACTATCACCCCACCCTCAATGCCACCCGACTCGGATTTGCCTCCGTCAATGAGGCAGAAATGCAACAGGGACTTCAAATTTTAAAAGAAGTCTCAAAGGGCTTGGTGTTGTGACACGAAGGCACAAAGACACGAAGGCGCAAAAACACGAAGGCGCAAAGACACAAAGACACGAAGAATATATTGTTCAATAGTTCAGGCACGAATCACTAACGCAACGCCAACTCAAACACTCAAACACTCAACTCATGGCCCGTTTTTTTCCTTCCCTGCTCCCGGCGCATCAGGAGTTTATATCCAAACAACATCTGTTTTTTGTAGCCACGGCGCCATTGGATCCCGTTGGGCATGTTAACCTCTCACCGAAAGGATTGGATACATTCCGGGTGATTTCAGACAAGCAGGTGGCTTATCTGGATTTCATTGGCAGCGGTAATGAAACCTCTGCGCATACCCTGGAGAATGGGCGTATCACCCTGATGTTTTGTGCATTTGAGGGGCCGCCTAATATCCTGCGCATTTACGGCCGGGGTAAAGCAGTGCTGCCCGATTCGCCGGAATGGGGTGGTTTGAGTGGACTTTTTACTGAGCACCCTAATACACGTCAGATATTGGTTGTTGAAGTGCAGGAGGTTGCCACTTCCTGTGGATATGGAGTTCCTTTGTACACGTACACGGGTGAGCGCCGGATCATGCAAGACTGGGCAGATCGCAAAGGTCCTGATGGTATGCGTGCCTATATTCAGGAAAAGAATTTAAGGAGCCTGGATGGGTTGGTTACGGATTGGGGGGCTAGGGGGTAGGTAGCTCCCCAATCACCATCCGCTCCGCTCCGGCCAGATCCTTTCGCAATTCCACCCGACTAAACCCTTGATCCTGCAATAATTGCAGCACTTCTGAGGCATTAAATTCATTACATTCAAAAAACAAGGCCCCGCCCGGAAGCAACTTTTCACGGGCAAATTCTGTAATGGTTCGATAAAAAAGCAAGGGATCCGCATCTTCTACAAATAAGGCCATACCAGGCTCATGCGCGGCTACATGCTCGGGCACCAAGTGCTGTTCGGTATAAGGGATATAAGGCGGGTTAGAAACAATTACACTTGCCGGTGGCAGTTTCTCCCAGTCGAGCCGGTTCAGGATATCAGCATGCAGCAGATGAACCGTTTTGCCGGGCAACAAGCGTTCTGCATTTTGCCGGGCGGTTTCCAGTGCCGATTCACTTTTGTCCAGACCCCAAAGCTCTAGAGAGGGATGTTTTTTCTGAACGGTAATACCAATGCAACCGCTGCCTAAACCAATATCAATTATCCTGAGCGGCGTTTCATGGCCATTTTTCAACCATTCCAGTACCCAGGCCACCAACTCCTCGGTTTCCTGACGGGGAATGAGTACGGAAGGATTTACCAGAAATTTTAATCCGAAAAAATCTGCTTCGCCCAGTACATATTGGACCGGTTCGCCCTGCAACAACCGTGCTTCTATCCGATCCAGTAACTCCGGATCTGGTTTCCGGCCAAAATCAAAAGCATCCTCCCAAACAATTCGTGCAATAGCCCGGGCTTCCCCGGTACCATACCGGGGCGTCAGCGCAGAAATGAGTCGGGTTTGAACGTCAGTCATGAGAAGGATGAACGATGGATGATGAACGATGGCATAAACACGTAGTTTGCCTTGTCACCCTGAGCGTAGCGAAGGGGCTGTTGATATATGAACTAGCCAATGAGTGTAGAGGCGCACAGATTTGACACAGATTATTTGCACAGATTTTACACAGATTTTCATGCGGTGGCTTCGCCAGACCCTTTGCTACGCTCAGGGTGACAAGGCATGGTCAGTGATTACGCCACCGTCCACCGTCTACCGTAATGGTAATTCCACTTCAAATACAGTTCCCTGAGGTTGATTGTCGGACAATTTGACTTGCCCCTGGTGGGCTTTCAACACTTGTTTAACGATATAGAGCCCCAATCCGGTGCCAGTGGAATGCCGGGTTTCCTCATTACCCATGCGGTAAAATTTTTCAAAAACCGATTGCTTTTCATCATCCGGGATACCCTGACCCAGGTCAGCCACCCGGAATCGGAACATTCCATTGGATTGCTCGGCCGAAACAGTCACCGGAGTCCCTTCTTGCGAATATTTTAAGGCATTCTCCAACAGATTCTGCACAATGGCGCATAAGCCCATCCGGTCTGCCTGAACGGGTGGCAAATGCTCGGGAATGTTAAGCTGAAAGGAGGCCTCCGGAAACCTTATCCGCAGGCTGTCGGCAGCATCCTGAACTAACTTGCGGAAATCCAGCGGCTCCAGCAATGGATGCCAGTTGTCTTCCAACCGGGCAGCAAGTAATAAACTTTCTACAAGATTTTGTAGTCGGTCAGCGTCTTTTAATCCGTTGGAAATCAAAGGTGTACGCTGTTCTTTGCTTAACTCTCGTTTTCCCAACGTTTCCAATACCAGGCGCATGCCGGCAATGGGCGATTTCAATTCATGGGTAATGCTGAGCAAAAAGTTCCTGCGCTGACGAGCCAGCCCAACCTCCCTAAAGGCGCTCCGGCGAATTACCCAAAGCCCCCAAATCAGGCAGGCGGTGAAAAACAATCCTTCCGCTATCACCATGCGGCGACCACTTTTCCAGGTGTTTTCTGCAACGGTATATTCCGGAAAAGTGACGTACTCCACATTAGGATATTTCAGCTCCAGGATTTTTTTCTCCCGATCAAAAACGCGATCGTTTTGTCGCCACAAATGGAACGACCACCAGCCAAATGCCAGGATCATGTATCCAATAACAAGATGGGATCTGGTTGTGAGCGAGGGAGATTTCATGGGTGGAGGTTACTAGTCATTTAGGGGTCATTTAGGGGTCATTTAGGGGTTATTTAGGGGTTATTTATTAGTCATTTAGGGGTCATTTATTAGTCATTTAGGTCATTTGAGGTCGTTTAGAGGCTATTTATGGTCATTTAGGGATTTGCAAGCATACTTCACTCTGCCAGACTTTGTCTTCCTGAGCGTAGCAAAGGATCTGATAATGAGCGCATACTCAGTTCCTTCGCTACGCTCAGGATGACAAAGTCTGGCATTCTGCCCGCTTCACTCACCAAAATGTCCCCAAAATGACCATAAATGACCATAAATGACCTCTAAAAGACTCTAAATGCCCCCCATTACCACTCCTGGCTCATCGGGTGGATCAAAATCTCGTCTACCAACACATGAGGAGGGGTGTTGAGAATGTAGGAAACAGCATGCGCGATATCGTCGGGATGCAGGTATTCTGCCTGTTTGACTTCTCCCTGAGCTCCCCCATGAAAATAAGTGTCAACCAGTCCGGGATACACCACACTGACTTTAATTCCCAGGGAACGCACTTCACGGCGCAGGCTTTCAAAAAAGGCATGTTGTGCATACTTGCTGGCGGTATACAAGCTTCCGGCAGCAAAAGTGCGTTTGGAAACATCGGAAGCTATCCCCAGAATATGTCCTTTCCCAGCGGCTTTCATATGGGGCAGAACGGCTTTGGTTAGTAAAAAAGTGCCTTTTACATTGATGTCCATTACCTTATCCCAATCTTCGGTTTTAATTTCTTCAGCAAGTTTAAAAACACCAACGCCTGCATTATTGACTACGCAATCAATGCGCTTAAAATCACGCAGTACTTGCCCCACAACCTCCTGTACCTGCATTTCATCAGAAATGTCGCAGGCGATTGCCAGGGCTTTGCCGCCAGTTTCATCAATTTCATGTTCCAGCTCGCCGATTTCCTCTGCATTGCGGGCCAGCACAATCACAAAATGACCTTCGTGCGCTAAACGCAATGATACCGCGCGACCAATTCCTCTGGATGCGCCTGAAATGATCGTGATCTTTTTATCCATAATAATTTAACATTTTCGGGGCTACTAAAATTTCGGGGCTACGACCCTTTTTTGATTTCCTCGAAATCAAAAATCCCCGCCGGGACGAAGTCCCCCTTTCCTTCAGAAGAGGGGGCCAGGGGGTGAGGTCAAAACAAACCGTGTAACTCTGCCTGAACCATCTCCAGTACCTTAGCGGCGTGCTCCTTGTTGCTGGAAAAATCCAGGTTGTCCACGTTGATGATTAGAAGCTTGCCTTCTCTATAGCCATTGATCCAGTTGTCGTACCGGTCATTTAAACGTTTCAGATAATCAATACTGATACTGCCTTCGTAATCCCGGCCACGCATCTGGATATGTTCTACCAGTGTAGGGATACTTCCTTTCAGATAAATTAGCAAATCAGGTGCCTTAACCTGCGAAACGATGGATTGGAATAGGGTGAGGTAATTCTCAAAATCCCGACGTTCCATAAGGCCCATATCAGCCAGATTAGGGGCAAATATGAACGCGTCTTCATAGATAGTGCGATCCTGGATCACCGTGCGGTTACCCTGAAGGATGCGCAATACCTGTTGATATCGGCTCGACAAAAAGAATACCTGCAGGTTAAACGACCAACGCTTCATGTCGAGATAAAAATCAGACAAATAGGGGTTGTTCTCGGTATTTTCATAATGAACATCCCAGCCAAAGTGCTTGGCAAGCATCTCGGTAAGGGTTGTTTTTCCGGCACCAATATTGCCGGCAATGGCAATGTATTTAATGGTTTTCTTTTCTGAGGGCAATGCAGAGGCCATTGTTGGTTGATTTGTTTATCTGAAAATCAGTGGTATGCCAAATAAATGCAGCAGCGAAGGTAGAAAAACCAAGCTATCGTTCCACCTCGATTGTTTGTAAGACCTTTTGAAAAGTTTTCTTAAGGCGTTCTTCCTTTTTGGTTTCCAGGATTTCCCCTGCTCTGCGAATGCCGCCTCCGTAATACCGAAACAGCCATGGGGTTACGGTTGCACCTGCATCTATGAAGGAATAATTGATGCCGGTGGCTACAAACCAATATCCCAGCAACCCATTCAATAATAGTGAGTTCAAGCCGTTTTTTATATCGCCGGCATAAAACTGACCAGCTCCTGGCAAAAACATACTCAGCAATCTGGCCGTTTTCGGGCTCTTTCGGGCCACTCTTTCGGCCTGGCGGAACAATTTTTCAAATTCGGCTTTTTGGGCGCTGTCATCTGGACCAAACAAAGGCAGCAGATCCTGCCGTGCCAGCTCAAATTCCCGGATGGAAAAATGAGCTGCTCCCAGATAAAGGTGCTTTCGGGATTTCCAGGGTTCAGGCAAGGTTTTGGGCAATGATAACAGCTCCAGCAAGGCTTTTTTGGGTGCTTGTTGAAGCATAAGCGCCGCCGTTTTGTGAAACAGTGCTTCATAGCGCAAACTGTCAGATCCGGCACTTTGGTATATCAGATCGTAGTAAAACGCGGCGCGATCAAACTCACCCAGGCTGGCATGCAAGTTTGCCAATTGGCTCTGGCATTCATCCCGATACAAATGGCCGCCAAAGAACAGCACCCGCTGATAGGTTTTTAGCGCCGTTAATGTATTTCCGACTTCATATTGAGCCCGGGCAAACTGTAAGGTTTGGTCGAGATTTTGGCTGCCCAACCATCCCGAAACACTAATCCAGCACAGGAAAAACAAGAGCCTCCGTTTCATGTTGCAATTGTTTGATTTTCTTTTGATTATAACGTCGTGCGGCCTTGTGTGCGCCATAAATATTGCCGGAATAAAAGCCCAGCGCAAATCCGCCGTGAATCCAGCCCCAGAAAGTATCCGTTCCTTCTTTGTCAAACCGGCGAACTGCCTGCCAGGCATTTACGCCGACAAATAACAAGCTGATGATGCCGTCCTTCCATTCTCCTGAATATACTTTTCCAAGACCGGGTACCGGCACTGAAAGAGCGGTTGCTAACCATGGCTTCTTTAGTTTTTGCTGTTGTCCTTTTTGGATCAATTTTTCAAGATCTGTTCGTCTTGAAAGTTTTTCAGAAGGAGAGATTTGTACCAGGCTCACTTTAGCCTGTTTCCATTTTTGTTCGAGCATATCTGCATATAAAACAATGCGCCGAATTTGAGTCGAATCAAATATGTCGGATTGGGTAGCCAGGTTCCGGGCATCGGCAGGGTATCCGCCTCTGAGCAGGAGTTTGCTGTATTCACCGTATAACAAGCGCGACTTTGGGCGCGACTCTAGCTGCCATTTAGCCCATTGTTCCAAGCCTTTTTGAGGCGTATTCCCTCTGCGGTATGCCCGCAACAAATCCGCGCGTAGCGTATCATTTTCAGGCTTCAGGAAAATCAGACGTTCATATTCCTCTGCGGCGAGCCCATATTGCTGCGATTGAAGCAGGTAACGCGCATAGGCGCGTGAATGGGCATAATCGTACAAGTCCTGTGCAGACAATGCCGGCAGGAACAACAAAAATGCTGGGATCAGAAATTTCATGTAGAAAAGCTTGGGGATGAGACGCTCGTATTACCAGGAAACCGGGTCTTTCAATCGCCGCATCTTGAAATCTATTTCGTATTGTTCCGGACTGAATCCGTTGCAACGGGTGAGCCGATCACAGGTGCAGATAACACCTTTGATTACACCTAGTTTTTTAAATGCTTCCAGTCCGTATTCCGAGCAGGAAGGATGGAAGCTGCAGCGTTGATTGTCCTGAGAAGAAAAAAAGGATTTATACACCAGGAAGAGGCCGGACAATACCGTTTGAAGTTCATTGGTGTTCTCTTTGCTGAGACTAAACTGATTGGCAACGCGGGGTTTGGCCGGAGGCGTAAATGCCTGGCTTAGAATAGCAATGTCCGGCTGGAGTGTATGCTGAGCAGTCTTAAGCGTATTCCCCTGTGCAGTCAGATTAACCGCCAGCAGGCTGCACAAAATCATAAATATGGTCTTCATCTGTTTGGTTGATGATGATATTTTTAAGGGTCATGATCCGCACGAATTCGCCGGACTCCCGGTAGTAAATCTGGTAAATTTTACCGGGCACCGGGAGGCCGCTTTGCACAGAATATTCCTGAAAGTAGAACTTGGATACGAGTTTTTGGTCTTTGTCGAAAAAAGCCGCTGCAGTAAGCCGTTTTTGTTCGGAAGCCAGTGTAACCGGGCCAAGATACGCTTTGAAATGTTCCGGCGGCATCCATTGGGCGATTACCTGATTGCCGTCCTGTTGCACCTCGCCCGGAGTGTAGCCGACCTTGGCCAGACCGAAATCGGTGAGTTGCTGACTCAGGATCATGTTGAAAATGGAAAACTCCCCCACTGGCGGCACTACCTGGCTGGATATCAGCGTGTCGGCTTTTTTCCGGTACATAAAAGTATCCCTGACCAGCCATTGTTCAGGCTCAGGAAAACGAATATCGTATACCGTTTTGTGCAGATTTTTATCAAAATAGATCGTACCCGTAATCAGGCGCCCCTGATCTTTCCCGGATTCTTTCTCCTTGATAGAAAAATCCGATTTAAAGCGGTAGAATTCCTGGGCAACCAAGGCCGTATCAGGAAAAAGGAAAAAGGAAATCAGTAATAACAAGAATGTAATCCGCATCGTGATGCAAAAGTAAGATGTAGGTTGGACCTTGAACCGCATTCTTTTTAGCATTTACAAGATCATTTGAGATGGATGTGAGTTAACAACAGATCATGGTGTGCCTGGTTAAAAAATCAATGTCTTTTGGTCTGAAAATCATTAACCGAAACGGAATCTGTGAGAACAAAGCAAGCTGGCTAATTTTTTTTAGCGATTTATAAAAAAATTGTCGCGCATTCCGCACCTTCGCAACCAGGGAAACGACCGAATATCCTTTAAAAAAGTAGGAGGCCAAAGCCGAAAAGCCTTTTAAAAAAGTAGGCATTATTGTTTAAACCCTGTCATATGTTTCTAAAGAATTTTTTACTCACGCTTTCGTTAGGTTTATTTGCTTTCAATGCATTTTCTGCTACCACAACTGAACCAGTAGCTAAAACGCCTATTGCTATCAGTGTTGAAAATGCTCAACAAGTTGAAGCATTGTTAAAGGACTTTTCTACCCAAGACCTGAACCAGCTTACCATCAACAAAGTGGAAGAGCTTACGGGTAAGAAGATGAGCTTCAAAGAGAAGATCGCTTTCAAGGTGGCCAAGATGAAAATGAAAAAGGCGCAGAAGAAAGTGGTGGCCTCTATGAAATCTGATGACGGCCTCGCAGCACCTGGTATTGATAAAGGTGTTTACATCATTCTGGCCATCTTCATCCCATTTTTGGCGGTTGGTTTGGCTACTGACTGGAAGGGTAACGATTGGCTTATTGCTCTATTGCTGACAGCGCTTTGCGGCCTTCCAGGAGTTATTTATGCACTGGTAAAAATGAGCAAATACTACGCATAAGATCATTTCTTACAAGAGGCCGTTGTTGGGGTCAAAACTCCAAACAACGGCCTCTTTTTTTGTCCATGTAATGAGCCGCTTTACTATACTCGTTTTAAGATTGTTGTTTTGGATTGGAGTGCCGGTCACTTTGTTGATACTCCCCAAAACTTATTTTGATACAGGCACTCCATTGTGCCCGTCCATGGTGTTTTTGGGGGAGGAATGCCCGGGGTGTGGTATGACCCGTGCCTGTATGCACCTTATTCATTTCAGTTTTGACGATGCATTTGATTATAACGCCCTCAGCTTTATAGTATTCCCGATACTGGCATTCGTCTGGGCCAAGTGGTTTTGGACTGATGTCAAACAACTGCGCGCGCTTTCAAAAGAAAAGCCGGAATCTGACTTTTAGTCTTGGAGGCAAATATTTGAACCTAGTGCCATAACGCCTGGCCCGGCTTTTTTATCAATATTAGTTCAATGATACAATAAGCCAGACGTAAAGCCCTACCCACAAAAGGGTGCCTACAGCACAGCCAACGATGGCCTGTGAACCTTCTCTTTTCTTGGCTACAGGATCGTCAATAGCGAGATAAATCAGGAATGCTCCAATGAATGAGCAGCAAAAGCCCCAGAGAAACCCGGGGATGCCCATTAGTCGTTCATCTTCCGGGGCGACTGCTCCAATCAATGCATTGGCGATATTATCCTCCTTTATGGCCACCTCCGCAAGTGGATGGCCTGCAGCTTCGAGCTGACTCAGGCTAAGGCCTGTTGTTTCTGCCAGTTTTTCCAACTCAGAAAGTGCCTGAAACGCTTGATCCCAGCATGCCGGTTGATCTGAAAAAGGGTTGGACAATGGTGTGCCGGCTGTAAGCAGTACAGGACCGAAGAGGAGCAATAAGAATAGACTCTGAAATACGTTTTTCATAGTTTTGTGTTTTGTAATTGGAACCATCATGACGCCTCAAAAACAAACCGGGTTGCTTCGCAAAGGCGGAACAACCCGATTGAGTGTAATTCGTATTCCTTATGAGATACTCTCTTAATATGCCCACCAGGCTGAAGCAGCAAAAAAGCCCAGCCAGATGATTACTGGAAGCAGGGAGCCAATTACACAGCCAATAATGGCTTTTTTGCCCTCTCTTTTTTTGGCATCTCCCTCTACAGCAACATAAACCAAAATAACTCCCAGAATTCCAATTCCAAGAAGTCCTGTACAAAACCCCCATAAAAAACCAGATATTCCTAGTAACTTGTCGTCATCAGGAGAACCAGTGCCAAAGATAGAGGTGAAAATGTCAGTATCGTTGTTTACATTTTGGAGCAGCGTATTGTTTTCTGCGGCCAGTTCCGAGTAGGTAGCATGACGTTCTTCAACAAGTTGCTCGAGCTGGGTTATGCCGGCGAATTCATCGTCCAAACGGCTCAGATCGTCCTGAAAAGGATTGGCATGGCTGTTCACAGGAGATGCAGCCCACATGAGGCTGCCCAGCAAAGCGCAAAAAGCCAGAGTCAGAAGTTTCTTCATGGATTTTGTAAAGTTAAGTGATTGTGTATTGAGAGAATTAAGTGTGGGCAAATTTAGACCTAAGGATGGAATTCTGCATACTGCTAAGAAATTTTTAACTGTAAAGACTATTTTGTTGACATTTTTAAAGGGCTGTTAAACGTTTACCGAAAAACACGCCACGTTTAACGAACAACTGACGGTAATCATCTAAGGTTTTATCAGGATTAAAGTTAAGCGCTGACCTTCGTCGCAGGTTAATGATTAGAAGTGTATTTTGCCGCTTCATTAACATTCAGATGCAATGGCAAATACCTCTAAATTTTCCTGGATCGCTATCGCTGCTATCGCTGCCCTTGCGGCCATAGCTGTAGTATGGCTCTTTTTCCCTCAAATCCTTAAACAAATGGTAACTGCCACCGTCGCATTGTGTGTATTCTTGTTCGGACTTATTTTCCGAAAGAAGAAATAGCGCAATTCCAGACCTTCAAACATTTTCCCGGAATATCATTCCTGGATACATCAAACCCTTCAAACCCATCAAACCCTTCTTATGCTTATCTCCATCAAAAATCTCAACAAAACCTACATCATGGGCCAGGAAAAAGTGGAAGCCCTGAAGGATGTGAGTATTGATATTGAAAAAAATGAATATGTTGCGCTTATGGGGCCTTCCGGTAGCGGAAAGTCCACTTTGATGAACCTGATCGGATGTTTGGACTCCCCTTCCAGAGGAGAATACTGGCTGAATGGTACCGAAGTGAGCACCATGGATGATGGAGAATTGGCCGAAGTGCGCAACAAGGAAATAGGGTTCGTTTTCCAAACATTCAACCTCATGCCTCGTTTGAGCGCACTGGAAAATGTAGCCTTGCCACTGGTTTATGCCGGCATAGGGAAAGAAGAACGACTCGAACGAGCCAGAAAGACCCTTGAGTCTGTAGGGTTGGGAGATCGGGTAACACACAAGCCAAATGAATTATCGGGTGGCCAACGCCAACGGGTTGCTGTTGCCAGAGCCCTGGTCAATAATCCAGCCATTATTTTGGCCGACGAACCCACCGGTAATCTGGATACCAAAACCAGTTATGAGATCATGGGGCTTTTTGAACAAATCCATAAAGCCGGAAATACCGTAATCCTGGTAACCCACGAACAGGATATTGCCCAACATGCTCACCGCATTATCAGGTTGCGCGATGGTTTGGTAGAAAGCGATATTCGGAACGAGAATATTGTCAGCATGGCAACAGAGCCTGCTCCTACAGAAGAATAAAAAAAACGTAAATGAACAAGCTACAGCCATTCCACCAACTGGAATGGCTGTTTTGTTTGAAAAAGCCCCCCCTCCATCCTTTTATTTCTGCCGGTTCAACTGTAGCTTTGTCCACCTGTTCACACATTAGTAGTCAACACAGGGTGGTTTTGAACGAAGTTGATTTTCAATCTTGTTGAAATTGAGTACTTAACATCACTCAAATCATCAAAATCACTCAAATCATAGTACACTTTGACCAACAAACAGATTGCCCTTGCCTTTGATGAGCTCGCTAACCTCATGGAACTTCATGAGGAGGATCCGTTCCGTATCAGATCCTATTCCAGTGCATATCTTACTTTGCGAAAACTGGACAGCCCGCTGGCCGAATTAACCGATGGAGAGATCAAGTCGATCAAAGGGGTAGGGCCTGCTATTGCCGCCAAAATCCGTGAGTTGTTGGATAAAGGCAATATGGACACACTGGAAAAATACCGGGAAAAAACGCCTTCAGGTGTCCGGGAAATGCTGGAAATAGGTGGGTTTGGACCTAAAAAAGTACGACAGGTATGGCAGGAAATGCACATTGAAAATCCGGGTGAGCTTTGGTATGCCTGTAATGAGAACCGATTGATTGAATACAAAGGTTTCGGGCTCAAAACACAGGAGGATCTGAAGAATAAGCTGGATTATTATTTTAAAAGTCGGGGTAAACTGCATTTGGATACTGCATTAATGGAAGCAGATGCTGTTTGCCGGTTTATTTTGGAGCATTTTCCGGAGGCAAAGGCAGAACCCGTAGGCGCCGTACGCCGTCGATGCCAGGTGGTCGAATTGGTAGAGGTTCTGACTACCGCAAACCTGACCTCATGGGCATTGGAAGAAAATGCTGAATACACCCTGAATCGCCATGAAAACGGAGAAATGTATCTCCAGCGCGGAGAAGGTTCCAATATACGTATGCTGGTTTGCAGACCGGAGGAGTGGGGCTCCAAGTTGTTTCGACACACCGGATCTGCACCGTTTTTGGATGCCTTTGTTCAGGCGCATCCCGGGCTTGATTTCAAAAATCTGGTGCAGGAGTCTATGGTTTTTGAAAAAGCAAACGCTCCTTTTGTGGTGCCGGAATTGAGGGAGTCCGCAGATTTTTTGCACACGGGTACCCCGGCAGAGCTCATAACCGATAGTCATCTAAAGGGCGTTTTGCACGTCCATACCACCTGGAGCGATGGCTTACACACACTTCGGGAAATGTGTGAATATACCCGTTCACTTGGGTATGCTTATATTGGTATCACAGACCACAGTCAATCTGCTTTTTATGCCAACGGGCTTAAACCAGAGCGTGTACTGGCACAAATGGAAGAAATAGACCGTTTGAACGAAGAACTGGCGCCATTCAGGATTTACAAGGGAATTGAAAGTGATATTCTCCATGACGGATCCCTGGATTATGATGATGCCCTGTTAGAACGCTTTGATTTTGTGATCGCGTCTGTTCACTCCAATTTGCGTATGAGCCAGGAAAAGGCCACAGAGCGCATCTTACGGGCTATAGAGCACCCTTGTACCACCATTTTAGGGCATCCAACCGGTAGGTTGTTGTTGAGCAGGGAAGGTTATCCGCTGGATTGGGATGCGGTGCTGGAGGCTTGTGCCAAACATCAGGTTGTGATTGAGTTGAACGCCCATCCGCGGAGGCTTGACATCGACTGGACGCTTATCCAAAAGGCCATAACAATGGGAATCAAGATCAGCATTAATCCGGATGCGCACAGCAAGGATGGCATTTTGCATACAAAGTATGGGGTGATGTTAGCCAGAAAGGGTGGACTCACTCAGGAGTGGTGCTTGAATGCCGGGATGGATATTTTCGCCTGATAATGCATTTTTGAAAGCCAAACATGGTTAAAATATTCATATATAACGAACATTTTTATTAATTATATGAAAATTATTCATTGTGTAACTGTATGATTTTGTTATGTTCCGGTATGGGTTATGGTAACCTGCGCGACATATACTGATTTAGTGGTGAAAATTAACCGACCATGACTTGGCAGCATATCAATATTAGACCTACTTTTGTGTAGCATAAGATGTCCCCGATTTAATCTCTCGCCTTATTCGACACTCCCCCGTCCGTACTAATTGTATTTTTGAAGATAGTGCATACTGCCAGAAGTGGCCTGTCTTTTGCTGTTAAACGATTACCACAAACACCACCGATTACAAAAAAAACTAACTCCCATGGGACAAAAGTTTACCAAATCCATTTTACGTTTAATACCTGCCTTTGCCATTCTGCTTATTTCTGCTATGAACAATTATGTTCAAGCGCAAATGCAGGTAACGGTTACCGGTACAAATGTTACTTGCCATGGCGCCAATAATGGCACCGCAACGGCTACTCCTACCAATGGTTGGGCTCCTTACACCTACCTTTGGAACACAGGCGCCACAACACAAACCATTACCAATCTTGCACCGGGTAACTACTCCGTTACCGTAGTGGATATTGACCTGGCTTCCGCCACGGGCAGCATCACCATTACCGGACCAACTCCTGTAGGGGTTACGGTTTTTGGACAGAGTCAAATCTGTGGCAATGCGCCGGATGGCTTTGCTGCGGTTACACCTAACGGCGGCACCCCACCATACACGTATCTCTGGAGCAACGGAGGCGTCACGCCACAAATCAACAACCTTGCCGCCGGAATCTTTACGGTAACCGTTACAGATGTGAACGGTTGTACAGCTTCCGGGAGTTTTGAAGTAGGCTTTTGGGATGAAGGTATCTGGCTGATGGATACCGTTTATCAGGAAATTACTTGCTTTGGCGCCAATAATGGTTGGGCGCATGTGAGTACCATGTCCGGTATTGGTCCATATACTTATATCTGGACCAACGGTGGTACAACAGCAGACATTACAAACCTTTCTGAAGGTACTTACACGGTAACGGTAACTGATCTGGGAACCGGTTGCACCAATATTGCCTCCGTAACCCTGGAAGAGCCGGCTCAATTAACCTGCTCTCCATCTTCTATTCCGGCCAATTGCGGATTGAACGGGACTGCAACCATTTCAGCCACCGGCGGAACGGCTCCTATCAGCATACTCTGGAACAATGGCCAAACTACACCCAGCATTGCCGTTCCTGCAGGTACTTATACGGCTACAGTAACAGATGCCAATGGATGTACCTGCAGCAGTTCCATTGTGGTAGGCAGCAATAGTGTTGCACTTACGGTTAATACAACGCCCACGCAGGCAGCAGGCTGTCTGATTGGAGGCAGTGCATCGGCTACCGTTTCTGGTGGTACCGGAAACTATGCCTACAGTTGGGATAATGGCCAGACTACGGCTTCGGCCACCAACCTTTCTGCAGGAACACACAAGGTTACAGTGGTGGATATC
Source organism: Saprospiraceae bacterium (assembly GCA_044347755.1). Lineage (GTDB taxonomy): Bacteria > Bacteroidota > Bacteroidia > Chitinophagales > Saprospiraceae > M3007. The sequence goes on from JBIKUE010000014.1 coordinate 55,135, forward strand.
ACCACAGGTTGCCAGGGAATTGGAACTGTAATTATAACTCCGGCTCCTGCACTGGTGCCGGTGGCTACACCTACCGCTCCGGCCACCTGTCTGACAGGGGGAACTGCCACGGTGGTTGCCTCTGGCGGCGTTCCGCCTTATACCTATAAGTGGGATAACCTCCAAACCACGGCCAATGCCACTAATTTGTTGGCCGGCCTGCACAATGTTACGGTTACAGATGCTACTGGCTGTACAGCGGTGGCAACAGTAACTATTGCGCAAACACAAGGTCCTCAGGTTTCTACGGTAGTAAATGCCAATGCAACCTGCGTAACAGGCGGCACCGCTACTGCCATAGCAACCGGTGGAACCACTCCCTACACTTATTTGTGGTCTGCTTCTGCAGGTAACCAAACATCTTCCTCCGCTACTAACCTGCCTCCTGGTTCTCACAGCGTAACCGTTACCGACAATAGTGGATGTGCCGCAGTTGGTATGGTCACTATCACACAACCAAATGCACCAGTGGCGGTAATTTCCAGCAGCACTCCGTCTGCCTGTGGAAATAATACCGGCTCGGCTACAGTATCTGTTTCAGGTGGCACTCCGAACTTTACCTATAAGTGGAGCAACCCTGGGATGACATCAACAGCCACCGTAAGCAATCTGGGCGCCGGTACCTATACCGTAACCGTTACAGATGCTGCCGGATGTACTGCCACCACCTCTGTTACCATCGGCGCTACTCAAGCGCCTAATGTGGTGATTGTTGCTTCATCTAACGCCAACTGTTCCACTCCAGGAAGTGCCACAGCGAGCGTTTCCGGAGGAACGCCACCATACACTTATCTTTGGAGTAATGGTGAAACAACTGCCACAGCTGTAAACTTGCCTCAGGGAACCTATACCGTAACGGTTACAGACGCCAGTAACTGTACAGCTACTGCCAGCGTAACCATCGGTTCAACCAATAATGGTATCAAAATCGGAGATTGGGTATGGTATGACGATGACCAGAATGGTTTCCAGCATCCTTCTCTCGAAATCGGCGTGCCAAACATTGAGGTTAAGCTGATCAAGCCTGGCCCGGATGGCGCCTTTGGTACCCCGGATGATGTTGTGGTGGAAACTACAACCACTAACAACGCAGGTTTCTACTTCTTTAACTGTGTAGTGCCGGGAACGTATGTACTGTCGTTCAGTAATTTGCCACTCGGTTATCAGTGGACCAAAAAGGATTGGGTGAATAATGATTGCAAAGACAGCGACGTAAAAACCAATGGCCGAACGGATCCGTTTACCATTGTGGCCGGCCAGCCGGATGATCTCTGTTTTGATGCAGGTATTCATACCATTTGTTTCAACATTACCAATGCCGGCGCTATTTGTTGTGCCCAAACCATTTGTGAGGGCGAAGCGCCTGCACCTTTAGTAGAAAGCATAGCTCCGGTTGGCGGTAGTGGTCAAATTGAATACCTCTGGATGCAGTTTATTCAGATTGGTCAGGCTCCTCCGCAATGGGTAGCCATACCGGGTGCTACCGGCTCCAGCTATGCTCCCGGACCCTTGTTCGAAACGGCCAAATTCATGCGCTGTGCGCGCCGTGAAGGATGTCCGTTCCTGGAATCCAATATTGTAACCATCACCGTATTGCCTGCAGGCTCACCCGGATGTGATGGCTTTAACCTCAACTTCAATGTGCAGCAAACTGGCCAAACCGGTGTGTTGATCAACTGGACCACTTTGCCAGAAGCTACCGAATACTCCTATACGGTGCAGCATTCTACCGATATGCAATCCTGGATGAGTGTGACTACTACCATGGGTAAACAGGATGCGGTTAACCCGAATGAATACAGTTTCATGCACGAAACGCCTTCAATGGGTCGTAATTTCTATCGTATCCGCCGTTTGAGCAACATGGGTCAGCAGGCTTTCTCTGAAATCCGCGCCATTGAGGTTCAATACTCCCCATCTAATGGCGTATTGATTGCACCAAATCCGGTAGGGAAGTCGCTGCATATCATGAATGCCATTCAATACGATACCGATGTGGTCATTCAGATTACAGCAACTAATGGATCGGTGCTTCATACCATTACCATACCTGCCGGAAAAATGCACTTGGAAGATCTTCCGGTGGAAGATTTGCCATCAGGTATCTATCTGGCCAAGATCAGATTCGGGAATGGCGAGGTGAGAACGGTGAAAATTGCCAAGATATAAGCGCTTCGAAGTTGTCCTTCGGGAGGCTACGATTTAGTGAATCATAAAAATACGAAAATGAGTCATTCCAAAAATTGGGGTGGCTCATTTTCGTTTATGATGAACCTTACAGACCTCTGCCGTGGTCAGCCATGAGCATCCATAAATGAAACACGTGCCATCCCCAATTTCCATGGGTAACGCATGTTTTTCAGTCGCTATCGGCAGAAATCAAAAGCTTTGTCGGGATTTATCCCTCATGCCGAGCATTTGCCTTATTCTTGCAGCTGAAATTTTTACCACTGCATTATGAGGACTTTTACCCTGCTGGTCGCACTTAGTTTCGCTCTTACTACTTCATTTGCGCAAAAGGCCAAAACAAGCCTGCCTGCGCTTCCTGAAGTGAACAAGCAACTTTTTTCTTCTCTCCAATACCGAAACATTGGACCATTCCGTGGCGGAAGGTCGGCCGCAGTGGCGGGTGTTTCCGGCAAGCCCAACCTGTTTTATTTTGGGGCAACCGGCGGCGGAATATGGCGCACTACAGATGGTGGCCGTACCTGGGAAAATATTTCTGATGGCTTCTTTGGAGGAAGTATCGGCGCCATTGAAGTGGCGCCATCCGATCATAATGTCATTTATGTGGGCGGCGGTGAATGTACCGTGCGCGGAAATGTAAGCGCCGGTTCCGGCATGTGGAAAAGTGAAGACGCTGGTCGCACCTGGAAAGCTGCAGGACTGAAAAACAGCCGTCATATTCCCAGAGTGCGTGTACACCCAACCAACGCGGATATTGCCTATGCGGCAGTACTAGGCGATCTGTTTAAGCCAACGGAAGAGCGCGGATTATACCGCACACGGGATGGAGGCAAAACCTGGCAGCGTATACATTTTGTGAACGACCAGGCAGGAGCTGTGGATATTTGCCTGGATCCAACCAACCCCCGGATTCTCTATGCCTCTTTCTGGAAAGTGCGTCGAACTCCTCATGATTTATCGAGCGGAGGAGCTGGCTCAAGTCTCTGGAAAAGCACGGATGGTGGCGATTCCTGGGTGGAATTGACCCGTAATGAAGGATTGCCTAAAGATACCATTGGTATTATTGGGGTGGCTGTCAGCCCGATGCGACCGGATCGTGTATGGGCCATAGTAGAGAGTCAATCCGGAGGTGTTTTCAGATCGGACGATGGCGGTAAAAAGTGGGTAAAGGTGAATGAGGACCGCAATTTGCGCCAAAGAGCCTGGTATTACACCCGTATTTATGCGGATTCCAAAGATGAAGACGTAGTATATGTGATGAATGTTGCCTACCACAAATCCAAAGATGGAGGAAAAACCTTTCAGTCAAAATATGCACCGCATGGTGATCACCATGATTTTTGGGTAGCGCCGGAAGACCCCAAACGGATGATTATTGGGGATGATGGTGGCGCCCAGGTGAGCTATGACGGCGGAGAAACCTGGAGTACTTATCATAATCAACCCACTGCCCAGTTTTACCGGGTGTCAACGGATAACCATTTCCCATTCCGTATTTATGGCGCGCAGCAAGACAATAGCAGCGTCAGGATTTATCACCGAACAGATGGCGGCGCTATCGGAGACCGGGATTTTGAACCCACTGCCGGGGGAGAAAGCGGGCATATTGCCGTGGATCCGAAGAACAATGAGGTGGTGTATGGTGGTGAATATCACGGGTTTATGAGTAGGGTAGACCACAGCAACAAAACCTATCGCCCCATTAATGTTTGGCCGGAGGATAATATGGGGCATGGCGCAGAAGATGCCAAATATCGCTTCCAGTGGAATTATCCACTTTTCTTCAGTCCGCATGATCCAAACAAGTTATACGCGGCCTCCAATCAGTTACACGTTAGCCGGAATCAAGGCCAAAGCTGGGAAACCATTTCGCCTGATCTGACCACAAACGATAAAAACAGGCAAAAATCTTCAGGCGGCCCCATTACCCAGGATAATACCAGCGTGGAATACTACTGCACGATTTTCGCAGCAGCAGAAAGCCCAAGAGCAAAAGACCTGATCTGGACGGGAAGTGATGACGGGCTGGTGCACTTAACGCGCGATGGTGGCAAGACCTGGGCTAATGTTACGCCCCCTGAACTACCCAAATGGACGATGATCAACTCCCTGGAGCCTGATCCACACACAGACGGTGGTTGTTATCTGGCCTGTACCGGCTATAAGCAAGGCGATTATGCACCCTATATTTTCCAAACGAAAGACTTTGGGAAAACCTGGATCAGGATCACGGAGGGTATTGGTAGTGAAGACTTTACACGGGTCGTAAGGGTAGATCCAAAGCGCCCGGGATTGCTGTATGCAGGCACTGAACAAGGCATGTACATCAGTTTTACTGATGGTAAAAACTGGCAAAAATTCCAGCAAAATCTCCCAACGGTACCTATCACAGACCTGACCATCAAGGAGGATCATTTGATTGTAGCAACCCAGGGCAGGTCTTTTTGGATCATGGATGATCTGACCCCCCTGCATCAAATTCAGGCCGGACCGGATTTTTTGACCAAAGGTGATCTGTCTAAAAAATCCATGCACCTGTTTCAACCGGCCAACAGTTACCGGATGCGCGGCGGATCATCCAAAGGATCCAAAACCGCAGGAGAAAATCATCCTAACGGCGCTGTGATTCACTTCTATCTGCAGGCGAAACCTGGGGAAAAAGATACTGTTAGCCTGGCTATTCTGGAGCCGGACGGCGATACCATTAAACTGTTTTCCAATCAAAAACTTCCGGCTCAGTGGGAACAGAAAGGCGGCATGCTCACGGACCTGAAAGAGGGCGGAAACTCATTTGTATGGAACCACAGGTATCCGGATGCTGAAAAGTTTGATGGAATGATCCTTTGGAGTTATGATCTGGAAGGCCCGAAAGCCGTGCCAGGCACATACAAAGTAAGGCTAAGTGCAGCAGGCAAAACGGAAGAGCAGCCATTTGTGATCTTGCCTGATCCTCGTTCGGGAGCAAATAAAGAAGGGTTTGCACAGCAATTTGAGTTCGTGCAATCCGTTGGCGCCAAACTAACTGCAGCTCACCAGGCCATCAAGGAAATCCGCAAAGTGCGTTCCCAGGTGCAAACCCTCACCGCAGGGATGCCTAAGGGCGAATTCAAGGCCATCAGAGATATGGCCTCTAAACTGGATTCTGTTATGACCCGGGTAGAAGAGGCTTTATATCAAACTAAAAACCGTAGTAATCAGGATCCATTGAACTTCCCGGTACGCCTGAATGATAAACTGGCCAATTTGATGGGACAAACAGTAGATGGTGATTTCCCACCCACCCAACAAGCTTTTGAGGTGCGCGACATGTTGTTCCGGCAAATAGATGAACAATTAAACAGCTGGAAATCCATCAAGGAAAAGGATTTGCCTGCACTAAACAAGATGGTAAGGGATTCAGGCGTGGATCTGATCAGAATCAAGTAGGAATATGCTTGAGTCTATTGTTGCACAATTTCTGGAATCTGAATCCTTTGCCCAACCGGAACCGGTTGGGCAAGGCAATATCAATGATACCTACAGGGTTGATTTTGTCCTTGATGGTGAACAGAAAGCCATCCTGCTCCAGCGTCTCAACCATTTAGTGTTCAAGGATCCGGCACTGGTTATGGAGAATACCTCCAGAGTTTGTGCTTATTTAAGTGCACAACCTGATTACCCCCTTCAGGTGCCAAGTCCAATCCTGGCAAAAAACGGTAGTAATCTGGTGCGCGATGATCAGGGAAATTACTGGCGGGCATTTCCATTCATTGACCGATCCTACACTCCTGATGGGCTGGTTACTCCGGATATAGCCCGGAAGGCAGCCCGGGCCTATGGCGCCTTCGCACGGGCTTTACGTGATTTTCCGGCGGCTTCGCTGTCCGAAACCATTCCCGGTTTTCATGATACCGACAAACGCTGGCTGGCATTTCTGGAAGTGACCAGGCAAGACCCTGTTAACAGGGTAGGCGGGGTAAAAAAGGAAATCGATGCACTTTTTGCGGCCAAGCCTCTGTTCGATCTGATCAGCAGGTTGAAAAAGTCAGGTGAGCTGCCCCTTAGGGTGTCGCACAATGATACCAAAGCTGGTAACGTGTTATTCAGTATGGACACACATGAGCCGCTTGCGGTGATTGACCTGGATACTGTGATGCCAGGAACCTTGTTGTCTGACTTTGGGGATATGGTACGCACCTTTGTACCGAATTTGACGGAAGATTCAGTGGATGAGCCGCTCCTGAGATTAGAAGTGCTTCAGGCACTCAGGGAGGGATTTTTATCCCAAACAGGCGACTTTATTACGGCATCAGAACAACAATACCTGCTGACCGGCGGAGCCTGGATTATTGGAGAACAGGCGCTTCGTTTTTTAACAGACTGGATTGCCGGAGACGTATACTACAAAATTGGATATCCGGAACACAATCTGGTGCGTGCCAGAAACCAGTTGCAACTATTAGCCATGATCAACCGGGAGTTGTAAAGAACGTACTATTCCGATTTTCTTGGAAAGGAAATGCTGAAAAGGGAAGACTTTTCACCCAGATGGTTGATGACGTAGCAAAAGCCATCCTCAATCCAAAGGGTTTTCATAAAGCCTTCACGGAGATTTTCTTCGTGATAAAGGTCTATGCAAATAACTCTGCCATTATACAAGGCGGTAAGGTCTGGCTGTAGGGTATGGCCTATCACCATGCGCCTGGCGTCGGCATACTTGAGCACATAGGTTATTTCTGCTTCTGAAATCAGGTTTTTTGCTGCGGCACGATACCAGAAAATGCCGGTTTGGAGGTCAAAGATGCTCTTGGCAGACTCGCTGAGGATTTCATCCTGAGGTTTGCCTAAATGTTGCCGGGCAATTTTATTGATCTCTGTCAGGCTAAGTTGTGTTTGAGCTAATTCCGGACTAATGCCACCATGGCAAAATACATAATCACCAATTTTCTCTACCGCATTTTTAGTTCGCAACCACCTTCCCAGTTCAGAATTCCGGTCGTAAAAAGTCTTGTAATCATCACCCATCAAAAGGGCGTTTTCCAGGTACTTTCGGCGTACGTAGGTAGAATTTCCCTGCAGGTTCATGATTTCATGATTGCCCAGGATAAAATGCACCTTACCTCCAGCTGCTTCTGCTTCCGTTTCCAGTTTGTATATCAGCCATAAACATTCGGTGACTTGTAATCCACGGTCAAAAAAATCGCCCAGCAATACCAGATGTCCATTGCCGAAGTTCCAGTTAAAGGATTCATCTATCACCCCTCCTCCCTGTAGTATGGTTTTGAAGGCCTTGAAATCACCTTCAATGTCTGAGAGTACCATCATACGCTCAGCTGCCGGATAATAACAAGCTTCCGTCTGAAGCTCATCTTTCAATATAAAGGAGAATGAATTGCTTAATTTGGGGATTTGACAGGTCAGGGATATCGCTTTTTTGTCGGTAAACTCAAGCGTTTTGCTTAATACAGTCGTGTCTCTGCGCAAAACATATTTGACCAAAATTTTGTCGCCCCGATAAAAAACATGCGGACCATCCGTATCTGCCCGGGAAGCATCATAGGGCTCGCCATTAGATGCAAGCAGCGTTAGGGGGATGCCCAGGAATAAAAAAGGGAGGAGGCGCAAAAGCATGATCTGGCGGATCGTTTTTGTTCAAATAGCACACAAAGATAGTAAGCTAAACCCAAAACAGCCGAGATCGTTTGGCTGTAAGCCAAGTTTTGACAATAAATAGACGTTATCCCAAAATTAACATAAACAATAAATAAAGGCAAGCTGCTTTTCATCATTGTGACGCTAACTTTGATTTGCAACATTTCCGTCCTAAACGTAGGAATGTGAGGTATCTGCCAAATCAAATTTATATAAAAAGCCTTTAAATTAAATTTACTGACTATCCGCATGATGTATAGGGTAGTGATTTCCGATTTCCGATTTGTTTTGATTTCCGATTTTCGAATAGATTTTCAATTTCAGATTTATATGCAACCTGCTTATGTGATCGTTATTGAAAATTGCCAATCCCAAATCTTAAATCTATTCGAAAATCGGAAATCGAAAATCGGAAATCGGAAATCGTAAATTAATGCCTACTGTACAATATCAGTATAGTCAAATTAAATTTTATAATGATGAAACACCTACTTAACTCCTTTTTCGTTTTCGTACTGCTTTTAGCCACTATTGATGCATTTGGACAATCCTATCAGGTATTATTAAATGAAGCATGGAAAAGCAATTTTGGCTCACCGCTATCAAAGGCAACCTGGGAAACAAAGAGGCCAGCACCTTTAAGTTTGAACTATACAACCGTGATTTAACGCCTGTCGTTAATGGCCAAGGTCAGCCCACCCATTCGTCCAATGAATTGATAGTCAGATTCAACCCCGAGATTGTCAATGCTTCATTTGTCAATAATTTGGCACTCGAATTTGGCAAAATATCAGATGTGATTCAAAACAGCAGTGTTATCACAGCAATTGATAGCACCATCACCGCAGATGGCACTTTCTCGGATTGGGTTGTGCTGAAAATATACAAAACCAGGACTACGGCAGACGCTTTGATGACGACCTTCGATGGCCGAATCCTGCAACTTCCTTCGTATTGGGCTTCTTTTGTGCTGAAAGTCCCGCGAACTTGTGGACTAACCTTAGAACAATTGGCTGATTTGCTTAATGACAGCCCAGCGCTCAGCTGTTTCGTGGTCTTTACAGAACTGAACCACATTGGTACGATCGATAATCAATGCGACCCCAATGACCCGCTATATCCTCAACAGGCCAGCCTACACCCAACAGCACAATTCCAAGCAAAGAACAGTGTTGGTTAGAGGATTTGACGAAACCCGGCGGTACGAGTGGACAAGGCTTTCGCCAGACAGCAAGTTTGTTATTATGCACCGAAGGGACGGAAAATCAATCGTGTGTAATACTGATTTTATGGAACGGTTGTATGTTGTCAATTTAGATGGAACAAATGAACGCTGGGTTAAATTGCCGGAATGAGGCATTAGCACCAAATACGGAACCTTATGCAGAGAATGGTAATGTTGGCTTTATGGCCAATTGAGGAACCAACATTTCAACGCAAATCAAGCGCAAATCACGAACGTTTGGGGGCTCCCAATCGCTTAATCTTGATTTCCAGGCGGTTGTTTTGCTGGTGTTCTTCGTCAGAACATTCAGCACTTTCTACACAATGGTTTCTTGGCTGGCTTTCGCCTTTTCCGACGGCTTTAATGCGGGCTTCTTCAATGCCTTTTGCCAACAGGAAGGTTTTAGCATTTTTAGCACGTTCATCGGTCAGGATCATGTTCATGCGTTCGTCACCCCGAACATCTGTGTGTGCAGCAATCTCAATTTCCATTTCCGGATAATTACGCATGTGTTCCAACCAGGCTTCCAGGTGACGAACAGCCCCCTGGTTCAAGGTAGCTTTGTCTTTTTCGTAGAATATCTTGTCAAGAATAAAAACGGATCCTTCCAGCAGGCCATTTGCAAGTGGCATCGTTTCAGCCACTGTCAGACCTTCGGCCAGGGTCTTTAACCGAACTTCATCATAGGCATTGGCGCCTTTGGCCGCATTCACCCGGAAGGTTTCGGCTCTGAATCCATTTTTTTCCACCTTGGCAATCCATTCTCCAGGCTGTGACAGGCATACGTCGAATTCACCGTTTCGGGTGGTACGCGCTGTTTCAATAGCGCCACTGGAACGATGCTCAAAACGAATGGAAGCATTGGCAATACGGGTGTTATGTTCCGTTGTTAATACGATCCCTCCTGCACGCAGACAAGGTGGCAATTCTTTCATTTTAAAGTTCAATACCAACTCCTCATCTGAATCTACTATCATAAATCGGTCGCGAGAGGTATAACCTTTAGCGCTAACCATAACCAGGTAATTGCGATAGCGGGTAAAATCAGTCTGTGCCATACCTTCAGCATTGGAGTAAAGATCAGGCCTCCCCATGTCTTTGGCATCTTTACGTACCAACTGAAAGGTGAATACATCCGGTTTGTTGGGTAGCGCCACATAATCGAAATCGTAGAAGTCGTTATTCCCGGCAATGAAACCATCATCCGTTGGCTGGAAGATACGAATCTCAGCACCCTGAAGTGGAAGTCCGGTTTTATCATCTATGACGGTGATTCGTGCACGGTTGGTTTCAGGTTTGCCTGTGCCTTCCAGGCCGCGTGGCGCAAAAAACTGAAAAATGTCCGTTTTTCCATATGTTTCACCAGCGCGGGAACTGGCAAAAAAGCCACTGTGCCCATCGGGGTCGGTAATGAAACTATAATCGTCCTCCGGGGTGTTGAAAGGTTCTCCCAGGTTGACTACTTCCTTTTCTTCTTCTTTCGTCAACGGATTGTTGACAAAATAAATGTCCATCCCTCCCATGCTGTTGGAGCGACCGTTAGAGGCAAAAAACAGAGATCCATACTGGCTCATGAATGGGAATAAATCCTGCTTTTCGGTATTAATGGACGGGCCGAGGTTGATTGGTTCTCCCCAGTTATTTTTGTCTAAGCGTTCCACGGCATATAGATCAAATCCTCCACTGCCACCAGGCATATTGGAAGCAAAAAAGAGCCATTTTTCATCTATACTCAGGCTTGGATGCATGCATGAGTAATCATCACTGTTAAACGGAAGGTCAATAGGCGGTGTCCAGTCTGGGAACCCGTAGCTCATCTGATAGATCTTCATGCTTGACTTTCCGCCTTTCCCGCCACGCAGGACGCCATCGTCGTTATTATTACGCGTTACAAATGCCGTTTTAAAATCTCTGGTAAATGCAACAGGTCCTTCATGGAAATCCGACTTTTTGCTTGCATTAAATTCAAAGGTTTGTGGAGAAACCAGTGCGCCAAGTCGGTCGAAAGAGGAAAGATAATGCGCAT
>JBIKUE010000089.1:0-19436 GCA_044347755.1 Saprospiraceae bacterium
GGTTTAATTTTTCCAATTGTACCAAGGCTGTTTCCAGATTTTGCTCAAACTGTTCCAACACCTTCTGTTGAAAATGCAGTGGGTGATGTTTGGAAACGCCCCGGCGTGATTTCAGAGCCAGATCAAACGTTTGGTCATCCAGATGTTTGAATTTATGTTTCCAGTGATTCACCGTTATTTCCATGGCTTTTTGGTCCAGAAGGTTACCCCACGTACCAGCCCAAATCCATTCCAGGGCTTTTTTGATCAGATTTCGGGAATAACCAGGCATGTTCTCTGTGAATCGCTCCGGAAAACAGGGATACAGTTCCTTTGCCCATTGGTTGAACCTGCAAAAATCCAGATATCCTTCGCGGCCCCAAACGGGCATCAAAGTGACGGATTCTGTAGCTGTAAACAGGTTTTTTTCTGCGATTTCCAAATGATCCGTGTCTACAAAATAATTGACGCAGAAATAGCGGTGAGAGTTAAGTAAAAATACTTTTTTAAAAATAATCAACAACGTACGTGCCAACCACAGGCGCCCGGGGTCGGTTACAATAAAAAAATCTACATCGCTATCCGGCGTCATTACCTGTTTAGATAAGGAACCGGATATAAGCACACTCCGTACAAAGGGAAATTGACCAATGAAACGGCCTATTTGATGGGCGCGTGGTAAGATGCGTTTGGCGCGCTCATTCGCCTCCAATCGGCGCTGAAGCCATTCCGGATCATTTCCAAGTTGATACGTGTCGCCGTATTGCGAAACCACCCCCTTTTGTACCAGTTGATCCAGACTTGTTTGCAATGTTTTGTGATCCAATGCAGCGGAGCCACAATACCATTTTATTTCCTCCAGGCGCAAAGGATACCGAAATACAGCAAAATAGGCAAGGGGGCGCAAGATCATCTGCTCCATGCTTGGGGTATGGGCGGCACGCTTTATTGGGTTATTTTCCATGCAAGGTAAGGCACCCTGTTGAAATGGGCAAGATGGATAGCGTATCGTGCTTTCATACCCTGCAGGAGGGTGTTGGCATAATATTTACAACTTTCAGGAAGCGATTTCTGTTTAAAACCTATCTTTGTTTGATTGTTTCCCTGAATTTGATTTTTTAATCAATGATAAATTGTCCCCAGTATCTCGGGCACACAAAAACTGTTTCCCATGAATAAAGCATTACAATCTTCGCTTTCCTTCCTAATCCTGTTATTTATTCAATTTACACCGGTTTCCGCAAATGCAGCGGTCACCGGTTCTGGCAGTATCCTTGCCCTCGATTGTTTTTATTGGGCGGATAGTATGCACCACGCCAGCATGGAAACATCGACCTCTATAGTCATGCCGATGCTTTTCCCTCAGGTTGACGTATGCGGACAGGGTGTTGGGGCTATTGACCTGGTTCCGGACCCTAATATGCAAGGCCCTTTGCTTTATATGTGGTCCAACGGCGAAACAACTCAGGACATTACCGGCCTGACTGCAGGCCCCTACTCGGTTACGATCTTTGATGCCAATGGTGTCCAGCAACAGGGTCAGACGGTTGTGGGAGAAGCTCCTCCTATTGCACCTCAGGCCATTACTGGCGTGGTTACGGGAAATACCCTCTGTACCGGCAATAGCAATGGCGCCATCGATCTGACGGTTGATCCATTACCTAACACCTGGAGTTATACCTGGTCAAATGGCGAAACGACCATGGATCTGGTGAATATTCCCCCGGGTGAATATACCGTTTCTGTCACTTTTGGGGTCACCTGTACCACTACAGAAACGTTTATAGTACCCAACCTGACCAATGCCCCTACACTCATCCCTCCTTTGGGCGGATTTACACCGGAATTTTGCAACCAGAGCAATGGCGATGCTGCCATCCAGGCGGTTGGCGGCCAACAACCTTACACTTATGAGTGGTCAAATGGTGGAACTGATTTTCAGATCTTTGGCCTGACTGCAGGAGAATACACAGTAACAGTAACTGGGGCTAACGGTTGCACCTCCTTCTATTCCGCCGAAGTACCGGCTCAGGATCTCCCAATTACAGTCATTGAAGATTTTGAACTTCCCAACACCACTTGCAATGGTGCAAATGGCAGTATTGGCATATCCCTGTCACCTAGCGGATTGTGGCAAAGCTCCGCTACCTATTTATGGTCAAATGGCGCAACTACACAAGACCTTACGAACCTTCCTACAGGCTCTTATACAGTAACCGTAACCAGAGCCGGGACCTGCACAGACCTACAGGTGTTTTTTATTGATGACGAACCGGTGATTCCTGATTTGTCTTTTATACAAACCAATGCCACCTGTGGCCTAAGCAATGGCGCTATCAACCTGACTCCTCTGCCAGGTGGCGTCCCTCCGTATACTTATTTGTGGTCTAATAATGCCACCACGGAAGATTTGCAAAACATCCCACCAGGTAACTATACGGTCACACTGACCTCTGCCAACGGCTGTACGGTATTAGGGAATGTGCTATTGGATGATATTCCGGCTATATATTCCTACAATGCGCTCGTACAGGATAACACCTCGTGTGATACCATTAACGGGCGAATATCACTTTCGCTTTTCCCTGCCAACCTGGCTTACACGTGGTCAAACGGCGCTACTACCACCAATCTGTCACCACTTGCACCGGGAGAATACACCGTTACCATCAGTGCCGGCGGCACCTGTACCTCCGTGGAAACACTTACAGTGGCAGATCAGGCATCCTATCCCAGTATTCCGGCCAAGGTGGATACCGCCACTTGCGGACTCAATAACGGAGGCATTGATATGACCATCAACGGAGGCCTCTCACCATTTGCCATCATGTGGTCTACCGGCGATACTTCACAGGACTTAACCAGTATTGCCGCAGATACTTTCTTTGTAACCGTAACTTCCGCCGTGGGCTGTTCTGCAACCAATACGGTGATAGTACCCAATGTCAACCAAACCATAGGGATTAATGAATTGGTTGCTGACAATATTTCCTGTGCCCTCCCTACCGGATCTATTGATCTGAATATAAGTCCTGCGGATACCAACTATGTGTATACCTGGTCGTCCGGACAATCAACCGATAGTCTGACCAACCTGACGGGGGGAACCTATCTGGTCACGGTCACACTGGGGGTCAGTTGTATAGTGTTGGACACCTTCTCGATTATTGACCAGGCTTTGCCACCGGGTTTGGCATCCTCCTCAAGTGCTGCCACCTGCGGATTCAACAATGGCTCGGCTGATTTGATTGTCAATGTGGGGGCTCCGCCTTATACTTACTTATGGTCTAATGCTTCAACAGACGAGGATTTGACGAATATGCCGCCCGGCACCTATACCGTAACGGTTACAGGCGCCAATCAATGTACGGCTATAAGTTCTGTGAACATATTAAACAACGACCTTCCACTTGGCGTCAGCGGGCTCCCTCTGGGGAATTCTTCCTGTGCTGCTCCAAATGGTTCGCTGGATGTAAGTGTCAGCCCTGCAGGCACATACAACTATGCCTGGTCAAATGCCTCCACAACGGAAGACCTGAACGGACTTGGTGCCGGCACTTATACCGTAACCGTAACATTTGGTACGTGTTCGGGTTCTAATTCCTTCTCTATTGCTGACAATGCGGTTCCACCCAGCCTGGCAGTGTCCGGAAACGCATCCAATTGCGGGCTTGCAGATGGCGCTGCCGATTTGAATGTTAATGCAGGGGTTGGCCCATTTACCTACGCCTGGTCTAACGCTGGTACCGATGAAGACCTGACGGGCCTTACGCCAGGCACCTACACGGTAACCGTAACAGGCTCGAACGCTTGTACAGAGGTAGCCTCCGCCGTGGTTGTCAACAACAATATTATCCTGAATTTAAGCACGAACGCCACAGCTAATAACTCCTGTACAGCCTTCAACGGAGCCATTGACCTGAGTGTTTCCCCTGCAGGAGTTTACACCTATCAATGGTCTAACGCAGCCAATACAGAAGACTTGAACGGCCTGGATGCCGGCTCGTACACCGTGACAGTTACCTTAGGCACCTGCCAGTCTACCGGCACCTTTGTTGTAACCGATAATACGCAAACACCGGTGCTGACACCCAATATCACAGCGTCTATTTGCAGTGTCAATAATGGCGCTATTGATCTGAGCGTTAGCGGTCCGGCCGGCCCATTCACCTACCTCTGGTCCAATGCAGCTACAGATGAGGATTTGACAGCGCTATTACCGGGAACCTTCACGGTAACTGTTACCGCGCCCAATGGCTGTACGGAAGTTGCCGCGATTAATGTGCCCAATAACTCCAACACCTTTAGCGTAGCAGGTGCAGCAGCACCGCTCACCGATTGTGCAGTCAACAATGGAGCTGTCAATCTGAATATCACCCCTGCCGGCAACTACACTTACCTTTGGTCAAACGCTGCCACCGATGAAGACCTGAACGGCCTGGCGCCTGGCACCTATACCGTATCTGTAACAGAATCAGGCAGTTGTACGGCAACGGCATCATTTTTTGTTCTTGACCAGCGAACCAATCCCGCTACTACTCAGGCACTCACACCGGAATTTTGCAATCTCGCCGATGGCGCCATTAATCTAACGGTATCAGGTGGCGCTACCCCCTACGGATTTAGCTGGTCGAATGCGGGCGTTTCTGAAGACCTCAGCAACTTGTCTGCCGGCACATACACCGTAACTGTAACGGATGCCAACAATTGTACGGTTACCTCCTCAGCAACCATACCGGGTAACACCATTTCTTTTGGTTTATCCGGCAATGCAACAGCCAATAGTTCCTGTATTCAAAACAATGGTTCCGTAGATCTGAATGTAAACCCTTCCGGAACGTATAGTTATTCCTGGTCCAATGCAGCCATAACAGAGGATCTGAACAATGTAGCGGCGGGCACTTATACCGTAACGGTTAGTGCAGGGGGGAGTTGTACCAATACGGCTGAGTTCAATATTCTCAGCAACGTGCCAACACCTGCGCTTTCGCAAAGCATCGCAGCAGCAGAATGCGGCGCTGCGGATGGCGCTATTGATTTGAGTGTTTCCGGAAGCCCAGCACCGTATAACTATCTATGGTCTAACAACGCTATAACCGAAGATTTAAGCAATGTCTTGTCTGGCAACTACACGGTAACAGTAACGGCAGCCAACGGCTGTACGGCTACTCAGGCTATTACAGTACCCGAGAATGTATTTGCACCTGCCATTTCAAGCGCTCCGAGCCCTTCCAGCTCCTGTGTAATCAATAACGGGTCCATTGATCTGACGGTTACTCCTGTAGGAACCTACACATATCTGTGGTCCAATGCAGCCATAACGGAAGATCTGAACAATATTGCAGCTGGTATTTATACCGTTACGGTGAGTGCGGGTGGAGCTTGTACCAGCTCAGCCATCATCACGGTTACCAGCAATGTTCCCGCTCCGGCTATTGCCAATGTGATCAACAATGCTGATTGCGGCGCTGCCACCGGCGGCATTGATCTAACGATTTCCGGAGGCGCAGCTCCCTTTACATTCCTGTGGTCCAACGCAGCCGCAACGGAAGATTTGAACAATGTCCTTTCCGGAACCTATACCGTTACGGTTACCGGCGGCAACGGGTGTACCACCACTCAGGCATTAACCGTTCAAAACGACGTATTTACACCCGCCATAACTTCCAGCCTTAGCCCAACTACCTCCTGTTTGGTGAATAATGGTTCAGTTGATTTGACCATTACTCCAGCCGGAACCTACACGTATCAATGGTCAAATACTGCCCAAACGGAAGACCTGAACAATTTGGCGGCAGGCACCTATACCGTTACAGTTAGCGCCGGCGGCACTTGTACGAACACTGCTTCTGTAACCGTTCAGAGTAATACCCCATCCCCGGTTTTATCCAATACACCAGTTGCTGCAAACTGTGGTCTGGCTACCGGCAATATTGATCTGACCGTTACCGGAAGCCAAACACCTTATAATTTCCTTTGGTCCAATAATGCTGTAACAGAAGACCTGAATGCCATTTTGCCTGGCACTTACACAGTTACGGTCACTGCCGGCAATGGTTGCACCGCCACTCAAAGCATTATCGTAACCAATACGGTAATCACACCAGCTATTGGCAGTAATATAACAGCCAACAATTCTTGCAGCGCTGGAAATGGCGCTATTGACCTGAATATAACACCTGCCGGTACTTACACGTACGCCTGGTCTAACGGCATAAATACCCAGAATCTGGCTAATCTGGATCCAGGAACTTATACGGTAACGGTTAGTGCCGGTGGAACCTGCACCAATACGGCAGCTTTTCAGATAGCCAACCAATCTACCAACCCGCAGGCTAGTATCAGCTCTGCCGGAACAGCCTTGAATTGCAACATTACCAGCATTGTGCTGAATGGCACAGTAACCGGCACTAACAATCCGGTCAATCTGCAATGGAGCCTGAACGGCAATCCGCTGGGTACCAATGCAGCCTTGACGGCTACTGCACCCGGCCAATATGATTTTGTGGTGGTGGATAATGTAACGGCTTGTACCGGTACGGCATCTATCACGCTCACCCAAAGTCTCAATCCACCGCCTATCACGGCTTCTTCTCCTGCTGTACTGACCTGTGCAACACCCAGCCAGACGCTTAGTGGAACTTCCACATTGAGTGGGATTATATTCTCCTGGCTGAGTATCTCCGGGACAGACACCGTAATGCTGGGCACAAGTCCTTCGATCAACGTCAACATGGCCGGTAATTACGTTTTGGTTGGGTTTAACCCTGCCAACAACTGTTTCAACGCGGTTCCCGTCAATGTACAAGCCAATCAAACACCTCCCGGAGCTGATGCAGGCTTGTCTTTCACGGTGGACTGTGCAGGTGAAACCCTGCCTTTGAATGGCAGTGGAAGTGGCGCTCCAAATCTGAGTTACTCATGGAGTACACAGGATGGACAATTGGTTTCAGGCGCTAATACCGCTGCTCCGTTGATCAGTAAAGCAGGCACCTACACACTAACGGTCACCAATCCACAAAATGGCTGTACCGCTACCGATGCGGTAACCATCACGCCTGAAGTGCCGGTAGCGCATGTAACGGTCTTGCAACCTACTTGTCAGAATCTGAAAGGGGTGATTGTGGTAGATTCCGTAACCGGCTTGTCTGACCCCATTTTATATGGTTTGAATGGAGGCCCCCTGAGTAGCCAGAGCCAGTTTGTTAACCTGGATCCAGGTGTCTATAACCTGGCTGTGGAAGGAGGCAACGGTTGCTCTGCTTCGGCGGTAGTAACGGTCGATGCACCTGATTTGGTGGAAATTGTATTGGATGCAGAAGCTGAAATCCGTTTGGGGTATGGCTACCTGATTAACGCATTGGTCAACATACCAGCCAACGAGATTGCCTCTATTACCTGGATACCATCAGACTCTCTCTCCTGCGACACCTGCCTGACCACCTTCGCGAACCCGACCAGTACCACGGAGTATCGGTTGTTGGTGGTATCAGAAGATGGCTGTGAAGCACGTGATAACATTCAGATTAAGGTAGATAAAACCAGAAAGGTTTACGGTCCAAACATCTTTTCTCCGAACGAAGACGGCAACAACGATTACTTCACGCTCTTTGCAGATCCTGTTCAGGTAACAAGAATCAAATCACTGCAGATATTCTCCCGTTGGGGCGAAGCGGTGTATGAGCGTCTTGATTTTGCCCCAAATGATGAATCAATTGGTTGGGACGGCACCTTCAAAGGGCAAAAACTCAATCCTGCAGTCTTTGTATGGCAAGCGGTGGTAACGTTTGTGGATGGCCGGGAAGAGTTGTTCACCGGCGATGTGACCTTAAAGCGCTAACGTACACCGGAATGCGATTCCGGCATCCATACAACAATGGCCGGTGTGGTAACCTTCACGCCGGCCATTTGTTTTTTATGCATAAAACCTTTTCACCTGCCTCCGCTCACCTCGAGAATGGCACCGGTTACATATGAAGCCTCCTCTGAAAGCAACCACAGGATGGTACGGGCTATCTCTTCGGGCTGCCCGCCGCGCTGCATTGGAATTCCGGGCTCCAGCCGTTTAACACGGCCTGGCTCTCCCGCCTTTGCATGTATATCGGTGTAAACCAGGCCTGGCCGTACGGCATTCACCCGGACGCCCTCTGTAGCCATTTCTTTTGCAAGGCCAATCGTAAATGTTTCCACGGCTCCCTTGGAGGCTGCATAATCTACATATTCAAACGGCGAACCTAATCGTGCGGATATGGAAGAAACCTGGACAATAGCACCTCCTTTTCCTCCAGCAGAAACCGCCATACGACGAATAGCTTCCCTGGCACATAACATACTGCCCAAAACATTGACTGAAAACACGGATTGAATCCGCTCTGCTGTCATGTCAATTACCTTCATTTGAGGGGCAAGAATGGCAGCATTATTAACGAGTGCATCCAAATACCCGTAGGTATCCTGAATTTGATCCATCATGTGGATCACCGCTTGTTCGTTAGAAACATCCGCCTGTATGGCTATGGCCTCACCACCCGTTTCCAAAATGGCGTTAACCACTCCTTCAGCAAATTGTTTTTGTTGCGCATAATTAACCACCACTCTGTACCCTTTTTCAGCTGCCAGCAATGCACAAGCCCTTCCAATTCCTTGAGAAGCACCGGTAATCAATACTGTTTTATGTGTTTGCATGATAAGTCAATTTCAAACCCTTCAAACCCCTCAAACCCCTTTTCCCGGAATATCATTCCGGTATACATGTTAACCCACCACCACTTCCAACCGAATGCCTCTGGATCCTTTGATCAAAACGGCTGCACCCTTGATATCTTGCGCGTCCAACCAGGCCTTAGCGGAACTATTATCCGGGAAATGAAGCGCTTTGTATTTTACATGGTCCGTTTTGGCAAATTCTTTTCCTACCAACACTATCTGATCCACTTTCAACTTATCAGCAAAGCGAAGTAAATCCTGGTGCTCCTTGTCGCTGTCGGCTCCCAGTTCAAGCATATCACCCAATATGGCGATATGCCGATTAGCCGGCATACCCATTAAACTTTGCAGGGCCGGACGCATACTGGATGGATTGGCATTATAGGCATCCAGGAGGACTGTTGCGCCGCGATGATCCAGAATCTGAGACCGGTTATTGCGTGGTGCATAGGCTTCCAACGCTTCTTTTATTTTATGGGCAGGAACTTTAAAATATACGCCTAAAGCGATGGCAGTCATGACATTCTGAAAATTGTGCTGACCAAATAGCTGGGTGGTAATGTCGATTTTCGGGCCATCATCTGAAAGGAATGCCACCTTAACCCTTGGCATTTCTGCTATCATTTGTACTTCAATAGTACCTGGTTCCGGACGAAGTTCCTTGATTTGGTAATACCCAACGCGCATAGGCACTTTTTTGGACATCGCATCAAGGTATTTTTCTGAGAGATTGACAAATGCGCATCCGTGGTTTTTGGCCAGATAATCAAACAATTCCCCTTCCGCTTTTTTTACGCCGGCCAGGCTGCCAAAGCCCTCCAGATGCTCCTTGCCAATATTGGTAAGCAAGCCATGGGTAGGCTGGGTAATACGACAAAGTTCTGCGATATCTCCGGGTTGATTGGTTCCCATTTCAATAATGGCTACCTCGGTACTCCCTGGCATAGATAAAAGGGTAAGCGGTACACCAATGTGATTATTGAAGTTGCCTTTGGTAAAATGGCAAGAATAGTGTGCAGATAACACACTGGAAACCAGCTCCTTAGTAGTAGTTTTTCCATTGGATCCACCAATAGCAATCACCGGAATGTCAAATTGGCGGCGATGGTAATTGGCCAGGTCCTGCAAGGTCTCAAGTACATCGTCCACCAGCAGACAACGATCATTTACCTTGTATTCCGGATGATCAATCACGGCATACGCAGCTCCATCAGCAAGAGCCTTGGCTGCAAATTGGTTGGCATCGAAATTAGCCCCCTTCAATGCAAAAAACATACATCCGGCCGGCAAGTTCCGGGTATCAGTACTCACTACCGGATGCTTCAGAAAAATAGCATATAAGTCAGTTATGGTCATGGTGGACGGTGGACGGTAAAAAAGTTGGAATTGAAAGGAAACGCACAAATGTATACGAATAATTTTCGGGGGAGGATTGGCTCATTCCTGCCAATAAACCCTTTTTACGCGGTCTGCTACGTTTGTAAACACTTCGTATGGAATGGTTTGCAGACATTGGGCCAGCTCCTGCACCGGCGGATTTTGCCCAAATATAGTGACCTCATCTCCTACCTGTGCTTCCGGAATGTCTGTGATATCAATCATGGTCATATCCATACATATGTTACCTACTGTTTGGGCCCTTTTTCCCCGCACAGATGGTGCAAAACGCCCTCCACCCGCCAGGCGCAAAAACCCGTCGGCATACCCAATACTGATGGTGGCGATACGCTTGGGTTGGTTCAGTAAACCACTGTTTCTGTTATACCCAACGGTATCGCCTACAGGAACATTTTTGATCTGGCTGATGGTAGCTTTGAGGGTGTTCACCACCTGAAGCTGGTGTTGTACTACTGCACCGCCAATCCCGTACAACCCGATCCCGAGTCGTACCATATCAAAATGAAATTCCGGCCAACGCTCGATACCACCCGTATTACAAATATGACGAAGTGGTTCGTATCCAAGCACTTCGTTAATCAGTTTGACCATGCCAGAAAACCTTTCCGCCTGTGCGCGCGTAAAGTCATCATGCGCAGGTGCATCGCTGGCTGAAAGGTGGGAGAATACCGAGGCCACTTTGAGATGAGGCAATTGTTGCAATCTTTGTGTTAATACCGGCATATCGGCCGGTTCAAAGCCCAGGCGGTGCATGCCTGTGTCCAACTTTACATGAATGGTAAGCGGTTTGCCCGTGGCCACAAAACCAGCTATTTCTTCCAGTAATTCTATACTGTATATTTCCGGTTCCAGTCTGTAACGCCAAAGAGCATCAAACCCGGAGGGTTCCGGATTCAGCACCAAAATGGGCAAATTTACGCCTGCCTCCCGTAATGCTATTCCTTCATCTGTATAGGCAACTCCCAAATAATCAACCTGGTGAAATTCCAGCAATTTGGCTACTTGTGCAGACCCAGCTCCGTAACCCTCTGCTTTCACCATCACCATCATTCGGGTGCCCGGTTGTAACAGTCGCTGATACGTTTTAAGGTTATGCAACAGTGCCGAAAGATTGACTTCCAGCAGGGTTTTATGGGCTTTTTCCTCCAGTCGGCGGGCAATGCGTTCAAAAGCAAAGGAACGTGCTCCTTTCAGCAATATGGTTTCGTCTTTAAACTCCAGCGCTTCGATTTGTGCTAAAAACGCCTCTGTACCAGGATAAAAGGTGCATTTCATAGCATCCGGCAGCCAATGATGGAGAGCCTCGATCTCCGCCCCGATCCCAATCAGGCGACCAACTTTATGCGTTTTGATCAGTGCGGCAACCGATTTCCAGAGCTCTGCTGCACTTAACCCGGATTGTAACACATCTGATAAAATAAGAGTTAGGCTTCCCTTTCCTGCCTGCTGACGGGCAAATTGGAGTGCTAATCGCAAAGAATCAAGATCGTTACTGTAAGCATCGTTGATGAGCGTACACCGTTGAATGGCAGCCTTCACTTCCAGGCGCATTTCTACGGGTTCCAGGCGCATCATTCGGCGTTCTATTTCTTCCTGCGGAATTTGAAGCAACAACATCACCGCCCAGCAATGCAGGGCATTTTCAACACTTGCATCATCAGAAAACGGCAATAGAAGGCTTAAGTCCTTCCCGGTTTTAGTCAGCACGGCTGTTAGCCGCACCCCATTATGACGGAGTTTATCAATGGATTTAAGCTGCAAATCAGCCGGCTCTCCATTTTTGGACCAGATGAATTGTTTTACATGTAACTGCGAAGGCACCCAGCGCGCTTCGCATACCAGGGTATCGGCATGTGCAAAGAGCTTCATCTTTTCGGTCAACTTTTCTGCATCAGAAGAAAAGCCTTCCTGGTGCGCTGCGCCCAGATTGGTAAATATGCCTATGGTGGGACGGATAATGCGCTCCAGTTTTTCCATTTCACCACTTTGGGAAATGCCTGCCTCAAAAATAGCCAGGGTATTTCGCTCCTGCATTTGCCATACCGAGAGCGGTACACCTATCTGAGAATTGTAACTTTTGGGGCTTCTTACCAGGTCAAAATCCGGCGAAAGTAGCTGTGCAAGCCACTCCTTTACAACCGTTTTACCATTACTACCTGTAATTCCGATGACTGGAATCTGAAAGCGGGAACGGTGGTAAGCAGCAAGGGTTTGAAGTGCCTCCAAAGGTTGATTCACCTGTAGAAAAAACGCTTCAGGCATGAGGTCTGGCTCCGGGAATTGCTGCACTACGAACTGCCTGACACCTTGAGCATATAAATCAGCTATGAACCGATGCCCATCGCGATGTTTTCCGGGAAGCGCAAAAAACAAGGCATTGGCCGGAGCAGCCAGCGATCTGGAATCAAAAAGCAGTTGTTCCGTCAGCGGGTCGCCGGCCGGTTTTTGCAACCAGTGGGCGCCCAGTATTTGTTGGATGTCGGAAAGATGATATCGCACGGGGTAAAGGTACAGTTTTGGAGAAAAGCATACCGTTTGAGGTTTCAGAAACCCGTCAATTATAAAAAGCAATGGACCCGGGCGCAAAACACCCGGGTCCACCGTCAACCGTCAACCGTAAGCCGTCAACCGTTTAAAGCATGGATTCAATGATGTTCTCTTCCGTAACACCTTCCGCCTCTGCTTTATAGTTACGAACAATGCGGTGGCGAAGTACCAGATTGGCAATAGCCTGTACATCTTCAATATCCGGAGAATATTTACCACGAATAGCGGCATGGCATTTGGCGCCAAGGGCCAGATATTGACTGGCACGCGGTCCGGCGCCCCAACCGAGGTAATTATTAGCTTCCTTGGTGGCCCGAGCAGTATTCGGGCGGGTTTTGGCTACAAGACCTACAGCATACTCCAGCACATTATCACTTACCGGAATTTTGCGGATAAGTTGTTGATATTCCTTGATCTGATCGGAATTAAGGATGTGTTTGAGCGCCACATTCCTGGAAGACGTTGTGTTTTTTACAACCTCTACTTCCTGCTCATACGTAGGATAAGTAAGTGGAATATTGAACATAAATCGGTCAAGCTGAGCCTCTGGAAGCGGATAAGTACCTTCCTGTTCAATAGGGTTCTGCGTAGCAAGTACGAAGAATGGTGATGGCAATTCATGGCGCTGACCACTAACGGTTACAGACCGCTCTTGCATGGCTTCCAGCAGAGCCGCCTGTGTTTTAGGTGGTGTACGGTTGATCTCATCGGCCAATACGATATTGGCAAACACCGGTCCACGCATAAAGCGGAAGTGGCGATTCTCATCCAAAATCTCCGAACCGGTGATATCAGACGGCATCAGATCCGGTGTAAACTGGATGCGTTTGAAATCCAGATCCAGTACTTCTGCAATAGTGCTTACCAGAAGGGTTTTGGCCAGACCCGGCACACCTACCAGAAGCGCATGACCATTGGAAAACAGGGAAATAATCACTGCACGAACCACATCATCCTGACCTACGATGACTTTACCAATTTCAGCAGAGAGATCTTTATAAGCCTGTGCAAGCGCGTCCACTGATTCTACATCCGATTTATTAGCCATTATGATATTGAGTTTTTGAAAGAGTTGAAAAGTATTAGCCCCAAAGGGGAGTTAATATTTGTAGAGCAAAAGTAGCCAAACAAGGATAGTCTGAAAAGGTTTGGCAACAAATGACACGTTAAAGACAAGAATTAATCGGCGAAGGTTCAACCAGTGTACAATTTTAAACAATTTGGACACAAGCAGGTACTGCCGAATTGACGTTTGAGGGTTTCCTGAGTGGCTGGATGAACGTTATTAATTTCCTTACACCAGCAGGTATCATCGGCGTAACAAAGGAACGGTGTCTTGCATCTGGGGCAGTTGGCAACAAAATTACTCTCGTCCTGTACCCAGGCCGCTGCCACGGTTCCGCTGATGGACGGATACTTCTGGGCTTGTGCAAGCGGCCCCATCTTAGCATGGATTGGAGGATGTAGTTTTCGAACTTGCACCTTCACGCTTTTCATTTGGGAAAATTGCCGCTTCATTCGTTGGATGATGTTCGTTACCACCGTTTCCAACAATTTTTTCGGCTGAGCCATCTCTGCCATGCAGATCTGGTATACGGTTTCGTAATTAACGGGAGTAAATTCGATATCATCTGTTTTTGCCGCCAGCGTTATCCCTGTTTGCACTTCTACGTTCACGATATACTCCCCACCCAATATCTGCTCTTCCGGGTGAACCCCGTGAAAAGCATGAAACCGCATTCCTTCCAAAACGATGAAAGCCATGATGAGTGTTTGAGTGTTTGAGTGCCTGAGTGTTTGAGTTGGCGTTCAGTTGGGCTGTAGTAATCACCTTAGCGTCTTAGTGCCTTCGCGCCTTAGTGCCATAAAATCTTAGTGCCTTAGTGCCTTCGCGCCTTAGTGCCATAAAATCTTAGTGCCTTCGCGCCTTAGTGTCATAAAATCTTAGTGCCTTAGTGTTTCCCGCTTTGTGCCTTTTCATAGGCGTAGGACGCAGCTCCAATAATTCCGGCATTGTTGAGCAATTTAGCCGGCACTACACGGGCGTCGGTTTTAAGTTGATGTTTGTATTGTTCGAAAAATTTGCTTTCACCTCCGCCTAAAATGAACAAATCCGGGGAAAACAACAGCTCCAAATGGTTCAGATACTCATTAAATCTGTCTGCCCACTCGCTGCGACTGATTTTAAGTCTGGAGCGAGCGCCGGAGCTACACCATGCTTCTGCCGGCTTGCCATGTTTCCAAAGTACATGACCAAGTTCCGTATTAGGAATCAACTGACCTTTATAGAACAATGCAGAACCCAAACCTGTACCAATGGTGATGAGCAATACCAAGCCGTTTTCACCTACCCCTAATCCATGGTGCATTTCTGCAACGCCTGCGGCATCCGCATCATTCGTAGCAAAAACAGGACACCCGCATGCCTGCCCAAATACTTTTTGAATATCTGTGTCAATCCAGCTTTTATCAATATTGGCGGCAGATTTCGCTATGCCGTTTTTTACGATACTTGGGAATCCGCATCCAACCGGGCCTTTATAATTGAAATAATCCACGATTTCCGCAAATGCCCCGGCCATAGCCTCAGGGGTAGACGGCTGTGGTGTGGGCACCCTAAAACGTTCGCCGGAAAGCTTCCCGTTTTGTACATCCACTACAGCGCCCTTAATGCCTGATGCGCCAACATCGATTCCCAAAATATGCATAGATGAAATGAGAGTTTATGAAGGTTTATGGGGTTTATAAAGGTTTATGGGGTTTATGTATCCCGGAATGATATTCCGGGAAGTTTATGGGGTTTATTAGGGAGGCCACATTTTCCTCATTCCTCTCATTCCCCACATTATCTTCTATTCTTCCGGAATTACATTTTCTTCTTCCATCTCTTCTCCGGCTTCTGAGATGAGTGATTTTTGTTTACGGCGTTCTAGTGAGTTTGCACGCATATCGAGGTATTCACTGCGGTTGCGTACGATCTCGGCAGAAAGGTAAATGGCCTTAATCATGGATGTTTCATCAGCCTCACCTTTTCCTGCTATATCGTAGGCAGTACCGTGATCCGGTGACGTGCGTACAGCAGGCAATCCTGCGGTATAGTTTACCCCTGCACCAAACGACAAGGCCTTAAAAGGCACCAATCCCTGATCATGGTACATAGCCAGGATGCCATCAAATTTATGGTATTGGCCGGAGCCAAAAAAGCCATCGGCCGGGTATGGTCCGAACGCCAGTATTCCCTTTGACTTGGCATCATCTATAGCCAGACGAACAATTTTTTCATCTTCATCTCCTATTGCTCCTTCATCACCGGCATGAGGGTTTAATCCGAGTACAGCAATCGTTGGACGCTCAATATTAAAATCAATGCGAAGGGTTTCAGCCATGATCAAAATCTTGCGCAACACCTTCTCCCGGGTAATGGCCGCTGCCACTTCCTTGATGGGCAGATGGTTGGTCACTATGCCAACACGAAGCGTATCAGACACCATCAGCATCAGGGAATCTTTAACCTTGAATGCATTGGTAATGTACTCTGTATGACCTAAAAACGGGAATCCGGCCATTTGCATAGCCTTTTTATTAATTGGAGCAGTAACCAGGGCATCAATTTCGCCAGCGCCCAGATCTTTAACGGCACGCTCCAACGCCATTTGTGCGCATTGACCACCCACCTTATCAGGCTTACCCAGCGTAATATTTACATTTTCCGTCCAGCAATTGATCACATTAATCCGGTCTGTAAGTGCTTCGGCGGCCGTGTTGATGGAATGGAACTGGATATTCTCCTCGGTGATAATATTTTTGTGATAGGCAATGACTTTAGAACTGCCGTATACCACGGTTTTAAACTTTTTGCCTGCGTCTTTTAACCCGATCGACTTCAGGATAACTTCCAGACCGATCCCATTAATGTCGCCGCAGGATATTCCAATGGTTATATTGCTCATTTTCAAAGATGTATGAGTGGTGAGATATGCATGATCCGAATGAGAATCATCTGTTTTCCTATCTCATAACTCATCTCTATTTAAAGTGTTTTTTCAAAAAATGGTACAAAAGCCTCACGCCAACACCTGTTCCGTCTTTAGTACGGTAGCTATTGGCGGTTCGAAGGTATGCAGGCCCGGCGATATCAAGGTGCAACCATGGATAATCCACAAAATTTTCCAGAAATTTTCCTGCCGTAATCATGCCGGCATTGGAAGAGCCCAGGTTTCTGAAATCGGCAATATTGCTTTTTAGTTCATCTGCAAACTCTTTCCATAAGGGCAGCTCCACCAGTCGCTCGTACGTAGCAAAGCCGCTTTCCTCGAGGGTCCATTTCACCTCCCTGGAGGCATTACCCATGTAGCAAATTGCCTGGGTACCCAATGCCCGCACGGCAGAACCGGTCAGTGTCGCAATATCAAAAGCCAAAGCTGGTTCATATTTTTTGGCATAATGCAGGGCATCTGCCAGAATGATACGACCCTCAGCATCTGTGTTAACCACCTCTACGGTTTTGCCGTTGCCCATAGTGATCACATCACCAGGCGCCAGCGCATTTTCTCCAATTTTGTTGTCTGTAATAGGAATAAGTCCTACCAGATGTACTGGCAATTGGGTTTTCGCTGCTACTGCCAGGGTGCTTACCACAGTGGCAGCACCAGCCATATCGCACTTCATATAATCCATGGCCTCGCTGGGCTTCAGGCTAAGGCCTCCAGTATCGTATACAACACCTTTGCCTACCAAAATCACCGGTTTTTCATTTTTGGCTTCTTTGGGTTTCCATTCCAGCACACAAAAACGTGGAGGAATTTGGCTCGCGCGGTTTACGGCAAGCAGTCCTCCCATCTGAAGCGCTTCTATTTTTTCTTTGCCAAAGATCTCTGCAGAAAAACCGTACTCTTTGGCCACAACTTCTACAGCTTCAGCCATTTGTATAGAGTTGAAATGGGATTGGGGCTCATTTACCAGATCACGTGCAAGAAAAACGGCTTCCAAAAGGGCGTTTACCTCCTCCAGATCTCTTTCAGAACCGGAACCAGGTTCCACCCAAATTTCATGAAGGGGCTTTTCAGCAGGCTTGGTAAAATATTTCAGGAACTGGTAACTGCCCAAAGCAAGTCCTTCCGCAAAGGCAAGGACGCGGTCTTCCAGGCAAAGATTGTGGATACTCACGGATTCCACCTTATATCTGCGAAGCTCGGAAAGCAGGTCATTGCCTGCAATACGGGCATCTTCCAGAGCAATAAATGGATCTGGCTCCTGTTTGAGTAGCCTCACAAACACTATGCCTTCAGCACGGGGAAAGGTGAAGCTGTTGATATCCTGCTGAACTGCTTGATGCAGAAATGCTTTTTCAGCAGACCCGAGCATGGCATCGAGCTGATCGAGTCGGTCTTTTTCGGCCAGCAAGACCTGGTTAGGATAGGAGGAACCGGCGTTAAGGGCCTTCAGTAGGACTCGTTTCACTACGCGGGATGCGATTAATGGAATGCGGAATATAGTTTCGAACCGGGAATACAGATCACGGAATTGGTTTTTGGGGAAAACACATCCGGAGGCTGCACACCAAAACAGAGGGCAAAGATAGGTTTCTTTTAGGTAAAGAATGGAAAAAGCAGGTAAAAACCCCTCAGTTTCCCGGAATTAAAACAAATAAAATGCCAGATAACTGAAAGTCAGGACGCTCCGGTCAGGTTTTAATTTTGAAATGCCGGATTGCCAGACTTTTTGCCAACCTGAAAAGGCAACTCCAGGGGCCACAATCAGGACCTTCTCAGCCTATCCCAATAGTAGTAGGTCCACCCTGCTATTACGGCCACCTGAATGGTCGACAAACTTAAAAGCGGAATTACCCAAACCGGCTTTATGAATTCCATTAAGAAACGCCAGCTCAGGTAACTGACCATAAAAACCTTAAATTTCATGCCATCTGGCCAAGGTTTTCGCTGTTCCCGAAGATATAGCAACGTTGTCAGGAGGCACAAAAAAACCACTTCATACAAATTAACCGGATGCCTTGGAATACCATCACCAAAATCAACAGCCCAGGGTAGCATAGCCGGATTCCCGTGCGTTCCGTCTGTCAGCCCGGCCATATGACAACCTATACGCCCGATAATCAGCGCCATAATGAGTGGATAGGTCATTAAATCGCCTGAGGAGGAGGTCACTCCTATGATTTTTTTCGTTTGCTCCACCCCGATTAACCCACCTAACAATCCACCGATGATGGTTTTTTGTCCCATCCAAACCTGAAGATTGAAATGGCGCAGAAAATCAGGACTTTCCAGCAGCCCCAATAAATGACTGCCAATAAATGCTCCTGCTGCTGCTCCTAGAAAAATCCACATCCTGCCTTCATCCGAGATCAAATCCTTGCTTTTGGAGCGCTGCCATACATACAACCGGTAACCCATTGTATAGGCCAGCATTTCGAATACCAAATGCCCGGAAAGCCTGGCTGCGCCAATTTGAAATTCTAAAGGGTACATCCGGGTTTATTAAGAGGATGTTGGAGATTTTCTGACGGAGTCAAAAATTTGAGCTTTTTTCGTCAGTTTTTGCGTTTTTGAAGAAGCATAACTTGTCCCGATTTATCGGGAGCCTGAGTTACGTGACTGAAAAAAGGTAAAAAATGGCGGAAAAAGGACAGTTTTTGGCCCGGCAAGAAAATCCCCAACATCCTCTAAGCTGGACTTTAGCCAAATGAAGAAGAAAGAACTCCTTGGAAGTAACTAATTTTGGAGTAACCACACTCTTAAAATTATGATTACTTTACCCAAGGAGTTCAGTCAACAAATATCGGTGTTTGC
>JBIKUE010000206.1:0-5548 GCA_044347755.1 Saprospiraceae bacterium
GTTGGGAAGGAGTTGGCGTCAAAGTACACGTTGTCCATGGAGGTAGGTACCTGGTCGTGGAAGGTGCTGCCTCCGGAGGTGGTAGCCCAGTGGTTGTTGTGATCGCTCCACATACCAGAGCCGCCTACCCAATAGTAGTCGAGTGCGCGGGCCGTTTGGGTCAGGAACAAAATGGAAAAGATGACATACAGAGAGTAGTGCTTTTTCATGAGTCAACAGGTTTTTCGTACAGGGACGCAGGGGCAAGTGCCCGGCAACTACGTTTATACATAATGAATAAGATTTCCCAGACCTTTATAGTGCCTGGATAGTACTACGGATTATCCTCGTCTTACAGAAACGGATTAAGGGAGTTGGGATGACAGTACGGTTTAATTAACCTTATATAGTAAAAAACAAGCGCAAGATATGTAATTATGCTGTTTTAATCGACAACATTCCTTAGAAATGATAAAAAATGCGCCCTTTTCAGTTGAAAAGGGCGCATTTGGTCTACTTCACTGGCAAGTCCTGATTATGCGCAGGTTGAGCTGAAGCCCCCTATTTCCCCTGCACCATCTTCTTCGTTGCGCTGTACTTGTCCGTCTCTAACTGATAGTACAACACCCCCGTTGTATTCAACAGCGCGCGATCCAGCACAACAGTGTTCTCCCCTGCCGGGAATTTACCTTTCTGGCGGTACACTACCCTACCCGATTCGTCCATGACGCTCAGGGTTGCCTCGGCTGCTTCCGGCAGATGGAATCCGATGCTGGTATTGTTCACAAACGGGTTTGGCTGGTTTTGGTAGAGTTCAAAGCCGAGTCCGGCCACCGTCTTGTGATCATAGCGGAAGGCTACGTTCAGACGGCCATTGTCGTCGTAGGCCTCTGCGCGGGTAATCGATCCGCTCACACCGAGCATGTCGCTCAGTTTGCCGGATTTCTCCGCGCGCATGCGCAGCGTGAATGACTGTGGCCCGTCCACAGATACCGTGGTGGCGCCTTCGAAGATGGTGCCGAAGTTGCCGGCAGTGATACCGTCTGTTTCCTGGACGTCTATGGTTTTCAGGCCATTATGCATGAGGGTAAACTGGAAGCCTTTTAATGCCTGAACTGATTTGAAGGTCACTTCAAATGCTTCCCCGGCCTGAACCTGGCGGTCTTCTATGTCGAAAATGGCCGTACCGCTCGTGCGCTCCTCCACCGGCATATTCAGGTTGGCCACCACCGAGTTATTTACATCCCCGATTTTAACCCCAATGAAATCTAAATCATAATGGTTATTCATCACATTTGTCAGGGAACGGGCTTCCGGGAAAGCAGTTTGGAACGGATTGTTCACCACGGGGAAAACAAAGCTCTTGTCTATAAAACGCCAGGAAGTATTGTTGGGTAATTCAGTGAAAATGCCCAGGATGAGCTTGCGCAGTTCAACAATATCGAAGGTGGTAATGGAACCGGATTTGTTAGCATCGGCCGCGATCATTTTGTACGGACTGTTGAGCGGCTCCAAACCCAATATATGCTTGGACATCAGCACCAAATCATAGGTGGTTACGCCGTTGAGCGGGTTATCGTCTTTCTCAGGCGCAATAGTAAAACTGGATCCAAACGGCATGCCTTTAAGCATAAAATCACCATCTGTATTGGTTTGGTCCAATATGACAAATGACGGTACAAACATTGAAATACCGTCCAGATTGACCGACACCTCCTCGACACCATCCTGAAATTCTGTTGTTATTTGACCAGATACCTGCAAAGAGATGCCTCCGCAAACACCCAAATTATCCTGCACAATCACATAGGTCTCGCAATAATCTGCATTACCAACTGCGTCAATAGACCAAAGTTCTACGCATTGCTGTCCTACCTCGCTGCAATTAAATGACACGTTGGTGATTGGATTACCGTTTCCATCCACCGGGAAGCCTGTGCCGGTACCGCATTTACGAATACCGATCTTTAACTGACCAGATGGAGTACAGTTGTCTTCC
Organism: Saprospiraceae bacterium; assembly: GCA_044347755.1. Lineage (GTDB taxonomy): Bacteria > Bacteroidota > Bacteroidia > Chitinophagales > Saprospiraceae > M3007. The sequence goes on from JBIKUE010000206.1 coordinate 1,979, forward strand.
GTGTATTGCAAAAAGTCAGAAGCCCAAAGGGTGATCATACTCGTAGGCATGATGTTAACGCTCAATCCGTTGAGGCATACCACCGTTGGCGCTTTGCAGTCTTTCACCGTGAAGGTGTATTCATACTCGGAATTGTTGCCGCAGCCATCTGTGATGAGCCACTTGATTTTGTGGGTTCCATGTGGCAATTCGGGTACTACAAAGTTGTTTTGTTGCTGCTGGGTGTTCCAACGCACACAAGCTGTTTTGTTGTTGCCCACCACCGTTTCCTGAATGGCAAAGCCGAATTTTTGGTTGAACTGCACGGAACGTTCGTCAAAGGCGCGTGGCGTGCCACCGCTAAAGTTCGGTGTATTCAGGTTGTTGTACAGGATGTTGTTCCAGCCTAAGCCAGCTATACCTGTGTTCACGGAATTTACTACGGTTTCCATCACGCCGTCGCCGTCCAGATCCAGGAACAACAGGTATTCGATATTCACATTATTACCGGAGCAGGCGTCCGTGGCCGTAATGCAGAGGTCTGTAGGCTCCTCGCACAGATCGTGTATCTGAAGGCCGTTATCCCACCAGTACATTTCGTTCCAGAGCTGGGTGTGGTTGGGGGTATTCCAGTTCTGATTGGCGCAGGTAGGCACGGTATAGGTTCCAGTAGGTTTTTGGCCATCCTGAACCTTCACGATTTGCTTGTAGCGGTAGCAGTTTGCGTTTTTATCGTAGAAATTACAGAAATTGGTGGATTGGGGATCGGATGGATTAATGCGCACACTGGTAGGCGCCCAGGGAGCGATGGTACCGCAAGCGGATACCGTTGGGCCGGGCAGGTTGGTTGGGTGGTTGGAGATGGCGTTGGGTGAAGGGTTGGGTACTTCAATACAAGGGCCATTCGGATTATAGGTGCACCAGTTAATGATCTGCCAGGTGCGTTCGATCTTGAAACAAGCATCCGGAACTACCGTAAACACCTCATCTGTATAGGATATACCCAGTAGTTCGCAATCCTCGCCAAAGAACAGCGGTTCTCCGAAGTTTCCAGTGCCGTCGCATACCGTCACAATCGCATCGTTCGGGAACTTCACGAAGTAATCCTGCTCATAAGTCACCAATATCCGCTGCGTACACTGACTGGAATTACCCTGACAATCAAAGGCACGGAAAGTGCGCGTAATCGTACCCTTGTTACAAACGGTATCAAACTGCGTGTAACTCACCGAATGTGTGAGGCCTTCCTGTCCCTGGTATTCCCTGGTATCATCCAGGCAACAGTTATCCTCCACAAAAGCTTTGGAATATGCCCACAGGCTTGGATCGAAGTTTTCACAATTCACCGTTACATTCGCAGGGGGCAGGCAATTGGGCTTTATTTTATCCTGTACCTCCACACTCACCATACATTCATTGGTATTGCCGTTGCAATCGGTCACCCGGAACATGATGGTTATTTCTTCGCCCAGATCATTACAGCAAAAGGGTACCGTTGCACTATAGCTGGTCCCACCACATCCATTGGACGACATCCTGGCAGCGCGGAAATTTTGCACACAACAATTATCATAAGAGCCATCGTCAAAAACACTGGCATCTACTATCGCTTCTCCCTGAGCAGTAAGCGCCACGGTGGTAAATTCGTCGCAAACGGCTACCGGCGGCACTTGATCCTCAATTTTCATTCTGAACGTGCAGGTACGCGTATTGCCGCAATCATCCTCTACCCGGTAGGTCACCGTCTGGGTTCCTATGGGCAAACATGGGGTAACCCCAAAATCGGCCAGAGTATCCGCATCCCACCAGTTATTTCCCGGAAAATCCTTTAGCGTTCCGCCAAAGGTGTACATCCCTGTAGGATCGCCTGTTTGCGGATCGAAGGTGGCCACCATGCCCTCCACTTTTTTAATTTGCGAACAATTGTCCCGAAGGATCAGGTCCGGCATATCAATAGTACCACAGCAGGATAGCGGATCTACAGAAACGGTTGTATTCGCCGGGCAGGTGAGCGGTGGCGCTACCTTGTCCACCACCCGGATAATTTGCAATTTAGTTAAACCCATTCCTGTGCACCAATCCTGAACAGTCCAGTTTCTGAATACCACATAGGTACCATCACAAATCTGGAGGGAATCATCGATGTGTATCCATCCGATATTACATCCTTCCGGCAAACCAAAAACGTATGGAAAACCCTGGTTTCCGGTTGATTCAATCCATTCAGGCGTAGGGTATTCACTGGTGGAACAAGAGAAAGCCGGTGCCGAAAAATCATCATAATCAGGGGGCATCACCACGTCTGTAAGTCCCGGTCGATAGAAACTGATGATCTGTTCACAGGTTGTGACATTCCCACTTTCATCCACAGCAGTCCATTTACGCAATATGGTTCTGGTAAGACCAGAAGCGCAATCTCGGGGAGTCTCCTGATCAATATAAGTTAAGTCTACCGATTGGCAATCTGTAACGCCAGGCACAGCAGGAACATCATATTCATCCGCCAAAGCATCCGGTGTCAGATTCGGCGCATTGCATGGAACAGAGAAGTTTTCACACACCAGTACAGGCGGCAACTTGTCTTCTATTTTAATGCTACCCTGGCAGGAATTACCACTTGGGATATGGGTCACGCGATAGGTATAGGTAAAGCCAATATCGGCAGCCGTAACATCAGCTGGAACCCAGGGGCCATTACCCATCGGCAATGTTTTGTCCAATTCTACTAAATAATCAGCATCCGGACCTATTGAACCTTCCAAAACCATATCAGGGAGAATGGTTTCCGTGCAGGAAATATCTTGAAGTGAAAGATAGACCAGATCGTTGCAAATCAGGTTATTCGGCTGGGCAACGAGTGGAACGACCGAAAACAGTCCGAGAACAGATAAAAAGAAGTACAAACTTTTCATGAGCACCGAAGTGGGTTAAAACAGATGAACAGTACAGGGACTTGTGCATCCTTAAAAAATGCGGCCATTCTGAAGGATTGATCGCTTCAGGAAAACCGGAGGTTACAGGAAATCAAATCGGGAATGGGATAGGATTACAGGCCCAAACATGAGCACAGACGGGGCAAAGATAGGATGTATACAATATTTTCAGTATAAAATCAGCGAATTTGACGGCTTTCCTGCAAAATAAAAAGACGCCGTGGAGGAAGGTTCCTTCACGGCGTCTGATTCTTTGGAAAGGTGTACTGTCGGGGTGACTTCAAGTCACCCCGACAGTGTATCTAAGCGAATTACTTCGCCTGGATCATCTTCTTGGTAGCGCTGTCGGTAGCCGTTTCCAGCTTGTAGTACAACATGCCGGTGGTGTTGATCAGAGCGCGATCCAAAGCGATCGTGTTCTCACCTTTAGCAAATTGACCTTTCTGCTGGTATACTACGCGGCCAGTTTCGTCGAACACGCTCAATGTAGCTTCGGCTGCTTCTGGCAGGAAGAATCCAATGAACGTACGATTCACGAATGGGTTTGGCTGGTTCTGGTACAGCTCGAAGCCAACACCGGCGATCGTCTTGCCGTCGAAACGGAAGGCTACACCCATGCGACCAGCGTCGCCGTATGCCTCAGCGCGAGTGATAGCGC
>JBIKUE010000090.1:0-18975 GCA_044347755.1 Saprospiraceae bacterium
GGCAGTTAAGGCTGCCGTCCTGAATAAATTTATTCAAATAGCCGCTCCTAAATCTGTGAAAGTCGCTTGAGGCCTAAACGGGATAGGGAAAATCTGGCTTCCAACAAGATTCATGCAACAAAGCCAGTTAAAGTTAAAAAAACACCAAAATGATGTTGTTGAAATTGATTAGACTCCTTGCGATGGGGGCGATTGCGCGAGGTGGCAGCAAATTTTATTTACGCCTCGCCTGGTCTTCCCAAGTAAATAGGAACTCGGCGCATCTCTGCCGCGCTTGGGTCTTCCCTCTACGGTATGCACATTAAAATGATTGATAATCAATATTTTGCTACTGCATCAACGATCCTATTAAGAAACGTGAGTTGTCATCCTGACGGGATCCGTCCGCTCTAAGTGCGCTTATGGCGGGATTTTCTGCTCATTTACACTCTAATTGCCTGGTCACCCGTGGTACGCGCACTTAGAGCGGACAGTTTCCGTCAGAAAGACAACTCACTTTGCTTTAGCATTTCTTTTTGCACAAGAGAATTCTCTGATAATCAATCTTATTAATGTGCATACCGTAGGGTCTTCCCTACTGCATCGGGACAGGTCCCGTCAGGATGACAACTCACGTTTATCAATAGATTCCGCTGGGCCAAAACCTGACCTGATTAAGTTGGAAAGCCCAAGGCGCGGCAGTGGGATGCCGGTTTGCCGGGATTAGATCAAAAGCCCAATTAATAATTTTCATATTTAATTTTAGAAGCTAAATATTTGAAAATCAAACATTTTTTTATTACTTTTGTACAGCAAGTTTATACAATCAGGCAAATGACGATGAACGGTCATGGCGTTCAGTGTATATCAACACTTGTGAACCACCACCCTTATGAAATACAGGATAATTTGCGTACTAAGTATTATTCTTGCTACTGCCTGTACGTCAGGCAGGAAGATTTCCTCGGTAAAGACTCCTTATGATCAAGAAAGGTTTTTGATTCTTACAGCAGATGATTTTGGAGCTTCAAAAAATATTAACGAAGGAATAGCATTAGCTGTAGAAAAAAAGATCATTACCTCCATTTCTGCCTTAACCAATTTTCCTGAATCGTTACCAGATTTAAAACGAATATCTGAAAACCATCCGAATATTGGCATTGGAGTACATTTAAATATTACCACCGGACACCCTGTCCTTGGGGCCAGGCAAGTTCCTTCCCTTGTTAGCCCCTCCGGTAATTTTTACACCGTCGACGAATTATCATCCAGGATTAGAAGTATCTCACTGGAGGATCTGCGGAAAGAACTGAGAGCTCAGATCATTGCGCTCATAGAAAAGGATATTAGCGTTGATCACCTATCGGATCAAAATGGGGTTTTATCGCTATACGGCCCATTCTTTGAGGTTCTGATAGAACTTGCCACTGAGTTTAATGTCCCAATCAGAACGCCAATAGTTGCCGATACAAAATACCCCGAAATATTCACCAATTCTCAAATCAAGAAACATTCGCGTCAAATAGCATCCCAATTATTTCTTTCTCATCCTTTCAAGGCTTTACGTTTAAAAAAACACTTTCGAATTAAGGAGATGGAGAAAAAAGAGAAAAAATTAAATGACCTTGGAATTATTCATCCTGATGTTTTTATTATGTCTTTTTGGGGAGATCCAACTACCGATAATTTTTTTCACATTATTGAAAACCTGCCCAAAGGCGTCTCTGAGATAGTGTTGCATTTGGGGACGCCAACACGACAAGATAGTTATCCGAATGGCCTGGATCTCGCATATTTTGAAAACAGGGAGTATGAATTAATGACGCTTACAGATGATTCTGTCCGGAAACATATTGATTACTTAAATATTAGAACGATTGGCTACTCAGAGATATTCATAAGTAGGAATAAATAATATACATTGCCTAAATTCACGCGGTTTTAAATCGACATTTTCATGCGTAATAAGAACAAAACGAAACCCGAACATCAGGCAAAAACAGTATCGGCAGGCACTAAAACAGATTGGGGAGTATGGATGGTGATGCTGGCTGCTGCAGCGCTCTATGCCATTACCATTGGTTTTGACTTTGTGCTGGACGACGAGATCATGACCCGAAGTAACAAACTGGTTAACAAAGGAATAGCCGGCATTGGTGAGATCTTTAGCCATGGCACCTTGTTTGGCTTCAATGGCATGAACGATCAATCTTATCGCCCGTTGATGCTGGCAGTATTTGCTATTGAAAAATCGTTTTTTGGCGGAAGCGCAGGAGTATATCATTTTTTCAATGTTGTGTATTATGCCCTTGCTTGCGGAGTTTTTTATAGATTTTTACAAAAAGCATTGGGCCGGGAAAGTCTTATACCTCTATTAGGTGCATTGCTTTTTGCTGCACATCCCATTCATACAGAAGTAGTGGCCAATATCAAAAGCCGCGACGAGATCCTGAGTTTTCTTTTTGTTGCTTTAGGTCTGTTATATTTGTTGAAATACGTGCAGGATGGATTGAACAGGAAGCATTTGATTATCAGCCTCTTTTGCTATCTGGCAGCTACCCTGGCCAAAGAAACCGGCCTGGCCATGTTGGGACTCATTCCTTTAACGCTTTGGTTCTTCACGACCCAAAAGCCAGAACGAATAGCAGGCATTACGGCACTATATCTGGCTCCGGTGGGTCTTTATTTTTTGATGCGCAACAGCGCCATGGATAACATGTTCTTTTCATCAGATATAAAAGACCTGGTTAACAACACATTATCCGGCGCAAGTAATGGCAGCGAATGGTTTGCCAGTCGGACGATGATCCTGGGTAAATATCTGGGATTGTTGGTTTTTCCGCATCCACTGAGTTACGACTACTCTTACAATCAGGTTCCTCTTGTGGGGCCCGGGGATATGGGTTTTATCCTTGCTTTGGTTGTTTATGTGGCATTGGCGGGCTTGTTTTTTTGGGGATTGGCCAAAAAGAAAGTGTTTGCCTATGCCATTGGCTTTTATGTAGTGATGCTGATCCTGGTATCCAATTTCCTTACTCCCATTGGCGCCACCATGGCAGAGCGATTCTTGTTTAGTGCTTCCGCAGGGTTTTGTCTGGCATTAGCCTGGGTGCTCGTAGCACTGGCTGATCGGTTTCAATGGTCCAGGAATACCCTTTATGGCATAGCTGGAATTGTATTGATCTCGTATGCGGTTAAAACATTCACCCGTTCACAGGTATGGGCTACCCAACTTCAGCTTTTTGAATCCGGCCTGATTACAGCGCCCAATAGTGCGCGGGCACAAAATCATTATGGATCCTATTGGCGAATGCAGGCAGAAGGAATCCCAAATCAACAGGATAAACAGCGAACAGCGTCCTTTGAAAAGTCCATCATTTATTACCAAAAGGCATTGGAAATCTATCCTGGATTTTCAGAAGCGCAGTATAACCTGGGCGTTTCCTACATGGCGCTGAACAAACTTGAGGAGGCCAAATCAGCCTTTGAAAACACCCTCCGTATTGATTCAACCTACCAGGGGGCGCTTAATAATGTAGCTGTCATTGCTTTTCGGAAAAATGACTATACCACGGCGCTGAATTATTGGAACCGGTTGTTGTCTTACAATCCTAAAAACTTTGATGCCTTGTATAATTGCGGCGCCGTTTATTTCAATACCAACCAGCCTCAAAAAGCCCTGGAATATTTCGAAAGAGCCCTGGCAGTAAATCCCGCACATCAGGGATGTATACAGAATATCCAAAAAGCCAAAGCGGCTTTGGGAAGCAATAATCAATCATTTTAAATTGCGATAGGAGCTTGGGGCTATGGCTGATTGCCGAATTGCCTGGCATTCCTTAATTTTCTGCCTCCAACCAATATGCTAGCCCACCATGTCCCATCGCATCTACCCGCTTTCCGAATCAGCCGCTACGGTGGAATGGGGTGATCGCATGGACGATGCGCTGCACCAACAGGTCCTGCGGCTGGATCTGGCACTCCGGCAGCAGCCTTTTGTCGGCTGGGTGGAGAACGTGCCGGCTTACGCCTCTCTGACGGTCTTTTACCGGCCGGAATTATTGGTTGAGCATTCGGATTTGTCGCCCTTTTTAAGCGTAAAAAAAGTGCTGGAAGCCCGGTTGCTTGCACTGCCGGAGGCATTGCCTGTGGCCCGCAAGGTTGTGTCAGTGCCGGTTTGCTACGATGAACCGTTCGGACCCGATCTTGAGCTGGTAGCCATGCAAAACGGGCTATCCCCGGAACAGGTCATTACCCTGCACCAGCAAAAGCAATATCAGGTGTATATGATGGGCTTCCTGCCGGGTTTTGCCTACATGGGTATCCTGGACGAAAGCATTGCTGCCCCTCGCAAAGAAACGCCGCGACCAAAGGTGGCCGCCGGCTCGGTGGGCATTGCCGGTCGGCAAACAGGCATCTATCCGCAGGACGCTCCCGGTGGATGGCAAATCATCGGGCGGACGCCCTTGCGTCTGTTTGATCCGGAAAAAACAGATCCGTTTTTGTTCCGCACCGGCGATCAGGTGCGTTTCCACGCCATCACCCCGGGTGAATTTCACCAGCTACAGCAGCAGGCGGCAGAAAAACCGCGCAACACGCCCAATCCAACTCTTCCTGCCCACGCAGAAGTGCTTAAACCGGGACTTTTTACCACCCTTCAGGATCAGGGCCGCCCGGGCTTCAGGGCGTTTGGCGTGCCTTCTGGTGGCGCCATGGACCGGCATGCCCACGACCTCGCCAATGCGCTGGTGGGCAATTCCCCTGAGGCGGCCACCCTGGAGTGCACCATGGGAGGCTTGGTCCTGCAGTTTCACACGACTGCCCGGTTGGCCATTACCGGCGCGGGAGAAGCTTTCGTCAATGGCCAACGGATTGCCATGTATCAACCCTGCACGGTGGCTGAACAGGATGTATTGGAAATCCGGTTCAACAGGCATGGACTCAGAACCTATCTGGCAGTACAAGGCGGATTTACCGCCCCCACCCTCATGCACAGCAAAAGCATGAGCCCGACGATCGGAATTGGGGCTCCCCTGAAAAAAGGCGACGGATTGTGGTTCGACCGGCAAGTGGCCGACCAACCGCCCGTGCGGCCGGAGGTGCAACCTCCTGACTGGTCGGGGGCAATCCGGGTATTCCCGGGGCCGGAGTACAACTGGCTGACCCTCGAAAGTCGGGAACGCCTTTTTACCCAGCCATTCACGCTAAGCCAGCGATCTGACCGGATGGGCTGCCATTTGCAGGCTGAGCCGCTGCATTTCATTCAGCCACGCGAGTTGTTGTCTACCGCAGTAACCGCCGGAACCATCCAGTGTACCCCCGGCGGACAATTGATTCTGTTGATGCAGGATTGCCAGACGACCGGCGGATATCCGCGGGTAGGACAAATTGCCGCCGTAGATTTGCCCAAAGTGGCGCAGTGGATACCAGGGGAACGACGTTCCTTTGTTTTGGAAGGGGCTAAGAGTTGACACGAAGGCACAAAGACGCTAAGGCACAAAGACACGAAGGCACAAAGACACGAAGGCACAAAGACACGAAGGCACAAAGACACGAAGGCACAAAGACGTGATAATACGAGTACACTCGAAAACTCAAATACTCGAAAACTCGCACACTCAAACACTCGCACACGCTCCATGATTGACCTTAATTGCGATATGGGCGAAGGAATGCCCAATGATGCTGACCTGATGCCGCTGATCTCATCGGCTAATATTGCCTGTGGCTTCCATGCAGGCGATGAACGGATCATGCAGGATACGATTGAACTGGCGCTGAAGCATGGGGTGAAAATAGGTGCGCATCCCTCTTTTCCGGACCGGGAGAACTTTGGCCGAACGCCTATGCATTTGCCTCCGGAAACCATAACGGACATGGTAAAGGAGCAGATTACGCTGCTGGCCAACCTTGCCGCTAAATACCATGCCCGACTGCATCATGTGAAACCCCACGGCGCTTTGTACAATATGGCTTCCAAAGACCAGGCCCTCTCAGAGGCCATCTGTACCGGCATACTGGAAACAGATCCGCAACTGGTGGTATATGCCCAAAGCGGCAGCGTACTCATTGCCGTGGCCGAATCTATGGGCCTGAAGACCTGCAGCGAGGTTTTTGCCGATCGCAGTTACCAGCCCGACGGCAGCCTGACGCCCCGAAGTGCCCCCAACGCTTTGTGGCAAAAGGAAGAGGAGGTGGTGGGGCAGGTGTTGCAAATGGTGCTGCACCAAACCGTACATGCCGAAGGCCAGGACATTCCGGTGAAAGCAGAAACGATCTGTTTGCATGGCGATGGGGCACATGCGCTGGATTTTGCCAGGAGCATTGCGGTAGCATTCCGGCAACACCATATCGTCGTGAAATAACGCCTAATCCATGTCCAACCACATGCATCCACGAACAAGTTCGGTTTTATACGGCGCCGCGTTCCTAATGGCCACTTCAGCCATTGGTCCCGGATTTTTAACCTCCACGGCAGTATTCACCTCCCGACTTTTGGCCAGTTTTGGTTTCGCTATCCTGATCTCGATAGTGGTGGACCTCATTGCCCAACTCAATATCTGGCGAATCATTACCGTTACCAAAATGCCGGCGCAGGACATCGGCAATGTACTTCTGCCCGGTCTCGGCCATTTCCTGTCGATACTTATCATGGCCGGGGGGCTGGTGTTCAACATCGGCAATGTGGCAGGCTGCGGGCTGGGCCTGAATGTGCTGTTTGGACTGGATGTTGCCACAGGAGCTTGCATCAGTGCCGGCATAAGCATCCTGCTGTTTTTACGGAAAGATGCCGGCGCAGCCATGGACCGCTTTGCACAAACCCTGGGCTTTGTGATGATCGGACTGACCTTGTATGTGGCCTTTACGTCTCATCCACCCCTGGCAGAGGCGTTGCATAAAACCCTTATTCCAGACAGGATAGACATCTTGTCCATCGTTGCCATCGTGGGCGGCACAGTGGGTGGGTACATCACCTTTGCGGGGGCACACCGGCTGCTGGATGCCGGTGTGAGCGGACCCGAAAATGCCGGGCAGGCAGACCGAAGCGCTGCCACCGCTATTTTTATTGCTTCACTGATGCGCATCCTGTTGTTTCTGGCAGCACTGGGGGTGGCGATGAAAGGCGCAAGTCTGGACGAAGGCAACCCTGCCGCCTCCGTGTTTCAATTGGCTGCAGGGGATTGGGGATATAAAATCTTTGGCGTGGTACTCTGGTCGGCAGCCGTTACCTCCGTGGTAGGCGCTTCCTTTACCTCTGTTTCCTTTGCCCAATCTTTTCATCCGCTGTTCACGCATTATAAGCACTATGCCATCATCGCATTTATTATACTGGCCACCTTGTTGTTTGTCTTGTTTGGCAAACCGGTCAAAGTGCTCATTTTTGCCGGAGCCTTTAACGGGTTCATCCTGGCCTTTTCGCTCGGGATCATGTTACTGGCTGCCACCAAAAAGCGCATCATGGGCGCGTACCCTCACCCGCGCGTTTACCTGCTCGCGGGAGCGCTGGTTACGCTGGTGATGCTGGTGTTTGGGGGATGGACGATGGTGCAGGAACTGGGAAAGTTGTGGTAGCCAGCCAGATTTATTGTTTTCTGGAAATAAACTTGCCCGGATATGCCTTTGTGGGCTGTTGGTTCTCATACACACAACCACCATTTACCCAAACCTTCATGATCCCGTCAGACAGCGCTTTGGGGGTTTGCACACTGGAGTTATCCTTTACCGTAGCCGGATCGAACAACACCAAATCTGCGGCATAACCAGGCGCCACAATCCCCCTGTTGGCAATTCCCACATGAGCGGCCGCCAGACTGGTCATTTTTTGAATAGCCGTTTCCAGGCTCATGATTTTCATGTCGCGGACGTACAAACCTAAAACGCGTGTAAAAGCTCCGTAACCGCGTGGATGACCGCCGTTAGCCCCATCCGAACAAATATTGGTATGCGCCCAGGCCAGCAGGTTTGCCACATCCTCTTCCAGCATGGATTTGCCAAGAATGGCCTCTATCCCGGTCGCATCCGGATTAGCCGCCTGGTAAGCATCGGCTTCAGCAATCAGCCCTATTAAGGTTTGGGCCGGAGTTTCCTTGCGCATGGCCGCAATTTCCGAAATCGTTTTGCCGGCATAGGCAGGATTAGCCGCAAACCGGGGCACAATGGATTGTGCCGGATCAAACGTATGATCCACTGCATATTGCGCACTTGCGGGGTTGTCATAGTCGGTTTTTGGAAATAAAACCTTCATGGTGCTGTTCCAAAACACATATGGATAACAATCTGCGGTAATATCAACGCCTTCACTGCGAACCGATTCCAGCCAGGCGAGTATTTGCGGTGCTGTACCCCAATCGTCCTTCAATGCTATTTTAACATGGGAGATCTGTACCGGCAATTTGGCTATTCTGCCAATCTCAATGATCTCACTGATGGCATCCTTTAAGGCTACATCTTCACTCCGTAAATGACTGATGTACCTGCCTTTTTCCTCGGCGGTTACCTGGGCGAGCTGGATGACTTCATCCCAGGTAGAAAAGTATGCCCCGGCATATTCCAGGCCGGTCGACAATCCAAGGGAGCCTTTTTTCATTTCCTCCCGCAGCAGCACTTTCATCCGATCAATTTCCGACTGCGTAGCAGATCGTTCCAATTGGTCCGGGCCGCCCATGGCTATTTCCCGGAGGGCAGTCTGGCCGGTGTAGGTGGCTATATTGATCGCAACCGGCTTTTTTTGGATTTGTGCACGGATGCTGTCTATCCAGCTTCCATACCCATCCTGCCCAGATACAATGGTCGTGACGCCCTGATTCAGTGCCGCCAGCGCTTCCGGGTAATCCTCTGTGGAGCCTGCGAGGTGGCTGTGGGTATCAATAAATCCGGGAGCCAGCACTTTGCCTTGTCCGTCTATCACCGTTTCACCGGCAAAAGGGGTCAGTTTTCCCACCGCTTCAATTTGGTCATCCATGATCCTGACAGAAGCTGCTCGTGCCGGAATTCCGGTGCCATCTATCACCTGTACATTCGTGATAAGGGTGGTTCGTGGCAGCGTGTATGGCTTTCGGTGGAAAATGGCATCCATCAGTCGGATGTGCATGCCACTGCCATTGCTGTTCAGGACCACCAGACAGCGCGTATTTTTGGTATCGCGACAAAGGATATTCACAAAACCGTTCCATCCACCGGTGTGTTGGTATAGTTCGCCTTCCTTTCTAATACCCCATCCAAATCCATAAGGGGCTGTTTTTCCGTCTTTTAAAACGGCCGGCTTAAGTGCTTCATCAAGGGTTGATTTCTTAACCAGTTTTTCCGTGTACCAGGATTGCTCCCAGGTCCATAGATCCTCCACGGAGGAGTAGATGTTACCGTCTCCGGTAACGCCATCCACATTGATCAGATCGTTCAGCCAGGAAACACCATTTTCCTCCCTATAGCCAACTACATGATTTACAGGCACTTCCGGCATGCGCAAGTGGTATACGTAGGTGTTTTTCAATTGCAATGGCGTAAAAATGTTTTTTTGCAAAAACGCTGCGGCACTTGTGGCAGAAACGCGTTCCATGATGGTGCTCAGCAGTACATAGTTGGTATTGCAATAGGCCCAACGCTCTCCCGGGGCAAATTCTACCGGCGGTTTCACGCGGGCATACAATTGAACCAGCCCTTCGTTGGTCAGCGTATCCAGGGCTTCCCGATGGCGATTAAACACATCAAAGTATTCCGGCAAACCTGAGGTGTGCTGGAGCAGGTTTCGAATGGTGATATCCGGATAGGCCAATTCCGGCAAATACTGCTGGATCGGATCATCAAAATGCAGTTTTCGCTGTTCGTGCAGGATCATGATCCCCATGGCGAAAAACTGTTTGGACACAGAGGCCAGATTAAAGGCCGAATGGGTATTCAACGGCTTGCCGGTTCTGAAATCTTCTACACCCAGGGCCGCTTTATATTGAATCTTGCCATTTTCTGCATACAATACCGTACCATTGAAATGGTGTATTTGATGCAGGTATTGCAATACGGAATCCAGGTGTTTTGGAATAAATGTTTCCTGAGCTTGCAGGAATACCGAACCCATCAAAAAGGCACAAAACAGGAGTGTTTTTTTCATAAACGGTTGTTTTTTGGTCTTAGGACACTTATTTCTATCCAAGGGTTACAAGGCCCAATCCGGATTGCCCGGTCAGGTGAAGAGATCCGTCGCGAAGCTGAAAGCCGCCGGTTACCACGTCCTCAGCGAGGTCAAAACTGCCGTCGAGGTCGATGTAACGGGTATTCGGACAAGCATAAGCAGCGTGAAGAGCGGCCGTGATGCTGATAATGCTCTCATCATTACAGCCCCAGAAAAGCGAAATACCGGCATTTTTGGCAATGTTGGCAATTTCCAGGGCGCCGGACATGCCGCCGCATTTCATGAGCTTGATATTGTATATGCCAAATGGTTGAGGATCCTGGGCCAATTTCAGGGCGTAAGCCGGCGATTTGAGGCATTCATCTGCGGCGAGTTTTTTCCGGGTGGCAGCATCGAGTTGCAGTAATTCTGCTTCTTGTCCAACCGGTAAAGGTTGTTCTATCAGTTCAACATCTGCCTTTTCAGTTGCTTTTAAAAAACGGTTCAGATCAGCCATGCTATAGCCCTGATTCGCGTCTACCCGGATGGTAAAATGGCCTTGATATTGTTCCCGCAGTTTCAGAATCCTGGCGATGTCCTCTTCCGGATCACGACCGGTTTTTACTTTTAAAATCCTGAATCCCAGCTTTTTATATTCCTCAGCCTCCCGCAGGGTGTCTTCCACCGACATGATACCAATGGTCACTGAAGTAGGCAGGGATTTGATTTTTTGCCCATAAAATGCCACGATGGGAATACCTAGGTATTGCCCGAAAGCATCATGCAGGGCAATGTCGAAGGCAGCCTGGGTGCCGGGCAAATCAGGAAAATGAGCGTTCCATTCAGCAATGAGTTGTTGGAAATGCCGGATATCGCGACCAACAAATCCTTGCAGAAAATCGGAATTACAGTTTTGAAACGTTTGGGCGCAGGTCTCCCCTACTACTTCCTCGGCCGGACTTGCTGCTCCCAGACCGGTGATGCCATTTTCCAGGGTAATATGCAGAAAGATATTTTCCACTGCGGATACCGTGTGCCGGGCGATGGTATAGGGTTTGGTGAGGGGCAGATACTTCAATGAAGCCTGGATGGATTTGATTTTCACAGTGCTATTTTTGGGTTAAGGATTGCAGCACCGGCAGGATGGCGCCAACGCCTTGTTGTATGGGAAGCAGCACCGGGATGTTCAATTTTTGTGCATAATACGCTTGGTAATCAAGCGCTTCTGCTTCTGTACACCCTTCAGTGTTGAGGGCCAAAGCAATGACTTTGGATCCAAATTTATCCATGATCTCTATTTCAGATTCCACGGGAGGTATGGCTCCCCAATGCGGATCCATATCGAAATACTGCCGTTTGGGCGCATGCACCAGCACCACCTGTTTAGCGTGACCGGAGATCAGCAATTCCAGGCCGCATGGCCCGCTAGGGTTGCGCAGGGAAGATTGTCCTTCCAGCAGGATAAGATCAGGCGCTGTTTCTTTCCAGCAGGACACAATGGCGTGTTCCAGCTCACCGGATACAAAATCATTGAGGGTGGAATCAAAAATGAACCCGTACCTGCCGCCCTGGAGCCACCCGGTTTGTCCGGTATAAATCATGGCGCCGCGCAAGCCGGCCCCGGCGCAGGCTTCCAGGATCATGCGCGCGGTGGTGCGTTTGCCCATGGCACAATCCATGCCCATAACGGCAATGATTGGCGCTTTCACGTTGAAAATAGCGCCAGTCCAGAAATGTAGATCCTTGCGCTGTTTGGGTTTGCGAATATCGGTGAGTTCAACGCCATATTGATCCGCCAGTGTCACCAAATCAGGGTGGGAAGTCAGATAATCGTGTAATCCATTGATAATAGAGAGGCCGCGTGTGATAGCAGTTTGAATGATGGAATACATATCCGGCGGCAATATTCCACCCACCGTGGCCACGCCGATGATCAGGCAATCCACCTCCTTCAAGGTATCCAATGCGGCCTCCAGCGAGTAGAAAATGGGGATATTCCGGTGTTTACCATCCAGCGCCACGCCGGCATCCTGTCCGGCCAAAGGCGGATCAATGACTCCCTGGATGCGGTAGCGACTGGTACCACGCACCAGTCCGTGGGCGGTTTTGGCATCGCTGGTGCTGTACAGACCATTGGTCAGGATAAGAGCGCGTTGCATGGGTATGTTTTGGGGCGAAAATACCACTTTGGCAGGTGTAACCTACCGAAAAATATTGCCGTTTCGCCATACCTTCTCATTCAACGCTCCTTCTCCACAACAGAAGATTTAACCGCCAATCATAACGGTGGTATTGCCGAGCACTATGGTACCACCATGCGCTGTTACATCCCCCCGCTAGCGCGAAGCTATCCGCTAGCGCGAAGCTACCCAAGCCCAACGCACGCTGGCGCGATGGCTCCGCTAGCGCGAAGCAACCCAAGCCCAACGCACGCTGGCGCGATGGCTTCAGCCTCGTGCCGAGTATCCCCGTCGGCTTTGCCGACAAACGGAAGGTGGGTGCTTTAGTCCAAAGTGGGATAATTGCCTTCTGGTCACGGATTTTGTATTAGACACTCATTTCACTGGTTGTTTAGCTTACCAAAGTTAAACGCAAAAAACTAAGGATGCAAGTGGGGTTGCACTAAAATCTGTGCTGTAGTTGTCGGCAAAGCCGACAGGAATAGTATGTCACGATGTTGAAACATCGCGCCAGCGTGCGTTGGGCTTGGGATTAGCGGAGCTTCGCGCAAGCGAGGGCAGATAACCCCTAAAAAGTCAACACCATGGCCGTGGTATCATTGAAGTGACACTGGAAATCTGTGTGATGAATTTTCCGCGTAATGTTCCCGTTATAAACCCTGTATTCAACACCCACCTTATCCCCAATAATCAGCGGACTGGGATTGCCCAAAAGCCCCCAACTGGTTTCATCACTTATCGGGAATTTCACAGTTGCGTAAATATCATGGCAACCTAAATTATTTGAGTGGTCATACAAAGGGTTATACCAACTGCTTGTATTGATTTCGATGGTATCTGCCAGCCACGCAGCAGGCACCGCAGGCCTCACCAGATAAGCGAAGGTGTTTGCAGGCATTAATTCCACCTGGTAACTCCCTTCGTCTTCCACCTTATAGTCTCCGCTTAAATCTCCATAATCAAACAGTAAATCAAAAAAGACGCAGGTTTCGATTTTACCATTGATGCGGGCGCCTCTTTGATAGCCATCGGGCAAATAGCAAAGTTGCATGAGCCTGGCATCGTTTTTTTCTTTTACCGTATAGTTGACTACAAAATCGCCCTCGGAGTCCGTGATGGCTGTGCCGGTGATCGGTATTTCATAATTCCACCCATCCGTCCAGAAATCCACCACGTTGACTTCTATTCCTGCAATGCCTTTTTGCGTGACGATATCCACTACCCTGCCACTGATGACAGGCTTGCGCTCCGGCTCTTTGGTACAAGTACCCAAAAACAGCGCCAGGATCAAAAGAAAACCAATACGTTTCATGTGGGATATTTTTAAAAAGCGGTAAAACACAAAATGAGTTATCGGCAACGACAACCCTAAACAAATGTTTACCCACTTTTATCCCTTTACCAATGACTTTCATCAATTGCCGGCATGATGCTGACAAGGACCAGACAAAACCTATCCCAAAACCTTCTTCCTGAAACCACTGGACAATGACCGGATCGTTCGAAACAATTGACTCTTTTCCCTGCGGATATCCGTCAGCATTTTTCCATCAGCGGCCTCTTTTTCTTGCAGAAAAGAGATCAGTTGGATGACATCATGATACTCCCCTATGGTATGTTGCAATTGATCCAGATAGATAATATTCCATTTAAGTTTGCTGATCATTTTTTGCGGTAGCATCTTATACAGATATAGCAGGTTTTTGATCCTCCTGCGCACTTTGTGCAATGCTTCATCACCAAGTATGGAGCGACTAAAAAAGCGGGACAGTTTCTTTAATTGTTTTTGATACAGGATTTCTATTGATTTGTCTTCTATGTCCTGAAATTCCAGGGAGAGCGATTTGGTAATCTTTTTTACACACCTGACATAAGCCTTGCCCTTGGCACAGAATTGATCCGTTTCCTTTTTTTCAATGGTTTCCAGCTCGCGCCTGTAAGCCGGGTCTGTTACGGCATCATGTTCCAGCAGGCCCAGGGTAATCTGTGCAGCGCGAATTTGGCCGGCATGTTTGTAACAGGATTGAAGGCAGACAAGGCCCCCGTAGTGAAATGCATCCCGACGGATATTTTGCAAATACCCAAGAATTGCCTTCATCTTCTTCACTTGTAACCGAAAATGGTGCAGCTCCCCGGGATCCCGAGTCTCGACAAAGGCCGTTACATGAGCCAGCATGGATTCCCCTGTAGCCTCGAAACGTTTTTGCTGTCGTTTTCTTTTCAACATGGCGCGCTGGTTTTGTTTATCCTAAATGCTTTCATGTATGACAGGCGTTGCCGGTGAAGCGGATGATAATGTTCCAAAAAGTGTGTCTATAAAATGAAGAGCTTTTTTCATTTTACAGACACACTTTTTGAATCATTACCTTACAGGCCCAACGTTTGTGCCTGGGCGTTTGCCTCCGCTAGCGCGAAGCTACCCAAGCCCAACGCACGCTGGCGCGATGGCTTCAGCCTCGTGCCGAGTATCCCCGTCGGCTTTGCCGACAAACGGAAGGTGGGTGCTTTAGTCCAAAGTGGGATAATTGCCTTCTGGTCACGGATTTTGTATTAGACACTCATTTCACTGGTTGTTTAGCTTACCAAAGTTAAACGCAAAAAACTAAGGATGCAAGTGGGGTTGCACTAAAATCTCTGCTGTAGTTGTCGGCAAAGCCGACAGGAATAGTATGTCACGATGTTGAAACATCGCGCCAGCGTGCGTTGGGCTTGGGATTAGCGGAGCTTCGCGCAAGCGAGGGTATTCGTTGGGTTGGCAAGACAGGATCTTCACTTCATTGGCATACTGCCTGGCCAAATGAGCAGCGGTAAGTTGCGCTCCGCCAATCTGGTTGCCCGCCAGTTTGCCCGCATGGCAGGCGTCAGAGATTACCACCACCTTGGCCTGATTTTTCTGAGACAGGGTACTGATAATTTCCTGTAGAAATGAAAGAGAATAGGTTCCCACGCCCATATAGACCCTGGAACGTGTATCCCAGCAAAGCAAAAAACCGGGTTGTGACAACTTTTTACCTTCTACATCCCCATGGCCTGAAAAATATATGATAACCCGTTCTCCGGCTTTTACCTGCTCGATGAGTGCATCCAGGGCTTCTGCAACACGGCCGGCAGAGGCATTTTCATTGGTGAGCACTTTCAGATGATCCTCATCCAGCGCCCCGCCCGCAGGCGAGCGGAGGAAGTTGGCAAAGGCCTCGGCATCCTGATCCGCAAAACGCAGGTCAGGAATATCCTTGTCCTGATAGTCAGAAATACCGATCACCACTGCGTGGGTAACCACACCTGTTTCCGTTGAGGGAACTACAGACAATGGGGTGATGCTTTTAACCGCAGAGGATTCCGTTCCCGATTTTTCCGTTTGTGCCTGGGCGTTTGCCAGAAACGGGATCAGTAATAAAGGCAACAGGCGTTTCAAAGGGTGAGGCATAAGCTATTCTGATAGTTTTCGTGGACATAAACCAATGATCAGGGAGTCACTTACTATTTCCCCCCAATAGGAGTATCATCAAAAGCTACATCAATCGTGGCAGAGCCACCATCTGGCCGTGTGACGGTTAATTGAATCGAAACAGCGGTTGTCAGGTATTCAATACGGAAAGGGCCGGTTGAATTTGTAGTAGTAAGAGAATATCTTCCCTGACTGACCGGAACAGTTTCATTTGGGGGATTGAGATTACGTACTGTCGTTGATTGACTACTAATCACTTTTCCATTTATAGTATTGTTACCAGGCTTTATATCATACAACTCTACCTCAATAGCGTCCAGACTGGATCTCTTATCAATTGTAATCGTGACAGGATGCTTATCATTCATCATAAAACTAATTAAACATCCATCACTTATACTGAGATTATCAAAGGAAACCTCACCATTGGGATCCGTTTTTTTGGTGATGATTGTAGAGGATGATCCGGCAGGTTTTAAGGAGACTTCAACGTCTTGCAGTTTTTGTTGAGCCTCGTGATCCCGGACCTTTATTACAAATGGCGGCGGCGGAGCAAGATTAGAAACGGGTGTTGTATTGTTTATGCAACCACCGGAAGCAAAAAAGAGGCATAGAAGCGCCGAATAATAGTACAGTTGATTTTTCATTGTTGAAGAATGGTTAAAATGTAAATGTAAGGTGGTGATTTTTCAGGTTGCAATGGCATCAATTCTTTTGTTGATCCGGGTAATACTTTTGCATGAGCGCTTTAAAAACTTCCGTTTCCAGCATCGAGGTCAATCTCGATTCCTGGATTATCGCACCGTAGTCTATTTTACCTTTCAAAATGGCATTTTCCAAATACTCCAAAGCGGGTTCCTTTCTGCCATCCATCGCCGCAAGGCAAGCCAACTGATACCAGGCGGAAGGATAGTTGGGATTATGCCTGGTCAACTCCAGGAAATGATATTCCGCTTCTTTCCATTTTTTTTGCGATAAATATAGGTGCGCAAGACTATCCCGTGATGCGGTATGCCCGGGGTTTATTTGCAACGCCTGCAAGAAAATGACCTCCGCCTCAGAAGATTTTTGCCAAAGCAGGTACATGCACCCAAGCACGTAACGGGCAAATACCTGTTTCGGATTGATGTCCATCGAGCGTTGAAGGGCAGATTCCGCCGCTTCGTATTGACTGGTTTGAATCAATTCCACCCCAAGATTTGCCCAGGTAATAGCGTTGCTTGAATCCAGTTTGAGCGCATAACGATAAGCCGCTTCAGCCTGCTTAAATTGTCGTTGATAATGATATACCGAGCCTAAGGAGATCCATACAGAAACATTATTGGAGTCAATGGCCATCGCTTTATCCAGCAGGTTTTTCGCATCTGTGTATCGCTCAGGGTAGTATCGGGAAAGACAATAACCCAAATGGGCATATGGGATTACCCAGGTTTCGGCATGTTGTGTGGCTAAATGGGAATATGCGATCGCAGAATCCGGCTGATTCATTTTTATCGCATAACAAAGACTCATGTAATAATAAGTAACCGGAAATTCCTGATCCCAAATCAAGGATTGCCTGTACTTATCCAGTACCAGTTGCCCGCTTTCCGGATCCCGGGAAGCGTACGTATCGAGAAACAACAAAAGTCCTTCAAATAAGACCTGCCGCGCCCTTATCGTTTTATACATGTAATGAGACGGTCCTATTATTTCCGCAGCACGAGCCAGCAAAAAAGGGAATTGCCGGTATTTTTTAGCCCGTTCCAGATTGCTTCGGGTTAGTTCCGGCAGGTTTATTTTCAGCACCGCATTGATAGCCTGCTGTGCTTCATCCTGCAAAGCTGCTGCATAATTCCTTTTGATAAAGCCATGTAAAGGGGCAATCGACTCATTGTCCGCAAGTTGACGATAATAGTATTCCGCACAATCCTCTGCGGGCTCCAGAAAGCGTTTCTCCTGAATGGCCAGCTTGAACTGGTGGTAAATACCCCAAACCCCGGAATCCACTTTGGTCTCGATGGCCACCGGAGAAAATCCCGTCAGCAGATTCTCTTCGAAAACACGACCTTCTGTGGGCGTGAACTGCGGAATTTCTCCCCGTTTATACTGCTTCAATTGGTCCAATAATGCAGTATTAACGTTGGCCAACTTATCCGTTTTGATGCCTATGACCATTGGGGATTGCGGATGGGGCGCTGCTTCAGGCGTCACCTGATCCTCCAGGTAGCGATCAATTTCTGACACACTCACCACACCATCCGAATTTCTATCCGCCAGGCCATAAAGTCCCTCCACCAGATGGTAACTGAAACAACCTCGACCGCCGCCCCATTGCTCACCTTCCAGACTGAATTCGTTTGGCAAACAGGAAAGAATTTTGACCTCGTTGGCGAACTGCCTCGCCAAATTGGAGGCCGTCAATTGCACACCGCCAATTTGGCTGCCGGATAACTTGCCTGCATGGCAGGCATCCGTGATCACCTTTACCTTGGCTTTGTTTTGTAATGTAAGCGTAGTGACAAGCTCCTGCAAACTTACCAATGCATAGGTGCCGCCCCCTGTATACACCCTGGATGGCGAATCCCAGCAAAGTAAAAAACCGGCTTGGGATATCTTTTTTCGCTCCACATCGCCGTGTCCGGAGAAGTAGATAATGACCTGTTCTCCTTCCTTTACATGATCCAACAGAGCCTCCAAAGCAGTAGCTACCCGCCCGGCTGTAGCCTGTTCATTTGTCAGCAGCGTGAGATGTGCCTGATCAAGATTACCACCGGACGATGAGCGCAAATAAGTGGCAAAAGCCTCAGCATCTGCAGCTCCAAAACGCAGATCTGGAATCTCGGGATCCTGATAATCAGAAATGCCGATCACCACAGCGTAAGTAACGGGATCTGCCTTCCCGGAGGATTCGGCAGATAAAGGGACAATACTTTTTGTGGAAGGCTCCAATTTAGGTCTTACGGTCTGGGCATTCAGCCAAACCGGCAGGAGGAGCAACAGAAACAAGTGATGTTTCATGGTTTTCATGTAGTAGCGTTGAATGAGGATTTCTTCCAATAAAGGCGTTACGATGTGCACAGGTTGATTCGAAGTTACCAAGAGGTGCGACTTCTGCCCATGGTCCTGCCTGAGAAAATCACTACAAACAAAAAGCGGCTTTGTTGCATGAATCCCCGAGGATCGGGTAATTTTCAGGAAGAAAAGTGAGCCAGCAAGCGTATTTTTGAGTTACGAAGCTTAAAAAACGACTTCCTGGCCCATGACAAAGATAGATTCAATCA
>JBIKUE010000091.1:0-18922 GCA_044347755.1 Saprospiraceae bacterium
CTCCCTGATGCTGTTCGTAGGGCTTGAACGTCACTACTTTGTGTCGCCGTTTATTTGTCATTGCCATGATCCAAAGATAAAACTCTATGCCGGAAAATAAAAACCGTCCCATAAGTGTTCACTTATGGGACGGCCTCTTAGTTTATACCTCACCGACTCCGCGGTAAAACTCCTCACTCCTCACCCAAAAACGGATACCGATAATCTGTCGGTGGCACCATGTTTTCTTTCATGGTACGCGGCGACAACCAGCGGTACAAATTGATCATGGAACCAGCTTTGTCGTTGGTTCCAGATGCTCTGCCGCCGCCAAATGGCTGCTGTCCAACTACGGCACCGGTGGGCTTGTCGTTGATGTAATAGTTACCCGCTGCATGGCGCAGCTTGTCGTTCGCCAGGGCGAGTGCCGCACGGTCGTTGGCAAAAATAGCCCCAGTGAGGGCATACGGAGAGGTGCTGTTGGCAACGTCGAGAATATGGCTGAAATCTTTATCCTCATATACGTATATGGTAAGCACTGGTCCGAAAATCTCCTCGCACATCGTTACATACATCGGATCTGACACCTCCAGCACCGTTGGCTCAATGAAATAGCCCTGCGATTTGTCGTAATTGCCACCGGCAATCACCTGCACTTTGTCGGATTTTTTTGCTTCAGTAATGTAGGCCGAGATCTTGTCGAAAGCCTTTTCATCGATAACAGCATTAACGAAATTCCGGAAATCTTCCGTTGTCCCCATTTTCATGGATTGCAGATCTTCCTGCAAATATTGTTTCACCTTGCCCCAAATGCTTTTCGGAATGTACGCCCGCGATGCAGCAGAACATTTCTGCCCCTGGAATTCAAACGCGCCGCGACCCAGCGCTACTGCCACAGCTTTAGGATCGGAAGAGTTGTGGGCAATAACGAAGTCTTTGCCTCCCGTTTCACCCACAATGCGCGGGTAGGATTTATAATTAGCAATATTCTCCCCAATGGTTTTCCAGATGCTTTGGAAAACACCTGTGCTGCCCGTGAAGTGAATACCGGCAAAGTCAGGATGTTTGAACACCACATCTCCCACTGTTTTGCCATCTACGTACACCAGATTAATTACCCCTGCTGGCAAACCGGCTTCTTCCAGAATTTCCATGATCACAGAAGCCGAATAAATCTGGGATTCAGCAGGCTTCCAAACTGCTACGTTGCCCAGCATGGCAGGGGCAGTAGGAAGGTTGCCGGCAATGGCGGTAAAGTTGAAGGGTGTCAGTGCAAACACAAATCCCTCCAGCGGACGCCAGTCGGTGCGGTTCCACACCGTGCGAGTGCTTAGGGGTTGTTGTTTGTATATCTCCTGCATGAAATACACATTGTAGCGCCAGAAATCCGCCAGTTCGCAGATACAATCGATTTCCGCCTGGAAGGCATTTTTGCTTTGGCACAACATAGTAGCGGCGCTCATTTTGGCACGATACGGACCGGTGAGCAAATCAGCAGCGCGCAGGAAAATAGCGGCGCGCTCCTGCCAGGGCATGGCCTCCCAGGCCGGTTTGGCTGCAAGTGCAGCATCGATAGCGGCCTTTACGTGTTCTGCATTGCCTTTTGAATAGTGTCCAAGCACGTGCGCGCGCTCGTGTGGCGGACGCATGGCTACCTTGTTGTCGGTGGTTACGTGCTTGCCGCCAATATACATGGGGGCATCCCGTTGTGTGGATTTGGCTTCAGCGAGGGCTTTTTTCAAAGCGGCTTTTTCCGGAGAACCGGGGCCATAATTCCAAATGGGTTCATTAATGGGATGGGGTACTGTGAAAATAGCGTCGGTCATATTTGAATGTATAAAAAGGGCATTTTTGAACCAGGGTTTTCCTGGAAATCCAAAGCAAAGGTACAATTAGGCTCCAGTTAAAGGCAGGAAAAAGGTACTCATGCAAAAGAAATGCAACCGAATTGTTGAAATGCGGACAAATGACGGAATTAGGCAAAGAATGATTTTGTTTAACGTTTTTCGGTTTTACAAATTAAATAATTAAACAAAATGCGATTGCCGCTGTTAAACACAGATTAACAAACTTAACTATCACTCACCAAGCACAAAAACTATGAAAAAGTTGCTTTTCAGTATGATCCTTGCCCTCAGCGCCACGCTGGTATTCACCTCTTGCAAAGAAGACGAGGAAAACACACCAAAAACCATTGCAGAAACTGCTCAAAACACCAGTAACCTGTCTTCTTTGGTAGCTGCCCTTAACCGCGCCGGTTTAGTGGATGCACTCAATGCAGACGGCCCCTTCACTGTATTTGCACCAACCAATGAAGCTTTCAGCGCTTTCCTGTCTGCAAATGGATTTGCTAACCTGGAGGCTGTTCCAGTCAATGTACTACAACAGGTATTGTTGAACCACGTAGTAAGCGGAGAAATCCGTGCGGCCGGTGTTCCAACTGAAGGCTATGTTAAAACATTGGCAACTTTCGGAAATACCACCAGCAACCTTAGCATCCTGGCTCAAAAAAATGCGAGCGGTGTAAGCATCAATAAAGATGTAAAAGTTATCACTGCCGACGTTTTGGCTTCCAATGGTGTAGTCCACATTGTTGACAAAGTGATCGGTCTTCCAACGGTTGTGAACCATGCCCTGAACAATGCCAATTTCAGCACCCTGGTAGCTGCTTTGACTCGCCCCGGTCTGGGAGTAGACTATGTAGAAATTCTTTCCGGAGCTGGTCCTTTCACGGTATTTGCCCCAACTAACGCTGCATTTGGTGCATTGCTGACAGAACTTAACCTGACCAGCCTGGATCAGGTGGACAATGCAACCCTGAATGCCGTGCTTCAGTACCACGTAGTTAATGGCGCCAATGTATTGGCCGGTCAATTGACGAACGGTCAGGAAGTAACCACTTTCGGAGGCGGTAAATTTTCCATCAACCTGACTGGTGGCGCTAAAATTGTTGATGCACGTAACCGTACCACCAACATCATTATCACAGATGTACAAGGTTCCAACGGTGTGGTACATGCGATTGATCGTGTGATCCTCCCATAATGCTTTTGCATCCAGACTACCAGATATTTTGACATCGGGCAATAGTCTGAATTCAGAATACAAAATAAGGCTTGCTGAGATGGGGTATTGTTTGCGCGATTCGGCCACCGCAACAAGTCGATAAAAAAGTCGCCCGCAATCATGCGTGGCGGCTTTTTTATTCCTCCGTTTCGGACTACCTGCAAACTAATAAACGGAATGCTGTGCTTCAGCATCCAAAACCGCCACCGTTTTGTGGTAATAAGTCAAAGCTTTTTCGTGTGTATTACCCACACACAACATCCCTAACTTACCATAACTTCCCAAAGCCCCTAACAAATGAAAGGTAACTCCTTCCTGAATCGTGGCATCAAAATGTATGTTATGACAAATGGCGATATCCATGAGATCGGCCGGAGTAAACTGCCGGTAAGATTCCGACTGTAGACCGTCAGTAGCGAAATAACACCGGGTTTGACCGTTAGGCATTTGGTAAACACCTCTAACAGCATCATAAAACCCATCTGTAAGAAATTGCAGCATCAGGAAGGGATGGGTAGTTCCCCCTTTCCGAAGGTTAATCTCAATGGCATAGTGTATCCATTTCCCGTTCTCCAAAACGGATATAAAATCAACACCAAATCTCCCCAGGATGCCCTTCTTACTCATTAGTTTGCCCAACTCGAGTCCGGTATTGCCAATTTTCACACTATAATCTGGTTTTGCTGGAAAAGTAGCGCCGGTATAAACCTGCCCGGACTCTCCGCCTAATACCTGATCATGTGTGGAGATAATTTCCACTTGATGTAATGGATTGATTCGGCATTGAACCGATGGGGAAGTTTTTGTCTGACCTTCAATAAAAGCTTCTACGATCCCCCCCATAATCTTCATTTTTTCTGAAAACTGGTCATAATCCATATCTGAAGCTACCATTTTCAGGTTGCGACGCAAGTTGTCCTCTCCAATATCATCTGATGTATCATAAGTAAACACGGCATTTCCATCTCCGGAAAAACCATCATTCAATTTAACCACAGCCCTGCGCAAGGTTGGGTGCATCCTGTGTAACTCCCTCAAGGCATTTTGCACATCAGCCATATCACTCAGGTTTTCAAAACCTGGTGGGTGTAAAAGACCGGCTTCTTTGAACAGCTCCCGACTTCCACTTTTAGTTCCCCAGAAATTCAGGTCTGAAGGGCAGCCATAGATTGGTATGCCCAGCTGCAGAGCAACCATTTCTTCCAGGGGGGTAATATTAAACCCAACCAAGTGCGCCACATGACCGGGCAAAATAGCCTGGCGAATTTGCTCAAGCAGTTTTGGGCGCGAAAGGATTTTTTCCGTCAGCGGGCGGTTGGAGGTATCATGGCAACTTAGTAAAACCAGGCGCTTGAGCGCATGCATGGGAGTAATTCCCGGCAAAAGATGGAGGTAGTAATCAATGATGTCATTACAAATCGGCACACTGCTCAGGAAAACAATGCGCGTTCGGGGCATACGCAGGAGGAGCAGCATACACAACATCCGCTCCTCATAATGTACATGGCCCTTTATTTTGCTTAAAATATCCGCATCGAGCGACAAACTGGGTAAAACCACCACTGTTTTTAGCGCCAATGGATCCGGAAAAACTTGTTCGAATTGCGGAGCAAGTTGTTGTTGCAGTTGCCTGAATGCTTCTCTATCCAGGGCTTTATCGGAGGTTTTCATTGAAATGGTTATTACCAAATAAACAATGCCCATTTGGTTTCAGAAAGTCCACCTCCAAAATTAACGATTATTCCAGACTCTGACAAATAATCATTTCTGTATCTTAATCTCCTTGGGAAGAAACGGGCTTGCATCTGCCCCACCGATGATGATCTCCCGAACAATAGTGCTGCTGATATGAGAAAACTCCGGTTGGGAAATGAGGAAAACCGTCTCAATTCCCCCACCAACAATATGATTCAGTTGGGAAATCGTTTTTTCATAATCGAAATCCGAAGCATTGCGCAGCCCACGCAGCAAATAACGCGCCCCGATTCGTTGACAGTAATGTGCGGTCAGATTCTGAAAGGAATCAACTTTCACCCGGGGTTCCGCTTGGAACACCTGCCGGAGCCACTCCAAGCGCTGCTCCAACGGGAAGAGGTATTTTTTAGTACTGTTGATACCCACAGCCACAATAACTTCGTCAAATAAAGGGAGGGCTCTTTTCACCAGATCCACATGCCCAACGGTGATCGGATCGAAGGAGCCAGGGAAAACGGCGATCTTTTTTTCCATAAAATGTATGTTTAAGGCGCTAAACCGGCACCTCCGGCATTTATGCAGGGGCTAAGGTGAGAAATTCCTCCAAACCTATATGCAAAAGCTTTGGCTAAATACTTGACTTAATCCATTTGCACATTAGATTTGCGCCAACTTTTATTAACCACACTTTAAACAACCTACATTAAAAATGAAAAAACTGATTTTCGCCCTGGCCATTGTGGTATGCTGCGTGTTCACAGCCCAAGGCCAAAGCACATACAAAAGTGCAATTGGCTTACGTCTGGGTTACCCTGCCGCTGTGTCCTATAAGCATTTTTTGAACGAAAAGGGGGCAGTTGAAGCCTTCGTTGGCTTCCGTGGCTGGGCATGGGCCCGTGCAATCAACATTGGCGCCATGTATCAACACCATACACCTATTGCTGAAGTAGAAGGCCTTCAGTGGTACGTTGGAGGTGGTGCAGCTGCCTGGCTGTGGACTTACAACAACGACTTTAACTTTGGCAGAGAATATAACGGACTCAATATTGCCATTATGGGCTGTGGTGGTCTCGATTATAAATTTGCCGACCTGCCTTTGAACTTGTCCGTTGACTGGGTTCCAACTTTTGTATTGGGTGAATCCTACTACAGCAGCGGGTTTGGTTTTGGATATGGTGCCCTCAGCGCACGCTATACGCTAAATTAAAGAACCATCCGGCCACAAAAAAAGCCCGGCAGTAATCTGTCGGGCTTTTTTTGTGGGCTTATGCGGCATTTTTATTCATACCGTGCAAAATCTTCTTCAGACATATCTGTGACCTGCTCCTTTTCTTGGCGACGGTTACGCCACCACCAGTAGCCGATGCCGCCTACGAGCAGATAAGGAATTGACAGCATATACAAGATGCCGTTGTTCAGACCTTTAGGGTCTCCCCCACCCTGTCTTAAATTAGCTTCCGCGGCGCCTTTGCACATAGCGCATTGCGCGTCAGCTTCCAGAGGTAAAAGGAACAACATGCAAAAAATCAAACCAACGAAAAAGAGGATGTTTTTCATAACGAGCTTTTTTTCTTGTTACAAAATTAAGACCTGCTAGCCTATTACTAGTAATAAGGTTTTAGCATCAGGTAGCAAATTGGGCCGGTAATGGCTACATACAGCCAAAGCGGGAACACCCACCGGGCCATTTTTTTATGCCTTTCAAACTGGTTCGTATACGCACGGGTAAATGTAAACAACACAAAAGGCAGAATTACCGCAGCAAGAATAACGTGGGTTATCAAGAGGAAGAAATAAATCATCCTCATAGTTCCTTCACCTCCATACTTCGTTTCAGGGGTAGTGAAGTGATACAACACATAAGAAAGCAGGAATAGTGCGGAAGTGGCCATAGCAAGGTAAATAGCTTTTCTGTGTTGTTCTACCCTGCCATTTTTGATGTGCCAAAAAGCAATCAAAAGAATAACCGCTGTTACAGCATTCAATGACGCATGAAATGGGGGCAGAAAACTGAAGTCTACACCCAGATCAAATTTATATTGACGCATCAAGCCAACCAATAACAGTACAGCTGCTGATACTACATAAGCCCATTTGTTGAGCTTTTTCTCCAAGGCAATGTTTGGTGTCATATAAAAGACTCGTTACTTTACAGGAAGCATGATAGCAATTTGTTGCACCATGCGTTCCACCTGTTTTTCATCAAGGGCATTGTAAAAGCATCTAATTTGACCGGTTGCATCAGCTAATGCGTATACACGCTTGTATTCTTTGGCTTTCTTATCCAGAACAAATTTTTCATAACCATTGTTCAGGATAGTGCCCCAGGAACCGAGCCCGCCGGTCTGAACCCAGGTGGCATAATCAATGCTGGGAATTTTCTGAATCTCTGACCTGAACTCAGCCGTACCACCTTCGTAAATCATGACGATTTTGAAAAATGGTCTGGGTGTTCCGTCGCTCATTTTTCCAAACTGATCATACAGCCTTTTATTGGTATTTATGATTTGTTTATTCTCCTCAGTAAGATCGGGGTCTGCTCCAAAATTATGGATAACACACACACTTTCTGCCAATTGGTTCTCTTTAGTGCCATCCGGATAAATGATGTAAGCACCGCGTATCTGGCCAAAGGAACCAAGTTCAGCGAGTGCATCTTTGCGCCATTCCAAGCCATTTTTAAGGTATATCCAGGAGATAGCGGGAAGTACGCCCAACACAACTACCATGGCTACTGCCAATAATATTTTTCTACTCTTTGAAGGTTGCTTTTGTTCACTCATGATTTGATAGAAACTCCATTTTAGTGGCTCAATTGATGTTTTTTCCGTTAAACAAAAAAGGCGTGGAGTTGTTCCGCGCCTTTTTTGTTTTATCCTCTCATAGTACCGTCCAACCAATAACCTGTTGGTTTGGCGGAAGGCGCAGGCTGGACCACTTCCTGATCTTTTTGTTTGATTTGTTCCCTGGCGGCGCCCCAGCGCCCACCTTCCTGGAAAAAGGCAATGATTGCCCAAACCAGCAAAAGCATAGGTAACAACACACTAAGTACAAGGCCTTTCACTTCGTGCGACATGTGCATAAAAAAGAATACAATGAAATAGGCCTTGTATAAACTAGCTCCTATCATAGCCAGCATGTAGATAGCCTGGCCGAAGCCACCATCCTTACCAAAGGTTATACTGGGAACGATATGTCCTTTAGCAAACAATGCGAATACTACTTCTACAATAGTAATGATACCCAGAAGCTTCAGTCCGTAGAATACAAGTTTCTTCTGGTCTTCGTATGATTGATGTGCAGCCATGGCTGAGTTGTTTAAATCTTTGAATGAATCAAGTTGTTGATTTGTTCCGTCATCTGAGATCAGGGGCCGAAACAAATGATTACTGACATGTGTTGGAATATTACAGCAGGTAGAATACCAGGAACACGAATACCCAAACCAAGTCTACAAAGTGCCAGTAAAGGCCAATCTTTTCTACCATTTCGTAACCATTTTTGCGGGATGCGTACAATCCGCTCATCGCATTGATCATGATAATAGTTAGGAAAGCTACCCCGGAAAATACGTGGAAACCGTGGAAACCGGTGATGAAGAAGAACAGGGCTCCGAATGCCTTAGGGCCTTCTTCTACCTGTACTGTTTGTCCGGCATATACTCCGGAAGTATACCGTACATACTTTTTCTCCAATTCGACTTTGCCATCATGTTCATGGCCATGGAGTAGGTATGACTCATCCTTTTTTACATTTACAGGTGCGCCATTTTCCATGATTTCCTTGCCGTTTGCATCAACCAATACGCCATCTGCAACGTAACGCCCGAATGGGTTGCGGTTTACAGACACATTTTCATATTTGATCAGAACGGTCCATTCATATGCCTGGCTACCAAGGAAAGTTGCACCACCCAGAATAGTAAGGAACATCCAAAATACAACACCACGTTTGTTTTCGCGATGACCTTCCTGTACGGCACGAACCATAGTCACAGAGCTGAAAATCAGGACGAAGGTCATGAATGTTACGAACACCAACGGCCAGTGTGCTTTTACGAATGGGAAAGAAGCGAACACAAAATCCGGCTCCGGCCAGGTTGGCATACTGAAGCGGATAGCGCCATAAGCAATCAAAAAGCCGGCAAAGGTAAATGCGTCAGATACGAGGAAATACCACATCATCAGCTTGCCATAGCTGGCTTTCATCGGCTCTTTTCCACCATCCCACAGATTCCCGTCTGGGCCGTGCTCGTGTGTCTCGTGTGCGTGTGAAACAGAAGTTTCTGCCATGATAGTCAATGAGTTATTAGATCAAGATTGATGAATAAACCTTGGATAATCCTGTTTATCCACTGTCTGAAAATTTAAGATTGAAGCATAAAGAACACCATGAGATAAACCCAAAGAATGTCCACAAAATGCCAGTAATGTACCACCAAATCAAAACGTTGCTTCCGGCGAAGGGTTGGCTTAAACGGCAAAATGAATGCGTGCGTAAGTGCAACCGTCAGTGCTCCGATTCCACCCAATACGTGAGCGGCATGAAGCCCGGAAATAACATAAATGAATGAACTGGATGGATTTACGGTAAAGGTTGCACCCATGTTATTAAGCGCTTCCCAACCCACATATTGCATCATCACAAAAGCCAATCCCAACACAAAAGTTGCTATCAACATCCCCTTATACTGTTGCTCTTTCCCTTGTTTAAATCCTGAATATGCCAAATGAATGGTCACACTACTCAACAAGATAATCACTGTACTCACCATAAAGACATCCGGCAACCTGAATTCAAGCCAGTTTCCGGCGGCTCTTCTTACGACATAAGCACTTGTAAAAGCCCCGAACATCATGATGATGGATCCGATGGCCACCCACAATGCCAATTTATGCGGATGTATTTTGCTTTGGTTATATTCTTGCCTTAATGCGGCCATGTTCAAATAATTAGAGGAAAACCTTTCTTTCCAGATTGATTCCCTGGTTAACGTGGATGCAAACTCAAAAAAGTTTGTCCAGCAAAATCACGATCAAAGACAGCGGCAAGTGCAAAAATGAAACAAACATCTGCTTTCTCGCTGCTCCTCTTTCACAGGTTTTGTACAATTTCCAGCACTGAATGGCCCAATAAATATTAAGCACTATAAGTACCAGACTTGCCCAAAAACCAACATAACCCAAAACATAACTCAAGGCCGCACTTCCTACCATCAACAGGCAAAATATAAAGGATAAAAAACCAGTAGTTTGATCCTTTTCCCCATTTTTGGAAGGAAGGAGATAAAATCCAGCCTTCTTATAATCTTCATCCGCCAGCCAGGCCACCGCCCAGAAATGCGGAAATTGCCAAAGAAACTGAAGCGCAAATAACATCCATGCAGTTGGTGAAATATACCCCTCATAAGCTACACATCCTATAATCAGAGGTAACGCTCCCGGGATTGCCCCTACAGCAACTGATAAGGATGTGGAACGCTTCATCGGAGTATATACAAAGGCATAACTGATCAAGGATAGTGTTCCAAGGAATCCGGTTAGCGGATTGAAAACCGATAACATCGTAATACCAAACAACGCCATTAAACCTGCCAGTAATACTGCTGTACTTACACTCATTCTGCCTGTGACCACCGGCCGGTTAGCCGTTCGGGGCATCAACCGGTCGAAATCACGCTCAAGTACCTGATTTAGTGCGTTAGCAGAACCTGTTACCAGAAAACCGCCAACCGCGAGTAATAACATTGATCCCCAATTCACTTCACCATTGGTAACAATGGCATACGACATTACAGCTGAGAAAAGAACCAGTAACGTCAACTTAAACTTGACCAACAAGCCGAAATCCGTAATCGCCTGCCTGGTACCATCCAAAACTGAAATCTGTTTAACGTCGTTGCGCTGCATTCCCATTGATGTATCGGACTAACAAGTCCGGTTGATGTGATTCAATGCTATTTACCAGGTTTTTCGTTTGTTCTTATTGATCAATGGCCTTCGCCATGATCATGCTCGCCTTCTTTCAATGGAATATACTGAGGGATGAACTCCTCACCGTCTTTACCATAATCATATGCCCAACGCTGAACCGTTGGAATGTTACCAGGCCAGTTACCGTGACCAGGTTTGATAGGTGTAGTCCACTCCAGAGAGTTTGCTCCCCATGGATTTTTAACCGTAAGTTTCTTGCCACTGAAAATGGAGTAGAAGAAATTCACGATAAATACGATTTGGAGGAAGAACACCATGATAGCTGCAACCGTAATGAAACGGTTCAAATCTTCAAAGTGACGGAATGCATCGAAGGAAGCTCCACCGTCATAATAACGACGAGGAACCCCAGCCATTCCAGTGTAGTGCATTGGCCAGAAAATAGCGTAAGCACCTACGAGTGTTCCCCAGAAATGGATTTTACCCATCGTCTCATTCATATATCGGCTAAACATTTTCGGGAACCAGTGATAAACACCTGCGAACATACCGAAGAAGGCCGCGATACCCATTACAATGTGGAAGTGAGCCACAACGAAGTACGTATCATGCAATGCAATGTCAATGGCAGAGTTACCCAGGAAGATACCAGTCAAACCACCGGAGATAAACATGGAAACAAAACCAACACCAAACAAACTGGCTGAGGTAAACCGGAAGTTGGAGCCATAGATGGTACCAATCCAGTTGAACACTTTTACCGCAGAGGGTACTGCAATAATAAGCGTGAAAATCACAAAGAAGTTAGAGATAAATGGATTTACCCCTGACATGAACATATGGTGTGCCCATACGATAAAGGCAAGGAAACCAATAGCCAGAATAGAATACACCATGGCTGTGTATCCAAAGATCGGCTTGCGTGCATGTACAGACAAAACTTCTGACACTATACCCATCGCAGGAAGAATGATGATATACACTTCAGGGTGTCCAAGGAACCAGAAAAGGTGCTGGAACAAAATAGGACTACCACCAATGCGATCCAAAATCTCACCACCTACCACAATCTCGCTCAAATAGAAAGAAGTACCAAGGCTGCGGTCAAACATTAGGAGCAACACACCTGACAACAAAACCGGGAAGGATAATACGCCCAGAATAGCTGTCACAAAAATTGCCCACATCGGCAGCGGCATGCGCCAAAGGCTCATTCCTTTAGTACGAAGATTCAAAATGGTAGTAATGTAGTTGATACCACCTAACAAAGAGGAAACTACAAACAAGGCCATCGACACGATCCACATGGTCATCCCTGCTGCAGAACCGTCAGAAGCCTGTGGTAGTGCGCTCAATGGAGGATATGCTGTCCATCCACCGGAGAAAGGGCCTGTGCTAAGGAATAGTGAGATGAACATCACAACACCAGCCAGGAAGAAGAACCAGTAAGAAAGTGCGTTCAACAGCGGAGATGCCATATCGCGGGCACCAATTTGCAACGGAATTAACAAGTTGGCAAAAGTACCACTCAAACCAGCTGTCAATACAAAGAATACCAGGATAGTTCCGTGCATCGTCACCAATGCATAGTAAAATTCAGGATCAAGTTTGCCTATGCCTGCGTCATTCACCATAATCCATTTTCCTAAAATTGGACGAAGCCAGGCCAAATCGGCCTCAGGAAATCCCAATTGCAAACGGAAAATGATAGACATTGCCGCACCAATGAAAGCCCAGAAAATACCGGTAATCAAAAACTGACGGCCGATGATCTTGTGGTCGGTACTGAAAATGTAGGTGGTAAGGAAATTAGACTGAAACTTATCACCATGATGATGCTCATGAAAATGGTCATCATAACCAAGTTCCTGGGTGAGCTTATCTTCCAAAGTTTCAGCGGCTGTATTGACGTGTGCCATGTCTTACAAGTTTATGTAGTCAATTTTACAAATTTGGTTCTAACAGGGACTTCAGGTGTTTAGCTCTTATTTTCAGTTCAAAATAGTGAACTCTGTACGTCTGTTTTTGGCCATGTTCTCAGGCGAATCGTTCGGCACAAGCGGTTTAGTATCACCATAACCACGAGGCTTCAAACGACCGGCAGAGATCCCGCGATCTGCAAGGTATTTAGCTACCGCTGCCGCACGTGAAGACGACAAGGCCAGATTTGCAGCCGCATCACCATTACTATCTGTGTGTCCGGAAATTTCAATGCTAATATTCGGGAATGCATTCAATCCGGTTACCAGATTATCCAGCTCATATTTACTGTTAGAAGTCAATGTAGCTGAACCAGATTCAAAACTGATGTGATTCAAAGAAAGTGTTTTATCTGCTGCTGTAGCAGATTCAACTGCTTTCTTAATACTTTCTCCAAATTCTTTGGCACGTTCACGAATTTCAACATCCAGTACCTTGTCCTTATTGGGATCGTCGGCCTTTCCACGAATCTCCGTCAGATAGAACGATTTTTGTTGCTTCAACCAGGCGTCATATTCTTCCTGAGAAACAATTTTTAAAACCCGACGCATAGAATAGTGGCCTTTTCCACAAAGTTCAGCGCATGCCAACTCATAGTCAAACTTTTCCCAACGCTTCGGACCAGTTGGATCTGCCGGATCAAACGGTTCATTGTATTCCGGGTATTTCCGAAGTTCGTTACGGTATTCTGAAGTAGTTTTACTTGGCGTAAAGACGAAGTAGGTTGGCAGGCCAGGCACAGCGTCCATCTTCACCCTATGCTGAGGAAGGTA
This sequence comes from Saprospiraceae bacterium, assembly GCA_044347755.1. Lineage (GTDB taxonomy): Bacteria > Bacteroidota > Bacteroidia > Chitinophagales > Saprospiraceae > M3007. The sequence goes on from JBIKUE010000091.1 coordinate 13,427, forward strand.
AAAGTTGTGGAGTACATCTTTTGCAAGGATACGCACACGCACTTTTTTACCTACTGGCAAATACAACTCCTGACCAGGGATAATATCATCCCATGTTTTAGGATCAGTGAAGTCAACACCCAGAGTGTTGGCGCCTGTAGTGAGTTTATAGTCACGAGCACCGATCTTTCCATCAGCGCCTGGATAACGTAGCGTCCAGCCGAATTGCTGAGCTGTCGCTTCAATTTCCATATACTCTTCGCCTTCTTTAACATCGGCCATTACTGTATTCCATGCATTCAAACCACGTACCACCAGAATGGTCATTACAACGGCTGGGATGGCGGTCCACCATATTTCCAAACGGTTGTCGTGTGGAATAAACTTAGCTTTACGGCCTTCCTGATACCGGTATTTGTATACAAAGTAGAATAGTGCGATGTGGGTTAACACAAACACAATACCAGTGATCACCAGGGTAATGAAGAATATATCATCCAAAAGCAATCCATGCTCGGAAGCCGATTCATGGGGGCCATATCCCAACATGACGTTCTTATAATCCCAAGCGGAGTAAATAACGCCAATGAGGAAAACAACCAAAAAAACCAGCGAAAGCCAGCCATTCCATTTGCTGTTATCGCGCAAAACCTGCTGCTCGCCTTTAATGACGTTAGTCAGTTCGTAAACCTTCCCGATTTGTACCAGTACCACGGTAATCAGGATGATGCAGAGTAATACAATTAGCGAAGTCATTGCTGTATTTTATGATGTATTGCGGACTGTACCGCTTTCTGATTTTCAATTAAAAATGGCAGAGGCAAATCCCCAAAAAAATCAGTGATGATCATGCCCTCCACCTTCACTTTCGATCAACGCACCAGTATCATGGTGTAAGCTTTCTTCCAGGAATGGGTCCTTCAATGGAACAAGCGAAACCTTAGATAGTTGATTGAAGAAAAAGAAAAGGAACAGGCAAACAAAACCGATTAAGATGCCTAGTTCTTCAAGTCCAGGCAAGGTATATCCCAGTTTAAATGCTTTGGATTCATCAACGGCATGGTGCCCATCAGCTCCATGACCATCGCCATGATCCCCTCCACTGGCTGCTGTTGCTTCCGTTGCAACCGGATGAGCATCCTCATGCTTGCCAGCATCTGCACTGTGTGTATTTGCTGTTGTATCAGCAGGCGCAGCATGAGTATCCGCAGCATGTCCGGCAGTAGCATCATGACTTTCTGCTTTAGCCGGTTCGGCCGGAGCCTCCTGTTTGGCAGGCGCTACGCTGCTGTGGCTGTCGCCGTGCTTACCTTCCGCCAATTCCATTGCTTCATGCGCTGAAATACGAGCACCTGGCTTGATCATGTAAAAGTAATCCCACCAGTGACCGAAGAATACGATCAAGGCAACGAAGAACATGGTACCGAACTTGCGCTTGGTATCATTGCGCATCAGGATAAGGAAAGGCGTAACAAAATTCAACAACAAATTGCCCCAGAACAACACCGGATAGTGCGTCATGCGCTCATTGAAGTAAATCGTTTCTTCACCATTGTTGGCATACCAGATCAACATAAACTGGTCAAACCAGAGGTAGGTCCAGAACACTGAAATACCAAAAAGGAATTTGCCAATATCATGCAGGTGATTTTGTGTAACATATTCCAGGTAACCCAGGGATTTCAAATAAATGATCAGCATTACTGTCATGGAGATGGCGCCCAACCACATAGAAACCATAGAATACCAGGCAAACATGGTGCTATACCAATGTGAGTCGATAGACATAACTGACTGCCAAAGGAACACCGTGCTCAGAAAGCCGCCCAATGGGAGGAAAGATGCTGCCCATTTGCGCTGAATGCGATAGTATTTGAATTCGCTGGTCTCCATTGTATCCTGGTCAACAGAAGCCTGACGAAGATTCTTAGCCCAGAAGTACCAAATAGCCAAAAAGCCGATAGTACCCACGGTGAACCAAATAGGGTTCAGGAAGCTTTTTTTGCCGGCCAGGATGCGGTCATAGTGCGGCGCCTCAGGATCAGTAAGGTTTAGATCGGTACTGTTCCAGTGGTACAGGTGGTGGAAATGGCCCCAAACACCCAATACAATAACGCCCATCAGGATGATACCAACCCACATGAACTGACTCATGGCTTCCCAAACACGCTTTACCACAGAGTTCCATCCTGCAAATGCCGTAATCTGGGCAGAGAGGAAGAACATGGACATGAAAGCAATTCCCGTAAAGAATACGGAGTTATGCAACCAGTTGGTCCAAAAACGGGTGTGGTATGGATCGTCGTTGAAAAAGGTAAGTCCAAGACACACTGCACCCAGTGCCATACCGGCAATGAGAAGCGTTTTGGTCTTATTTTGAAATACAAATTGCGTATTCAGGTTCATATCGCAAGGTCGGACTGGCCGAATTTTATTCGTGTAAATTGGTTCTTCAGCGTTTTTACGTCTAAACGTTTAATTACTTGCCAGGGGCTGCCGGTGGAGGAGGCGGAGCGGCTACAGCACTACGACCAGGACCTGAAGCAGTTCCTTTTGCTGGTTTTTCAATGTTACTCAAGGTGTTAGCCTTTTCACTGTATTCCAGGTTCTTTGCTTTCGCCTGTAGAGAACGGATATAGTGCATTACTTGCCAGCGCTCCTCGAAAGAAAGTTTATCGGTATAACCGCCCATTACATTTTTACCATAAACCATGGCAAAATAGTAACGTCCATTGCCTGCAGCGATCATATCGTCACCAATGAGGTTTTTAGGAGCAGCAGGGTATTTCGCATCCGGAACAGTTACCAAAGGTCCCTGACCGTCACCTTTAGCGCCATGACAAACGCCACAATAAATATCGTACAAGGGTTTTGCGCGATCCAGGCCTTCCTTGGTGATTGGGAAAGGGTTGTTCACCATCTCCTTTTCACAACGCAAACGATCCTCTTCCGTATTAACATAATAGAAAGGTGCAGATCCATTTACCGGTGCTGCAATAGCATTGGAAGCATTTTTGCCACGTACTATATCCAAAGCTGACGCATCCGTGTGATAAACTGCAGTGTATCCACGAGCCACAGTACCATTCACAATATTGCGAGGCTGGGACAGTTGAGCTTTGCTGAAAGCCTGACCATCTTCTGAGCTTTCCCAGTGGTTCCAGTGATAAGCACTGTATTGGTTGGCCTCATAGCCAACTGCATGGTACATATCGGGCATATACTCATGCCCTGTTTTGTTCTTTCCTGCAGGAGAACAAAGAGAAAACAACCATGCAAACACAGCCACTCCGAGAATCGCGCCAATTGCGTATTTCATAATTTAGTTGATTCGTTGATTTGTGGATTCAGAAGAAGGCGATTAACCAATAAGCCCTTTCTGAGAACAGGATCATCAGATCGTTTTTACATTCACCTCTTCGGCATGCGTATTTTGGAAAAAGCCTTTCAATTCATCTACCGAACTGTCTGATGCGTTGGTGACATCAAAGGCTATGCAAAACTTGTCATCCGTGATTCGGTTATCCAGTGTTTTAGCTTTAACACCAGGCCACATGCCGCAAATGGTATAAAAGGTAATGGTCATACCCCATGCTGCAAACAACACCGTCATTTCAAAGGTGATTGGAATGAAAGCTGGTACAGACCAATATGGCTTACCACCATACATTGTAGGCCAGTCGCTCACAAAAATCCAAGTCATTGCCAGGAAACCGAACAAGGCGCCAGTTGCACCATAAATAAAGCCGAGGTAGTGTAAGCGGCTTTCTTTAAGGCCCAAAATTGGATCCAGACCGTGAACCGGGAACGGCGTAAACACGTCCATGATATCCAGGTGGGCAGCATTTGCAGCTTTTACTGCACCCTTCAAAACCTCTTCGTCGTTGTAAAGTCCGTATAGAACTTTTGTATTTTCAGCAGCCATTTATTCTGAATGATAAATGATGAAACTTGAGTGTTAGTTAATTGGAGAACCCATCAATGGTGGTGAGCTTTCTCGCCATGCCCATGTTTGGCATTCGGACCGATATACTGGTCGCCAGCTACTTTCAGTATTGATTTAACCTCTGCAATAGCTACAACCGGTGCAACGCGGCAGAAAATCAGATAACAGAAGAAGAACAAACCAATCGTTCCGGTGAAAATCGCAATCTCTACCCATGTTGGGCGATAGTAGCTCCAGGAAGAAGGCAGAAAGTCGCGTGCCAGTGTAGTAGCAATGATCACAAAACGTTCGAACCACATACCGATGTTGATGATAATCGACAGGAAGAAGGTCCACCAGATGCTCCGGCGAATACTTCTGGCCCAGAATACTTGTGGCGCAACTACGTTGCAGAACATCATACCGAAGTAAGACCACCAGTAAATACCAAATACACGGTTGTAGAAGGCAAACTGCTCATAAATATACCCGGAATACCAGGCAATGAATAGCTCTGTAAGATATGCAACACCTACAATGGTACCTGTCAATACAATCACCTTGTTCATAGATTCAATGTGATTGATCGTTATGTACTGTTCGAGTCTCAACACCTTACGGGTAATTACCATCAGCGTTTGCACCATAGCAAATCCCGAGAAAATTGCACCCGCTACGAAGTAAGGAGGGAAAATGGTGGTGTGCCAGCCCGGAACTACAGAAGTAGCAAAGTCAAAGGATACAATGGTGTGTACGGAAAGTACAAGCGGTGTGGAAATACCGGCCAAAACCAGTGAAAGTGCTTCCCAACGCTGCCAGTGCTTAGCGCTACCGGTCCAACCAAAGGAGAAGGTCTCATACATTTTCCTTCTAAACCCTTTAGCACGGTCACGAACTGTAGCCAAATCGGGTACCAAACCGGTATACCAGAACAGCAAGGACACCGAGAAATAGGTAGAGATCGCAAATACGTCCCAAAGAAGCGGTGAGTTGAAGTTTGTCCACAATGGACCACGGGTATTAGGGAAAGGCATGATGAAAAATGCCAACCATACACGTCCCATGTGGAAAATAGGGAACTGCCCTGCGCAAATAACCGCAAAAATGGTCATAGCCTCTGCCGCACGGTTTACACCGGTACGCCAGCGCTGGCGGAAGAGCAAAAGAATGGCCGAGATCAGCGTACCGGCGTGACCGATACCGATCCACCATACGAAGTTGGTGATATCCCATGCCCAGTTAATAGAGCGATTTGCACCCCATTCACCGATACCCTTCCACACCGTCCAAACGATGGCGAAAACGTATAATCCAAGGAAAACCGTTGACAGAGAGAAAGCAATAATCCACTCTCTGCTTGGGGATTTCTCTGTTGGGCTGCACAAATCCTCCGTGATGTTATGGTAGGATTTATTCCCTTCAATCAATATGTGCCGAACGGCCGCTACTGGTTGAGACATAATTATTTTGTTTATGGGGCTGATCAGATTGACAGGGTTTAGGTCATAAACGAGATCAACTTAATCAACCTTAATCAACTATCAAGAATAGAGTTCTTCGTTTGCGTTGTGAATTTTGGCAGAGTATTGAAC